>PATO01000030.1 GCA_002712415.1 Actinomycetota bacterium | reverse complement strand
GCCCGCTATATCGCAAATACCCTTGGTGTCACAGTAGAGGGAATAGACCTAACTCCTGAATTTGTGGAAGCCGCAGTTGAGATAACTGAAATGGTAGGCATGACTGAACGGGTGTCTTTCCAAGTTGGTTCTGCTACATCAATCCCATTTGATGATGACACGTTTGATGCTTCAACCATGCTCCATGTTGGAATGAATATTTCCGATAAGGAGTTGCTCTTTAGCGAAATAGCCCGAGTGACGAAACCCAATGGGTCAATTGTGGTGTACGATGTCATGCGAACCGGGGAAGATGATCTCGTTTTTCCAATGCCATGGTCCTCGACACCAGAATACAGTTTTGTAGACACCACAGATGCATATATAAAGGCTGCAGAAAACGCAGGGCTCGAATTATTGACAGTTGATGATCATGCAGAGATGGCTGTGTCGTTTTTTAATAATCCGCCATCAGAACCACCACCGGTGAATTTGGGTCACCTTATGGGAACGGGAATGCCTGAAATGTTTGCTAATGCCCGAGATGCAATTAACAGCGGCACTATAAGTCCTATATTGTTGCGATTTACGAATTAGCGTTTGAAAGACTGTTGCTTTCCCCTCTCCTATTTCTTTTGGATTAGTGTCACCCCGTCGCCTATGGACAACATTGTGCAGGTCACTCGACCATCACTGCGTACATAACTGTTGAAATCTTTGATTGCATGTGTGTCATCATCGTTTGCGCTTTCATCAATCACTCTCCCTGACCACAGCACATTATCGATGACAATCATGCCATGGTCCGAAAGGCGGCTTAGAACTGCTTCGTAGTAGTTCTTATAATTCCCTTTATCAGCATCTATAAAAGCAAAATCTATTTCCGTATCTTCAGGAAGGTTATCAAGAGTTTCCATGGCGGGTGCGAGGACTAATTTTATCTTGTCGTTAAGTCCCGCTCGTTCCCAGTAGATTCTGGCAATCTCAGTCCATTTCTCAGAAATATCGCAGCATAGCAGTGAACCATTCTCAGGTAATCCGCGCGCTATAGAGATTGCGGAAAATCCTGTGAAGGTTCCGATTTCAACTGCAAAATTTGGCCTAATAGCCTTGACAAGCATTGTGAGAAAATGTCCCTGATCAACTGAAATCTGCATTCGGGAAACCCAACCCAGTTCCGCAGTCTCATCAATGAGGGCTTCTTGGACCTCATCAGCAGGGGCACTGTGCGANATAATGTAATCTAGAAGTTCATCTTCTAAAAAGAATGAGCGCTTGTCTTCGGCTTTCTGTTTCATAAAAAATCGTTTCATATCCTCAGAATAGTTTCAGAACCGCAGCAGAGAAAACGAAAGCGGCTTAAACGACGACAGTTTCATCGTCATCACTGCTNACTATCTGTTTCATGAGCAGTCTATTAACGACCCAACAACCCAGAGCAGCAGGAAGATAGGCAGATGACACACGCCAGATGAGAACGGTAGCTACAACAAAAGCTATGCGAACCAGCAAAAGACTTACTTTTAGTTGNTTCTGTGACATTTCTTCACGATAGATTATCGCCTGCTTATTCCAACACGATTACGTTAACTGTGACAAAAATCACGACAGCACGAGCATGACACCTCTGCGTTGCATCGTTAATGTCATGAATATGCTGTTCAGTCTTTCTCGTAGGTTCTTATCCTTGACTTCGCTTGTGNTGAGCTTCATACTTTTTNTGACTCTTTGGGTTTCAGTATCTCACGCTCATGATCCCCTTTTTCTGCTACCTGAGCAAGAGACGCCCTCGCAAGGNCCTTTACTGCCAGATGGCACAATATCTTTTGCCTTATATGGCGAGTTCCTAGCAGAAGGCGAAACTAGAGGGTTTCAAGCGAATTTCGCTGACGGCGATGTTTTCCAACTAGAACTCCTCATCCCTGCTCTAGACCCGGAACAATCACTTCAACAAGACCAACTTCCATTCCTCCAGCTCATTATNCCAGATGGTTCTGAACGAACACTGTACCCAAGTATNCGAACCAGATTTGATGAACCTTTTACAAACACTAGCTACTTCACCTTGATCCAAGAACGAGGAACGGCTCAGGGTGGCGTATATGACGTGATGATTGTGTCGAGAGCTCCTGCACGATTCACCATAGCCATTGGCATCAAAGAGCAATTTGGGACACCAGTTCAACGTGCTGGTGAACGGCCTTCATCCTTTTCGGAAACATCAGACAGGCTTGGCGAATGGTACGATAACTCTGATTCGGACCCCCTTCGAGAGAGCGAGAACGAAAACTCTGTCGCTTCTGATNCCGAAACTCTTGCGGCACCAGCACCAGAGACCGCTAATGAAAAGCCGGAAATACCACCTGAGAATGCAGAACCACGACCCGCAACCCCCAGCCAAGATGTGGAAGATCTAGAAAATAGTGATGAATCTGCAGCTAATCAAACCCTTTGGCTTCTTGTCATTATCGCCGTAGTGGCTATACCCGTAGCGTTAGTGGTCAGACGCATCCTTCGATCAACACCNAAATAGTCGCATTAAGATATCCCTTATTTAGAATGATGCTCAGTCATGGATCATGCTGTGNTATCTCATACGTTTAACGCTAAGAATGTCGTATGCGTGTACTTGAATCGGTGAATGGAAAGGTGCAAGAAGTGTGGGGAAGAACCTACGTTCAGTGAAATGTGGTGTCATTCCTGCCAAAGGAACTACCAAAAGCAATATTCAATGTTTGAGGATCATGAATTGAATAAGACACTGACCCAAATTTCCTACCAGAAATATCTTAGGGTGAGATGGAAACCTCCTGAAGAGCGGCAATCAAATCCTGTATCTCCGCGAAGACCAAACCAAAGAAAACCAAANGCTAAATAAAACTAGCGGTTACAAGAATGTTAATAATGGTCGCAAAACTTTTCTCAAATCAACTATCGGTTTAAATTAAGAAAAAGGAATTTGGAGGAAATGATGATTTTTTTATTGCAAGAAGAAATAGATGACTATGAAACCTTTAGTACTTGGTTCAATGGTGAAGCAGTGCCAAAGATTGAAGCGGCTGGGGGACGTGTTTTAGTTCAAGGCGTTGAAGCAGAAAACGAAAAGATGCTGCATCTGGTCATGGAAACGCCTGATGCAGAGACCGTGGCAGCTTTTATGTCAGATGAACAATTCACGGCTGATCGTATAGCTGCAGGCGTTCATGTTGACACCACAAAAGTCACGTTCTTAAAAGGTTAGAATTTATATGCAATCTTGATGTTACCTATGTAACACTTCCATCTGGACGAAAGATTACTTCTTCAAGATAATTTAGAAGTATGAAAAGAATGNTNNTCTCATTTTTGCCAGCGACTATCCTGTTGACCGCTCTTTTTTCTTGTAGCACTAACTCAGATACTCAGGATTACGTTGTCGATAATACAGAGGTCTTCTTNGAAGAGAACTTTCAGCTTGAAGACTCTAAGGTATTTCTTCAACAGTGTCTTTTCCCAGTAGCTTTCAGAGAAAANTGGCTAGAGAACTGGGAAACGACACGTGAATTGATAGCAAGCGGATCACCTAACCCGCTAGCCGGGGAAGACCTCATAAACCGTTTGGATATGGTACATCGGGAATGCGGTGGANCCACGTTGTCGGCAACAGACTATGGGCGACTGAGAGGGATCGTAGTACTTAACCGATCTTTAAATCAAAGTGNAGATTAACCAAAGTTTATGACAAATGGCACGGGTGTTGAAGGTCACAGACCCGCAAGATTCGGCTTTTGGATTGATAGAAATATAGATGTAAGCCCCCCTGGACTTACACCCTCCAAACCAATAAACAGTAACCCCCCGGAACTCGCTCCTTGCTCCGGGGGTTTGCTGTGTACCGTGTTCCTCTGGGATTGAAGTTCNAANATTTCAAGGCTTTGGAACCCTTCATCACCAAAACGAAAGTTGACCAGCCCTAGGGGCTGGTCAACTAACTAAACTAATNGGATTACTTTANTTATGCGTTTGATTCAGCGTTTGTTCGCGCTTTCGCAATCCAAAGAATCATAAGGCCATAAAGGCATTTGGATGTGATATCAGCAAATGTATATCCAACTTGTCGGAGTGTTTCCAACGCCTCTGAATTCGCATCAAAGATTGGGAACAAGTAGGCAATTGGATAAACGAGCCACGTGCTTAGCAGAACATATGTTGCATTCTTGATTTGTTTCGCAACTGCCCCTGTTTCACGCTGACCTGCTTTCTGCAACTCATCGTAAAGAGTTTTCAAAATGTAGGCGAAAGGTATGAGCGCCAGGATCCAGAAGGTCCACTTGGCTCCATTACCGTCTGCGACTTCACCGGGATACCCCAGTCCAATCATTAGAATTGATGCTGGAACTAGCTTGAGCATAAGGCTTGTTCGATCCTTTTGCGCAACTCCAAGNACAATTAGAAGTTCTACGATGAGCAACGGTACGGTGATTAACCAATCGGCATATCGATACCCTTCATTCATCACACCTTCACCAAAATCTGACCAGATTCTGTAGTAGTGATAGCCAGCGATACCAACAACTATTGCCGAAACGGCGATACCTGCTTGATATTGTTTACTAACTGATTTCATCTGTGTAAGGAAGTAAACAAAAGCACCGAACATTACAGCCGTTCCAAACGAGAGAACGTTATATACCAGTGTGTAATCACTTCCTACGAGCATTACATCGTCCAAGATTTCCTCCTTGTGAAAATTTAATGGATGTTCCTAAAATAAGCCTGATTGGAAGGCTTTGCATCTTTTGTCAGTGTGACAATTGTCACTCCGTCACCTGTCACATCATTTTCATGTAAAACAAAGATCTGCCCTTCGTAGANTTGNNATATGAGTAAAAAAAGAAATAACANAAAACAAAGAAGCTCAATTGGAAACTGGGACACAAGTTCAAGATCCTACCGATGGAAAGGNTTCAATAGTTGTTACCCCCCNTACCCAACAGGAACCTGATAGACACAAAACAAACTAGTTAATGTAGGAAAAAGGTAATACACTTCNAATGTGTTGCACAGCTTCACTTATAGTGCAGTACAANCCGAAAGCCCCCGCCATACCACTTTGGTCGGGGGTTTTCATTTTCTAGATANCCCACTCAAACTAGAACTAATCTTGTCACATCCGTCGTTTACGATTTGAGAGTGAAAAAGGAACGTTCTGAAAAGCAAAGCCCNGAATCGTTAACCGAAATTTCACGCTGGGAAATGCGAAATCTACACCGAGACAACCCAGGGCAGGAATTTACTGAACGAATCGATATTTCCTTATATTATGCTGAGCTTTCAATTGGCCCTGTCCTCTCTATCGCAACAGAAAGCAATATGGCGTACATGCTAAAACCTTTTCAGACTTTCACAGCACCTATTCTGGTTGCGAAATACATTCAACATTTACTGGTGTGGTGGCTGACGCTAACAGGGAACAAGAACTTAGCGGAAGCGACCCTNTACAACAACCTTTTAGATCATGAAAAGCTTTCAGGCTGTTGGCTTCCTCACTTTTCGTTTTTAGTAAATGGTGAAGCTACAGCGATTGAGGCAAAGGTAAATNCCCGCAAATTACTGCGACTAAACGAGTCTGACTTGCTCGAAAAGGTGTCACATTTTCTAAAACCAATCCCAAATGATCCTACGAAAGAACAATATATTCCTCCAGAAAAGCAAGGAAAACGAGGAAAGTACGATCCCGGACCTGTATTTGGAACCTCAATCGACTTTTTACGAACAGAATTTGAGATACAAATATTTTTTGACGAATAACAGAGTCATGTTGGGTAGGGGTTCAAGATATGGTTAGGCTATCTCATCACTGTTTAAAGATTTTCGGGGATGGTGTAATTGGTAACACAACTGGTTCTGGTCCAGTCATTGGGGGTTCAAGTCCTCCTCCCCGAGCAAATCAAGTAAGATAGGAAGTCCTTGCCCCGTTCGTCTAGCGGCCTAGGACGCCACCCTCTCAAGGTGGTAGCACGGGTTCAAATCCCGTACGGGGTACTCATTCACTTAATGTGCTTGCTCGTCGGAAACCAATGATGCGGCCGATGGATGTGCCTATAGTTTCTCTTGCTAGTTGCTCAAAGGAGCTGTCAAGTTCAGTTGGAGAGAATGATGGGTCGAGCCCTACTTCACGCGCTATTTCCTTTGCTCGCAATGCATGGTAGGGATCGGACACAAGCAGAACTTCGTTTCCTAGACCAACGCCTTGAATTGCAGTTGAAGTAGCGCTCAATGATTGGTATGTGTTTGAACCATCCACGATGACAATAATTTTGCTCTCTGGGATTCCTCGCTCGAGGAGGTAGGTCAACCCTGTATATGCCTCCGTATATCGGTCCCCCTTTTGTTTTGATCCAGTCGTCACAATATATGGGGCTAACTCTTTCGCATAGAGATCTAATGCATGGTCTAAACGAGCTTTTAGAACAGGAGAGGGAATTCCATCCCATTGGGCTGCACCAAGGACAACAATTGCGTCAGCACTTTTGATCTCGTCACGCATGGACTGAAACCAAACTTGAACAAATGTAACTCCTACAAATGTTACGATAACTAAGACAAAAGCAGCTGTGGACAGTGCTGCGAGCTTCACGGGACTCGCTTTCTCCGATGAATTAGTAGCTTCTGGCTCAGGTCTATGGTCCGTATAGGAATCCGAATCCTGCATATCAGGCACTAACCTAAATCCGCCCGAGCTTTTTGTAGTCGTGTCACAACTTTTTGGCGCCCCAATATTTCCATTGGTTTAAACAACGGCAACCCTATCCTTCTTCCAGTTACGGCAACACGGATTGGCACTTGTGACTTAGTCTCCAATGANTGACCGATTCCATTAATTGTTTCCCCGATTACTTCCTCATTCCAATCACATTTCTCTAGCTGCTCTATTGCGAGGTCAAGGACGTCAGCTACCTTATCTGCCGACATTGATTTCGAAATTTTCTTAATCTCTTTAGGATCTGTCTCAACAGCTGGTTCTTCATTGAACAGCCAATCGACAAGCTGTACGATGTCTGCGAGTTTCTCAATTCTTTCTTGTATCGACGAAGATAGGTCGCTGATCACATGAAGGTCAAGATTTACAGGTTGCCAGCCAGTTAATTGGAAATATTGCGTGGCTATCTCTGAGAATGCTTCGGGAGAAAGCGCTCGTATGTACTCTGCATTGATATGAAGGAGTTTTTTCATATCAAAATATGCAGGAGCTTTATTAATATCTTTAAGTGAGAATAAAGCCGCTATCTCTTCAACGGGCCTAATCTCTTTGTCATCATTTGGACCCCACCCTAGCAAGGCAAGATAGTTGACCATTGCCTCAGGTAGTATTCCCATTGTTTGAAATTCGCCTAAAGCAACTGAATGTTTTCGCTTTGAGAGTTTTTTCTTATCTTCACCAACAAGTAAAGGCAGATGCGCGTACTCAGGGGGGTGGCCATAGTCTAGAGCTTCCCACATGAGCATTACTTTAGGAGTCGTGTTAAGGAGGTCTTCTCCTCGAATAACGTGCGTGATTCCCATATCGGCATCGTCAACAGCGTTTGCTACAAGGAATACAGGGGTTCCGTTGCTACGACGGATAATAAAGTCCTCTAACTCATTGGTGTCAAAAGTAACATCGCCTCGTATGGAGTCTCGTATCTTAACGAACTGGTTCTTAGGTGTTTTGAATCTAATACTCACATTGGGGCCGTCTTGTACCTCCCTATTCCGGCAATACCCGTCGTACCCTCCCTTAAACCCGTTAACCTTATTTCTTGATTCGATACTTTCACGGCTACAGTCGCAGCGGTAGGCAAAGCCTTTCTCCAATAGTGCATTGATTGCTTCTAGATATTTCTCTGACCTTTGAGACTGATAGAAAGGGCCTTCATCCCATTGAAGGCCAAGCCATTTTAATGGTTCGGTTATGGCATCGTAGAATTCTGGTTTTGCTAATTCAGCGTTTGTATCTTCGATTCGGAGAACGAATGTCCCATTCACTTTTCTAGCGAAAAGCCAATTGAATAAGGCTGATCTGGCTGACCCTACGTGGAGATAGCCTGAGGGTGCAGGGGCGAAACGAACACGCGTTGGGGTAGGTGACAAGATGGACTAACTTTCATCAAGTTTTGACGGGTCAATCATTGCTCGCCAATTTTGTTCGTAGTCCATTCGTATTAGTTCCGGTGATCTTTTGAGTCCTGTTGAAGAAATTGCGTCAGAAACCTTGCGTCGTGTGAGGTAATTATGCGCTGACCCAATATGACCAAAGTTTTCTTTTCGTAGATCTACAAGCTCATCTTCTGGATTTGGGTCTAAATAACCCCAAATACAGAGGCCGACTTCGATGTCGAATGTGCATGGGGCTCTTCCAAAAAGTGAGGCTCGTTTTAGGGCGGTCAACACTGCTACTTCCGAAGCGTCCTCCCAGTGCTCTCCAGACACAAGGAAGACCTTATCTTTGAACTGTTTAACTAAACGCAATGCATATCCTTGGTCTGGGCCAGGGTGACCCATACCTTCCTGATTTACGTTATGTTTAAAAACTTCGGCAGGCCTTAGAACTCCGGAAGAGTGCTTCGTCTTCCGAGTTGATTGATAGTATTTTCTCTGCTGAACAGGTGATGGAACGTATTTTGGAGCAGCCATAACCTAACTTTAGTTCAATTTTGTTCAGCGCGGGCACGCAGAAGACCATAGACGATTGAATCTACAAGCGCTTGCCAACTCGCTTCAATTATGTTCTCGGAGACCCCGATAGTGGTCCATGTTTCTTCACCATTACTACTATCCAATAACACTCGAGTTACGGCTCCTGTGCCCTTCTCGGTGTCAAGAACTCGCACTTTATAGTCAACAAGAAAAATTTGTTCTAATTCAGGGTAGGTATCAATCAGCACCGAGCGCAGAGCCGTATCTATTGCGTTCACTGGACCGTTACCGTCTCCGACTCCGACAAGCTGTTTTCCGTTTACGTCAAGATCCACAACAGCTCTCGTATCAACGTCCACAGATATTTCGTTCCATGCGCGGCTTCCAGAACCCACATGATTCATATCCACTGAGAATTTCTTTAGATTGAAGAAGTCTTGGGACCATCCGCTTGCCCCCCGCATCAATAACTCCAAGGAAGCGTCTGCAACTTCGAAGTGATATCCCTCGTATTCTAGTTTTTTGAGCACCTCAACTACGTCACCTAATATTTTGCCGTCAAGGTCAATTCCGATTTCTTTGGCTTTGAGCTCTAGTGTTGATCTTCCAGCCATTTCTGAAACTAGGAATCGTGTGCCGTTTCCAATGCTTTCTGGTGAAACGTGTTCATATGCGTCAGGGCGTTTAGAGATTGCGCTTACATGTAATCCGGCTTTATGAGCAAACGCTGATGACCCTGTATAAGGCTGTTGAGGGTTCAGACTAATGTTCACTAATTCAGCAATGTGATGACTAACGGGTGTTAGCAGGTCAAGATTTTGGGATGGGATTGTCTCGATGCCCATTTTTAGTGAAAGATTGGCAATAATTGAGACGAGGTCACAGTTTCCGGTTCGTTCGCCGTATCCATTTATAGTTCCTTGGACTTGTATGGCTCCTGCCATGACTCCAGCGAGTGCGTTAGCAACCCCACAACCAGTGTCATTATGCAAATGGACCCCTATTCCNGTATCGAGGTGACCTGCGACACTTGCTACGGCATTGGAGACATCTTGGGGTAGAGATCCTCCGTTGGTGTCGCATAAGATTAGGCGTTCGGCTCCGGCAATTGAAGCCGCTTCAAGTACACGCAAAGAAAATTCTGGATTGTTTTTGTATCCATCGAAGAAATGCTCAGCATCAAAAAATACTCTCTTGCCGTGGTTTACGAGATACTCAACTGAATCGCTGACCATTGCAATTCCTTCTTCTAATGAGGTTTGTAGGGCTTCGGTAACGTGATAATCCCAACATTTTCCGACGATGCAAACGATGGTCGTGTCAGCACCGATTAGGTTTGCGAGTGTTTGATCCTGATCAACTTTTCCTTTGGCGCGCCGTGTGGAACCAAATGCAACGAACTCAGATCGCTTGAGCTGAAGTTCACTTTTGGCACGTTGAAAAAACTCATCGTCTTTGGGATTGGCTCCTGGCCATCCTCCTTCAATAAAGTGAACGCCGAGTTGGTCTAATTGTTCAGCTATCCGAAGTTTGTCCTCAACAGTTAGGGAAATTCCTTCAAGTTGGCTTCCGTCCCTGAGCGTTGTGTCGTAGATTTCTACTGACTTTGGAGTCAAGGCTGGCATTAAACTTCCTCACACCAATGGGCGTAGTTCGGGTTCTTTCCACGAACGGTATCGGCATAGAGTTCAGCGACCTGTGCGGTGATCGGTCCAGGACACGGAACTGGGCGGTCATCTACGCTGTTGACGGCGCTAACTTCTGCTGCTGTTCCGACAACGAATATTTCATCAGCGGTGTATAGGTCTGATCGTGCGAGAGCCTCAAACGTTACTTCGTGACCCAAATCGCGCACAAAAGACATGACTGTATGCTGGGTTATCCCTTCAAGAGCTCCCGAAACTAACGGAGGAGTCATTATTTTGCCATTGCGGCATACGAAGAGATTTTCTCCTGAACATTCAGCTACCAGTCCTTCTTTGTTTAACATTATTGCTTCGTCATAGCCTGCATTCAAAGCCTCCATTTTTGCAAGCGTCGAGTTTGCGTAATTGCCAGTAGTTTTCGAGGCGGGCGGCATAATGTTGTGATCGTGGCGAACCCATGACGATATTTTCATCCGTACACCTTGCGTAGCCGCATCATCTCCCAGATATGCGCCCCACGGCCAGCAGGCTATTGCAACATCTACAGTACAGTTGCTCGTTGCCAACCCCATCTCCCCATACCCATAGTATGCGATGGGTCGTATGTAACAACTGCTAAGACCAGAGTCCTTCACAACGGCTTTCGCAGCAACTTGAAGTTCTTCTGATGTGTACGGCATTGGGATTGAAAGAATTTTGGCCGAGTTGATCAACCTATCCATGTGTTCTTTCAAACGAAAGATTGCCGGCCCGTTTTCTGTCTCATATGCTCGGATGCCTTCGAAAATTCCTGTTCCGTAGTGAAGTGTGTGCGTCAACACATGAATCTGGGCTTCGTCCCATGGAATCAGTTCACCATTCATCCAGATGCTTTTAGTTGGTTCAATAGGCATTTTTACCTTCTTTAAGTCGTTACGAGTGTAGCGATTGCATCGCCGATCTCAGTTGTTGTTCCTGTTTGCGTTGACGGTTGTGCGCAAGCATGTTCTATTCTTTTCGCTGCTTCTCGTTCTCCTAAAAAATCAAGCATAAGCGCCCCACTTAAAATTGCGGCAGTTGGGTTAGCCTGCCCCGTTCCTACGATATCGGGAGCTGACCCATGTACGGGTTCAAACATTGAAGGAGCTGTCTTTTCTGGATTGAGATTAGCTGAACAAGCCAGACCAATCCCTCCCGAGACTGCTCCCCCTAAATCAGTCAGGATGTCTCCAAAAAGATTATCCGTGACGATAACGTCATATCGCTGAGGGTCTTGGACCATATAGATGCATGCTGCGTCAACATGGTTATAGTCTGTTTCAATTTGCGGGAATTCTCTTGAAACTTCATTAAATGTTCTTTCCCAGAGATCTCCGGAGAAAGTTAAAACATTTGTTTTGTGAACAAGGGTTAAATGTTTGCTCTCTCGTTCAGCCGCAAGTTCGAACGCGTAACGTATACATCTTTCAACGCCCAGTCGGGTGTTCACCGATCCTTGTGTAGCCACTTCATGACTGGTACCTTTTCTTAGAAAACCGCCCTCCCCAGCGTAAGTTCCTTCAGTATTTTCGCGAATGACTGTAAAATTATGCGTTTCTGAATCTTCTGAAGCTTCTTTTACAAAGGGGCGAAGATTTATATAGAGATCTAGCTCAAATCTCATTTTGAGCAGAAGTCCTCGCTCAATTACACCTGGTGGAACGTCAGGGGTACCTACAGCACCTAGATACAGAGCATCAAGGTTTCTCCATTCCTGAAGGATTGAATCAGGTAATATCGTCCCGTCTTTGATGTATCTGGAACCTCCGAGGTCGTAATTGTGCAAGTCAAGGCTTATGCCAGCAGCTTCTATGACTTTTAGTCCCTCATTGATAACTTCTGGTCCTATGCCATCTCCTCCGATGATTCCTATTTTGTGACTCAAAAGAGCTCCTCTATTCCACTTTTGATAGCGTTTTATTGATCAAATGGTGTCTACGTTTATCTGTTCGTGTTATTGATGATATGTGTTTTATTTCCGTCTTCCAGTCTCGCAGTTAATTTCTGAATCGCAAACGCTAAAACACAGGTAACATTTTATTATGGGGCAAGTTCATAAACTTTCACAGGCTGCATTTGATCGGTTGAACGAAGAATATTCTCATTTGACGACTACTGGACGTATTGATATAGCGAGGAAAATTGAAACAGCTCGGGAGCTCGGTGACCTGTCCGAGAATGGCGATTATCATGCGGCGAAAGAAGAACAAGGTAAAATGGAGGGCCGCATTGCCCATATCTCCTCTATTCTTGAAAATGCCGAAATTGTTGATGACACTGCTAGTGGGAATTCTGTTCGGGAAGGTTCGATTGTCTCTATTCAATACGTTGGAGATGATGAGGTCGAGCGATACTTAGTTGGTTCTATTGAAGAACGAATAGACGATGCTGAAGTTGCTTCGCCTACTTCACCTTTAGGTGAAGCTCTTTTAGGAAGTGAAATAGGTCAAGTCGTAAAATATGAGGCCCCTGGAGGCCTTCTTGAGGTCAAAATTGTCGCTATTGATTAGCACCCATACATAAATTTCTTTACCTTTTAGGCAAAACTAAAGACATGACATCAGAAGATCAGATCAATAAGGGCCTTGCTAGCAATTCAGGGAGTGCGAGTGAGAGCGAAGAGGAACTATATCCAGATTCTCCAACAAAAATTTCAGACGCAACTGCGGCTGTGCGAGACAAGAAGACGTCTACCAAACAAGGGCTCTACCCTTCTAAGCCTTCCAAGCAGGTTAAGGTTTCCAACTATTCTCGTCCACCCGTTTCGCACGGCGTGCAGCCTGGAAATCAGCGATCGCGAAAACGTCAACCGACAAGCTACTATCACCCAAATGATTACTATTTAGGAACTGATTGGCCACGGTTAATTGTGGGCACTTTAGCATCCCTCATTCTTCTTGTCTCTGTCGGTATCTTGGCTCTTTATCTATTTGACCGATTTGAATCAGATACGATAACCACGCCAACAATTGTCACCTCAGATGGAGATTCAAGCACTATAAATGCGTACCTGTGCGCCGGTGATAGTACCCCTGTTAAGCAGATTGATGTTCCTCCAAGTGCGTTATTTAGTGGCAAAAATGCTGCGGGAACTTGGATTGCTTTTCAAGACCCCGTNGCTCCTTCTGTCCAATTATGGTCACGCGCAGCAGATTTAGCTGNTGGNNATATNAGTGACTTAGAAGTTGTGAATTGCGAAAATCTTGATGCTTCNGANGAGCTTTCTGATAACTAATCCCTGACTTACTCGCTAGACTGATCAAAGTTAAGGAGTGTTGTGGGGAAAACTTTAAGNNAAAAAATTTGGAGTGANCATGTTGTCCGCTCAGGAAGNGGATTGCCGGATTTGCTCTATATTGACCTTCATCTAATTCATGAGGTTACGTCACCACAAGCATTTGACGGATTGCGCATGAATGGGAGGAGNGTGCGACGACCTGATCTGACAGTAGCGACTGAGGACCATAATGTGCCCACAGAAAATATTGATCAACCGATCGCAGATGAAATTAGCTTGAAACAAATTGAAACTCTTCGCGATAATACGGCTGAATTTGGGATCACAAACTACCCTATGGGGGATCCGCATCAGGGCATCGTGCATGTTATCGGACCTGAATTAGGATTGACCCAGCCNGGNATGACAGTTGTTTGCGGCGATAGCCATACTTCAACGCATGGGGCTTTCGGAGCGCTTGCTTTCGGNATAGGGACAAGCGAAGTAGAGCACGTACTTGCAACACANACTCTTCCGCAGCCAGTACAAGAGACTATGTCNATTACTATAAANGGAGAGTTACCTGAAGGTTCAACAGCCAAAGATGTTGTGCTTGCAATACTGAATGAAGTAGGAACTGGAGGCGGGATAGGTGCTATNGCCGAATTNCGAGGATCAGTTGTTGAGAATCTCTCAATGGAAGGCCGAATGACNCTTTGTAATATGTCAATAGAATTTGGTGCGAAGGCTGGCCTTATCGCNCCCGACGAAGTTACCTACGANTACCTAAAAGGTCTTGAGAACTGCCCCAAGGGNGAGAANTGGGACGAAGCTGTTGCTTACTGGAATACNTTGTTCACTGACCATGATGCTATTTTTGATCGNGAAGTTGTTCTTGATGGTTCAGCAATTTCGCCTCAGGTCACGTGGGGAACAAATCCNGGCCAGGTNATTCCTGTTTCCGGCTCNNTTCCTGANCCCCAAGATTATACCGACCCAGCGGAACGTGAAGCAGCAGAACGCGCATTAGATTACATGGGGCTTCAAGCCGGNTCNGAAATGAGAAGCATTTCAGTTGACACTGTCTTTATTGGTAGTTGCACGAATAGCAGAATAGAAGATCTTCGNTCCGCTGCAGCAGTTGCTGAAGGAAGAACCGTTGCCTCNGGGGTGAGGACTCTTGTNGTTCCAGGCTCAAGNGCTGTAAAGGAACAAGCCGAAGCAGAGGGGCTCGATAAGATTTTCATTGAGAGCGGTTTTGATTGGCGTGAACCTGGGTGTTCAATGTGTCTTGCAATGAATCCAGATAAATTAACAGTCGGTGAACGTTGCGCAAGTACAAGTAACAGGAATTTCGAAGGGCGNCAAGGTCGCGGTGGACGCACACACCTTGTTTCCCCGCGTGTTGCTGCAGCAACTGCAATAGCTGGATATTTTGCAACNCCAGAGGATCTATTATGAAACCTGTATCAATCATTGAAGGAACCGCTGTTCCTCTCGACAGGTCCGATGTCGACACCGATCAGATTATTCCCAGCGATTGGCTCAAGCGTGTTGAACGCACGGGATTTGAAAAGGGTCTCTTTTCAGAATGGCGTGATGACAAAGACTTTGTTTTGAATAATGATGTTTATTCAGGAGCGAGCATTCTTCTTGCAGGCCCGAATTTTGGGACGGGTTCATCGCGAGAACATGCTGTCTGGGCGATACAGCAAGCCGGATTTGATGCTGTTATTTCACCTCGATTTGGACCTATCTTCAAAAATAACTCTACGAAGAATGGTTTAGTACCGGTAGAGATAGATGCGAACATCGCAGAAGAACTTATGCGACAAGTTCAAAGTGACCCGAATTTGTATTTCGTTATCGATATCGCTAAACGGACTCTCGAAGTTGCTCAAATAGGTTTAACTATTGACTTTCCACTAGAAAATTCAATACAAGATAGGTTCCTAAAAGGGCTTGACGATATTGGGATTACCTTAGAGCACACAAATGCTATCGAAACTTTTGAGAAGCAACGAAACAGTTGGCTCCAACGACAATAAACCTTAAAGAAATCTTTGATTCGGGAACAAAAGCTTCGGACATAACGTCAAAACTGTCATAGCATCATAATGGGAGATGAAAATGAAAAGATTATTTATTGCTTTACTGTCAGTTGGTCTTTTGACGGTAGCTTGTTCAGACACATCGGAAGTGTCCCAGGTTGAACTAGACCCAACTGATATCCAGTTGGTAAACAGACTCATCCCTTTTGATGATTGCGAAAATGTCCTTGACCATATTAAAGAAGAGGCTACTGAGCGGGTTGGCCCATACGGTTTGGATAACAGCGGATTTCCTATTTGGATTGGCCTCGAAGAAGGAGTCCTGCGTTCCGAAATAGCTGTATTGGAGTCAGGTCCTGATGTAGCCATGGCTGTTGAGGAGTCGGCAGCTTTTGATTCTGATGNAAGTAGTTCGAGTTCGGGTTCTTCTGGAGAAATTAGTTTCACTGGAACAAATGTGCAGGAATTAGGCGTTGATGAACCTGACATAATCAAGACCGATGGAGAACGAATCCTAGTTATAAATCGTGGATTGCTTTCACATTTTGCTGTAAACGGTGGAAACGGTTCCTTAACAAGCCAGATTGCTATTGGTGATGATTTCTATGGCTACGAATTATTTATCCACGATGAGAAGGCTTTTCTATTCGCAAATGGCGGAGGATATTCTATTCTCCCCATGATCGAAGGCTCTGCAGAAGAAGACACGGACTTTTTCGGCGGTGGCTTTTACCAACCACAAACACGCATCGTTGAAATTGACCTATCTGATCCTTTTAATCTCGAAATAACAAGTGAAATGACGATAACTGGTAATTACTTAAGTGCTCGGTTAGTTGGCTCAACGATTCGCATGGCTGTGAATAGTGCCCCGAATCAGCTTGAATGGGTATATCCGAGTAATCCTGGTTCAGAAGAAAGAGCTACAAGATTCAATAAAGAACTAATTCAGGAAACAACTATTGAAGATTGGCTTCCGTCTTTTCAATTATCCTCAAACGGCTCAATTGAGACAGGTCAACTTATCCCCTGCGATAAACTCCACAAACCAGACGCCTTTTCCGGATTCGATGTGCTCTCAGTATTAAGTTTCAATATCAACAGTGGGTTGACTTCTGGTGACGGTGTTGCAGTTCTTGCCAGTGGCCAAACGGTTTACTCTTCATTAGATCGTTTCTTCATAGCAACAACNAAATGGGTTGANACTGACATNTNAGANGACGATTTCGAAATATGGACCGAATCNTATACNACAGATGTACATGGATTCGCNATTGGTCTTAACGAGCCAGCCGAATACGTTGCATCCGGAAGTGTGAATGGGACACTACTCAACCAGTTCTCTATGGACGAACATGATGGATATCTTAGAATTGTTACNACAACCGGATCTCCATGGAGTGAACAGAATCNAAGCGAATCANAGCTGATCGTGATGGAGGAACAAGGCAAATCGTTAGTTCAGGTGGGTCAAGTTGGTGGATTAGGGAAAGGTGAATCACTTTATTCAGTTCGGCTATTAGATGACGTAGGTTTTGCTGTTACGTTCCGCCAAATTGACCCGTTCTACGTAATCGATTTAAGTGACCCTGTAAATCCAGAAGTAGTCGGTGAGTTGAAGATTCCTGGATTCTCTACTTATCTTCATCCGGTTGATGAAAANATTGTGCTTGGCATCGGGCAAAATGCTGATGATCAAGGAAGAGTCTTAGGCTTGAAAGTCAGTTCGTTTGATGTNTCTGATCCTTCAANTCCAGTCGAGACTTCAACNTGGGTGCTTGATAATGCAAATTCAGTNGCTGAATATGACCACAGGGCTTTCCANATGAGGGAACGGTTAGCGGTTTTGCCAGTACANAATTGGTCTAACGCTGAACAAAANGGNGCAGTTCTTTTGGNCGTAGCTGATGATGGGAAACTGCAAGAGACCGGATTTGTATCTCATGANGTTAGCGACGATNTGAAAATAACGGATTGNGAAGNNCTAGATACGNAAATTCTTATCGGAACNAATGTGGANTTTCTGGCTCAAGNAGAGTGGAATGNAGATTACGGTACGCATATTCAACTTTGTGAATCTTCTGATAGNGGTGGATACGGATCTGATNNCTGTGAGGTTCTCCCNGTTGAGCAATTAGATGATTACCTTGGCGCATTTGCCGACGATCTGATCGAGATTATTGGAGCCGATCCGACCGACCGATTAGAACAATGTTGGCCTTCAGATCCCCGTTGGGATCTACAAATCCAAAGAAGTCTTTTCATTGAAGATTCGCTTTGGACTATGAGCGTAGGTCGCCTTCAATCTAATGACGTAAGTGATAGCAATGATCCAGGCCAATTGCCAGTGATCTCAATAATTCCTGTACCTAGAATAATTCCTGTACCTTAGTAGGCCTTAAACTAATGAATGCGCCTCACAGAGGCGCATTCATATTTGTCTCTCTTTCGAGAGCAAGGGTTGGGACTTTCACTATATCTGCTTTTTCATTGTTAGATTTCACGAATTCCTTCTAAGATATTCATATGAGAATTATCCGGAAGATTTTAAAGCTCGCAGTCATAGCTGCCATTGTTGGCGCGTTAGCTTCTTGGTTTCGAAGCCGTTCATCAGAAGAAACTGAGGGAGAGGACGAAGAAGATCTCCCTTGGCCTCCCATCGCCTCCTCTGTTGAGGAGGCATCCTCTCAGGTAGTCGAACCTATCGATGGATCTGCAGTTGAACCCAGAGAGTGGATTACATGTGATGGGAGTGGCAATTGCCCATCATCTCATCCTATTAAGGCCAAAGATAGTAGCGGTCTTTACCATGTCCCCGGTGGAACTTTGTACGAGAGAACAATTCCGGATAGATGCTACGCTACTACAGAGGCTGCGGAATCTGATGGATATCGACCATCACAGCGTTGATGAGTTTGTTCTTAAATTTGTAGATTTATAGTTGAACACTGAGTGACTCCCTCAATATTTATAAGGTCTTCCGCTACCGTTTCGCTTACAGATTTTTGAGTTGAGATCACCATCAAGGCGCCATACCCATCTATGCTTCTACCTACATTCATGTCAGTAATATTGATCTGATTCTCTCCTAGAATGGTGCCAACTTTACCGATGACTCCTGGTCGGTCATCGTTGCGAAGGACAACCATATGTTCGCTAGGGGGAACATCGACTGTGTGATCGTCAACCATTACTATCCTGTGCTCGCCCTTGAGTCCGACCACTGTTCCGGCTATTGAATGTTCTCCACCACTGATTGTGATTGTGTTCAGATAATCAAGAGAATCCGTTGTACTCACAGCATTTATATTGACTCCTTGACTTTCAGCGACAGAAAATGCGTTGACGAAAGATACTGTTACGTCGCTATTACTGAATAAGCCTTTCAGTGCAGAGAGTTCTGTGATCTTATTGTCGTAACCACCTATTTCGCCAGCAAAATTAATAGTCACGTTTTCGGGCAGTTGCCCGCAAAGTCCTAAGAATAAGGCTCCTAGCTTTTCAGCGAGAGAAAGAAAAGGGCGAACGATTTCAGTAGCCTCAGAGGCGGAAACATTAACTGCGAAAGGGACGAACTTTCCCCGCAATGCAAGATCAACTTGCTCTGCAATGGTATTTCCTGCTTTCTCCTGAGCTTCTTGAGTGCTAGCACCTAGGTGAGGTGTAACAATGATGCTTTGTTGGTCAAACAGCGGCGATTCTACTGTTGGTTCCTCTTCAAAGACGTCAAGTGCTGCGCCTGCTATTTGACCTGATGATACTGCATCGGCAAGGTCAGATTCGTTAATGATTCCTCCACGAGCGACGTTAACTATTCTCAATGTTGGTTTGGCGTTGGATAGGCTTTCTGCATTGATGAGATTTATGGTTTCTGGTGTTTTCGCAACATGAATTGTTACAAAATCAGATACTTCCATGAGATGCTCAAGCGAAACGAGTTCAACGGATAGTTGTTGGGCTCGTTCTTCAGCGATATAGGGGTCGTAAGCGACGAGTTTCATACCAAAAGCTAGAGCACGTTGCGCTACTAATTTTCCTATTCTGCCAAGCCCAATAATCCCAAGTGTTTTATCTGCTAGCTCCACTCCAGTCCATTTGCTTCGCTCCCATCTGCCATTCTTTAGTGCTTCGTTTGCAGGTGGAATATTGCGAGCTTGAGACAGCAGCAGAGCAAGCGTATGCTCAGCTGCCGACAAAATATTTGATTTGGGTGCGTTAACAACCATAATTCCACGTTTGGTTGCTGACTCAACATCTACATTATCTAACCCGATTCCTGCTCTACCAATAACAACGAGGTTTTCACCTTTACTCATAATTTCGTCTGTAATGGTGGTTGCCGATCTGATAATGACAGCGTGTGCCCCGACAATCTCCTCCATGAGTTTTTCTGGAGAAAGGTCTAGTTTTTCATCGACCTCGTATCCAGAGTTTCGCAAATTGTCGAGACCTTCTTGCGATATTTTCTCTGTCACTAAAATGCGTTGCATGTTCCTAATCTAGAACTTCTTATGACGGAACGGAACATTGTAAT
Source organism: Actinomycetota bacterium (assembly GCA_002712415.1). Lineage (GTDB taxonomy): Bacteria > Actinomycetota > Acidimicrobiia > Acidimicrobiales > UBA8592 > UBA8592. Next base: position 27,392 of record PATO01000030.1, on the reverse strand, counting down.
TGAAGATCCTTAGAGGCCATAATGGGAATAATTGATTACACTAGCGAAGTAAATCGCTAAACCCAAAGGAACTTTATGGATCAATCTAGCCTCAAAGGATTCGACTGCGACCATCATTATTACGAAGCAGAGGATGCCTTCATCAGATACATGGACCCAGCGATGATGCAACGAGCAATGCAGTGGGTGAACGTGAATGGTAAAAAGAGGCTAATGGTGGGAGGCAAGGTTAATCGTTTCATTCCTAACCCGACTTTTGATCCTATTGCTAGGCCTGGATGTTTGGATGATTATTTCCGTGGGAAAGTGTCGGTAACTGATATGAGAGACGCGTTTGGCGAATTAGAGTCGCTATCAGATCGGCCAGAATATAGAAATCGTGATGCGAAATTAGACCTTCTCACCAAGCAAAATCTAGATGGTTGCCTTCTTTTTCCTACTTTGGGTGTGGGAATGGAGTCAGCTCTAGAAAATGATTTACCTGCTTTGCAGGCCGCTTTCAGTGCTTTCAATCGGTGGTTAGCCGAGGATTGGGGTTTTAGTTATAAGGACCGCCTATTTGCCGCTCCGTACATCACTCTCTCAGATGTTCAACACGCAATCTCTGAGCTTGAGTTTGCGATTGACAACAATGTTCGAGTGATCAACTTCAGAGCTTCTGCGGTGACAACTGCTGACGGTCAAAAGAGTCCAGCGGACCCAATTTTTGATGACTTTTGGAAGCGGGTCAACGATGCAGGTATAACCGCTGCTTTTCATGCCGGAGATGCGGCATATGATTTCCTGTTCGCGCATTGGGGATTATCTACTGAATTTGAAGCTTTCCGATATGACCCTTTAAAGCGGCTGTTAAATTACTCAAATATTGCCGACACTGTTGCGGCTCTGATTAGTGGAGGATTATTTAACCGATTCCCAAATATTCGTGTTTGCACAATCGAAAATGGTTCCGATTGGGTTAGTGGTCTTTTGCGAAGATTTTCGAAAGCGTACAAACAAGCGGGCTACGCTTTTGTTGAAGATCCGGTGAAAACTTTTCAGAATCATATTTGGGTAGCTCCATATTATGAGGATGATCTCATGGAATTGAGAGAACTTATCGGCGTTGACCATATCCTTTTTGGTTCGGATTATCCGCATGCGGAGGGATTAGCGTCCCCGATGGATTTTCTGGATGATTTGAGCGGATTTTCTTCGCACGAGATCCAGCAGATAATGTATGAGAATGGAAGATCCTTAGTCACTCTGAACACATAGGATTTTGTGTTTATGGCATTTCATGACGACATCATTTTGCAAGAAGTATCGAGTGGTCTATTCGCTACTGAAATAATTGAGGATTATTGGATTATTGTTGGCCCTAACGGCGGATATCTTGGTGCGCTCATAACTAATGCCGCAGAAATGCATTTGGGACTAGAGCCATATCAATTGCGCGGTATAACGATTCACTATCTAACTCCTCCCAAATTAGGGCCTATAGAAATACGTGTTACAACAATTCGAACAGGGAAATCTGTTACGTTCCTTCAATTTGAAATGACCCAGAATTCAGAGGTCGTTCTGGTCGCAACTGGGTCATGGGCTTCCATCAACGAAGGAATTGACTCTCCTCAAATAATGATCCCTGAGGTTCCAGGTCCCGAGGATTGCCCGGTACCGACTCGGATCACTGATAGCCCTACGCGTCTTCACGAAAAGTGGGAAATCCGATCTGTGAATCAAGCACTGAGCGCATCGTTTGAGAATAATAATTCTCGTATGCAGTGGTGGATTCGCCCCAAAGAAACTACTCCAATGTCCTCATCGCTGATCGTCGCTGCAGCTGATGCATTGCCGCCTCCAATCTTCTTTCAATCTGACAAAATCAAAATAGCCCCAACTATTGATTTAACGATTCATGTAAGGGTTGATATTGATTCTGTGCAGTGGAATGGAGCATCGTGGCTGCTTGCAGAATTTGTGACAAATCATGCTTCAGGAGGTTTCATTGAGGAAGACGGGTTGATTTGGAATGATGCAGGGACATTGATTTGCATGAGTAGGCAACTGGCTTTAGCTCGTTGATCTTTAAACAATTAGCGTTGATTCAATATCATCAAACGGTTCAAACCCAAATATTTGTGAAAAGAATGAATATTCTGATTCCAGTGCTTTTACTATGTTTTCTGACTTACGGAAGCCATGTCCTTCTCCTTCAAAAAGCAAATAGGAATGCCTGATCCCTTTTGTTTTCAACGCTTGCACGATAAGTTCCGATTGGTTTGGAGGAACAACTGCATCTTCGCTTCCTTGAAGAATAATCATAGGGTTTTGAAAATTTTCAGTTTGATGGATTGGGGACCTTGCGACATATACTTCCCTGTCTTCGGGGTAGGGTCCAATAAGCCGGTCTAGATAGCGTGATTCAAACTTGTGGGTATCATTCGCAAGTATTTCTAAGTCTGCAACTCCGTATCTACATGAGCCCGCAGAAAAGTCGTCATAGCCTGATAGGGCAGCAAGCACGGTTAGGCCTCCTGCGCTTCCACCTTTGATTGCTATGCGGTTGACATCTACTTGATCTGCTGCCACAAGAAACCGAGCTGCAGCTACGCAGTCAGCAACGTCAATTACTCCCCACTGGCCATCAAGTGCATTCATGTAGGAGCGCCCGTACCCTGTGCTTCCTCGGTAGTCAACGTCTGCAACTGCCCAACCTCGACTTGTCCAGTATCGTAGCGCCAGAGATAGTTCGTTTCGTGTGCTCGCTGTCGGTCCTCCGTGAGCTAGAACCAAGAGCGGAGGCAATTCATCATCTGGTGCTTTGGTATTTAAGTGAGCGGGAGCATAGTAGCGAACGTGCGCTTTGTTTCCGTCAAGTGTGGGGAATTGAATCAATTCGGGTGCTGGTAAAAAAGCATCGTCGAGTTCGTGCGGTTTTGGGGATCTCAGAATCTTTTGCTTTTCAAGTCCTTTGATTATTGATGGTCCTGCTTTATGACTCGCAGCGAGAAGAATGACATCACTTTTATCAATGGTTCGTATTTGATGTATTGAGGACCACGCGGATGGAGTTAGAGATGAAGGAGTTGCCAGGTAAGTTTCACCATCTGGTGCTGTAACTGAGGCGATTGGGTCACCCTTCTCACGAAGCACATATCGAGACTGGTCAAAGACCCAAAGCGGCATCCCAATATCAAACTCTCCTCCGATAATTAATTCATCTTCATCTGTTGAAAATCTATATAAGTTTGACCATCCAGATCGGTCGCTCAGATAGAAGAGATCACTTGCTGACGACCATTCAGGTTGTAGAACCGATTCATCGCCACCTCCAGCAATCCTTTGACCTTTCTTGATTTCGCCATCCTCAAAATGACCAATCCATAGCTCCGTTCCCCACCAAGGCATTGATGGATGATTCCATTGAATCCATGCTAAAAATTCGCCATCAGGTGAAGGTCGCGGAAATGCATAGAAATCAGCCCCGACGACAAGTTCGTTCATTTCCATTGTTCCATCGGTTTTGATAGCTACAAGTTGATTATCTGGTTCAATGTGGTGACCTTTGAGGTTGTGATGAATTTCTCTTACACAGATACACCACTCACCATCGGGTGTTACTCTACCGTCAGCGAATCGCCAACTCTGCCCCTCTGGAGGTTCGGGAGTTAATAATTGCTCTTCACAGCCGTTTTCAATCTTTCGTATTCTCTGATCATTGAAATTCACATAGAATAATGTCTTATCTCTTACCCACCAGGCGCCACCGCCATATTCATGGACTTTGCTTCGCACATTCGCTTCCGCTGGCGTTATCTCTTTCGGGCCTTGTCCTTCAAAAAGGCATACAACGGCAACTCTTCCGCCTTCCTCTGGTCTTGATTCTGACCACCAAATATCGCTCTGGTCTGTTTTGATCTCGGAAATAGTTGAAACGCCTTTGACAAGCGATTCTGCTGAAATAGGAGAACTCCAGCTTCCGTATGGCTGTATCTGATTTTTGCTATCCATTAGCCATTCAATAGGTCAGCGATTCGCTCTAAACCTTCTTTTAGGTCATTGTCCCCTAAGGCAAATGAAAGTCTGGCATAACCAGGAGCTCCGAAGGCTTCACCCGGTACAACTGCAACATGTATCTCTTCAAGAAATAGTTCTGCAAGGTTTAGGGTGGTTTCTACTCGTTTGCCTGCTATTTCTCGGTTTAGACATCCTGAAAAGTTTGGAAACGCGTAAAAGGCCCCTTGCGGTTCAAGCACCGAAACTCCATCAATTTCGCTGAGCATCGAATACATCACTTGCCTTCTATTATCAAAGGCCGACCGCATTTCATCTACCGCATCTAATGTGCCAGAGACAGCTGCTAAGGCTGCCTGTTGTGAAACATTTGCAACGTTTGATGTTTGGTGCGATTGAAGGGTTGATGATGCTTTTGCTACATCTTCTGGAGCGACAATCCAGCCAACGCGCCACCCTGTCATAGCATATGTTTTAGCTACTCCGTTGAGGATTACAGTTTGATCAGCGCATTCAGGAACTAGCGATGGGAGTGAATAATGGACATTCGAGCCGTAAACGAGATGTTCGTAGATTTCATCTGCGAATATCCAAACATTGTTCTCTAGAGCCCACTGCCCTATGGCTTCAATTTCTTCCTTAGGGTATACCGCACCTGTGGGGTTCGATGGGGATACAAAAATTAGAGCTTTTGTTCGCTCGGTTAGAGATGCGTTTAGTTGGTCGACAGTTACGCGAAACCCAGTTTCTTCTGTAGTTGGCAAAACAGTTGTTGTCGCTCCAGCGAGAGCAATTGGCTCAGGATATGTTGTCCAATACGGTGCAGGGAGCAGAACTTCATCTCCTGCATTTAAGATGACTTGCATGCAGTTGTATACAGCATGTTTCCCGCCGTTGGTGACAACGACTTGATTGGGCGAAACCTCTAAACCTGAGTCCCTGAGGGTCTTGGCTGCTATGGCTTCTTTAAGGTCAGGCAAACCGCCAGCTGGACTATATCGATGATTTACTGGATCGGAACAAGCGGAAACTGCTGCTTCGACAATATACAACGGAGTTGGAAAGTCAGGTTCACCGGCACCAAAGCCTATGACAGGCGCCCCTGCAGCTTTCAGTTCTTTTGCTTTTGACGTCACGGCCAAGGTAGCCGATGGAGCTATGGCTCCAACTCGCTTGGAAATTCTCGATTCCATGTAATTGATTCCTCCAGTTGGCTTCATACCAATGATGTCACACTTCTTGAGTATTACAATCTATTTAATTTCTCTTTAGCTACGCCACTTCAGCTGAAGATAAGACTATTTTCTTTATGTGGCTATAAAAAATATTTCTATTCCTAACGAGCTCCTACCGGTTGATGGACGCTTTGGTAGCGGCCCTTCATTGGTCCGTAAATCAGACCTCGATGCATTAGCTAATCTTTCAGAATCGTACATGGGTACAAGCCACCGTCAATCTCCTGTCAAGGATATGGTTGGTCGTCTGAGGGATGGGCTATCGGTACTTTTTGGGCTTCCAGATGATTGGGAGATTATTTTGGGAAATGGCGGAAGTACTCTCTTTTGGGATGCAGCAACATTTTCTCTGATATCTGAAAAGAGCCATCATTTAGTCTTCGGTGAGTTTTCGTCGAAATTTGCAACCGCTTCAAGGGCAGCGCCACATATAGACGAGCCAGTGGTCGCCGAATTTGAACCTGGAACGGGACCGCTTGTTGAAGAATCAGATGCTGATACGTACGCTTTTACCCATAACGAAACCTCAACTGGCGTATCAATGGATCTTCAAAGGCCAGCTAACACGTCTGCAGATGAGGCGATCGTCCTTGTTGACGCAACATCCGCTGCTGGTGGCATCGTTTGGGATGCCGATAATGTTGATTGCTACTATTTCGCTCCCCAAAAGTGTTTTGCGAGCGATGGTGGTCTTTGGATAGCTGCTTGTTCCCCAGCTGCTGTGCAAAGAATAGACGATATTGCTAGCCGTAATCGGTGGACCCCCGCCGGCCTGGATCTTAAAATTGCTCTCGACAACAGCAGAAAGAACCAGACCTATAACACACCTGCTCTAGCAACAATCTTTTTGACGGTTCGCCAAGTTGAATGGATGAACGACAATGGTGGCTTATCTTGGGCTGCTAATCGGTCAACGATGTCTTCAGACCACATCTACAATTGGGCGGAAAACCATGAATTAGCTGAACCATTCGTGCTTGATTCTTCTATCAGAAGTCCAGTCGTTTCAACCATAGATCTCAGCGCACGTGTTGACGCAGATGAGGTGATTGCCATCTGCAGAGATAACGGGATACTTGATATCGGTGGTTACAGAAAGTTGGGACGGAATCAGTTACGGATCGCTACCTTTCCCGCTATTGAACTCAGCGACATCCAAGCTTTGACTGCTTCTCTTGATTATGTGTTGGAGACGTTGCTCTGAATACGGCAGGTCGGTTACTTGTAGCTAGTCCACTTATGGCTGAGAGCAATTTTGATCGGGCTGTTGTGTTCGTGATTGATCACAACGAAGCTGGAGCTGTTGGTTTGGTTTTAAATGATCCGCGTGATGATTATTTAGGTCAAGCGATCCCTATTTGGGATGAAAGTAGATTCGCTNATTGTACATTATTCTCTGGAGGGCCTGTTGACCCTCTTACATCTATGGCATTGGGTGAGTTTAGAGGTAGTCAAGATGACAACGAATCATTACTGTTTGCAAATATTGGTGTAATAGATTTAGGTTCCGGACCGAATTCTATTCCTGATAGCGTTGTGAATTTNCGACCTTATCTTGGGTATTCTGGGTGGGGGCCGATGCAGCTGGAAGCCGAACTAGCTGCAAATGCCTGGTTTGTAGTTGAGGTTCACCCAGATGACATTTTTGGGAATGAAGACGTTGATCTATGGTCTAAGGTTCTCCGTCGCCAAAANAGTCCTGTTTCTTGGCTATCAAATTTCCCAAGCGACCCTCGCTTGAACTAGCAAATTACCACATTATTCCTTTCGGGATTACTCCATGGGTATGCATGTGTGATGTAGCTGCAAGAGAGATATCTATAAGTCCAGATGACCCAGCGAACCATAGTCCATGAGTTAACGCTGCGGCTGTTGCACCTGTTAACGGATCTGCAGTTGCGTCTCCAACGAACCAGAGCGATTTATCNACCTGTGCGAGAAGACATCCAGCTGCTGCAGCATCGTCTCCAAAGCCAACACGATTAGGATGCAGATTACGCCCATATCCCGTTATCGAACACCAGATAGCTCCCCGGTCGACTTCCTCCTCTGCAGAAATCCCCATATTCTCCATGGCTCTTGGCCGTGAGCTCTCAATAACGATGTCTGCCTCACGGATNTGTTTTTGAAGCTGGCTTTTGCCTAGTTTGCTGTCAAAATCAAATGCAGTAATGCTTTTGCCCTTATTCAGTCTCTGAAANAACGGTGTTTGGTTTAAACGCCCCCTGTCAGGTCTCTTACTTGACTCAATTTTGATCACCTCTGCTCCTGATCGCATCAGAAACCATGAGCATAACGGTCCAGCCCACATACTAGATAGATCGACTACTTTTGGTTGGCGACTGTATGCCGCTANAGAAGATTTACGAGTGATCTCAATAGTCATGTCTTTAGCTTCTCCCACTTCAGAAACAGCNAGTCCGAGCAGTTTGGCCCGTTCAAGGAGGANCTGAGATGAGCTATTGNTGGCATAACTTTGAATCACACTCCAGATATCGTCCTTGACTTCAGCTTGAAGCCAAGCAGAGACAGAGGATATATCCTCCTGTCTTGGCAGATTGACTGCGAGAGTTGCATCCAAAGTTTTAACNAGTCTGCATGAACCCCCTGCAGAAGTTTCTCCCCAGCCACGATGGCCAAGAAGTGGAGCTCGTTCAACAATTAAGGAGTGCCCACTTGGACCTCCAGATGGACCCCCTAAAGATCTAACGAAGTAATTCAGAAGAGAAATAGTGGATTCGAATCTGTGCAACCAACGTAGGTCAAATCGTTTGAGTGCAACCCTTGGTGGACCTATGAGATTTGACAGCCCGGGGCTTGGCCAAGTGGGCCAACNTGGGTTTATTTCTGAAAGTTGAGTTACAAGCTTCTTGTCAACTAGGCCAGTTGGAAGGATTTCCAATATGCGTTCAAGGTGGTCAATGGAAGTTGCAATTGGGTCATTGAAATCTTNACGTTGCATTTCTACAGCCTAGATGACTAGTTGACATTGGCGGAAACCGCTTTGTTGAGGAATGATAGGGTAAATGATCTTGGGAGGTACAAGTGGAGATAAGAGCTGGAAGTAGATTGAAGAGCAGTGTTTGCCAAACCGAAGTTATCGCTGTAAAGGCTCCAGGAACTGAAATGGATATTCGGTGTGGAGGGGTTCCCATGGTTGACCCAACAGGGTCTATTCCTGATGACCCCAGTCCTTTAGATGCAGCTATGAACGGAACCCAAATGGGAAAGCGATATGTCGATGCGGATGACACGATTGAGTTATTGTGCACCAAGCCGGGTGAGGGATCATTGGGTTTAGGAGACGCATTGTTAACCATCAAAGAAAGCAAACCCCTACCTGCTTCTGATTAAGGACCCAAATGAACTTGATGATGTTACTAGAGATGGCATCCAGTGCCTTTGGGGAAAGGGTGGCGTTTGGGAGTAAAGATGGGTCCGGNATNACNTANCANGANCTNTATGAGCGAGCTGGNAAAGCGAGCNANTATTTCAAGGAAACNAANGCNGAGCACGTTTCNTTNTTAGCAGANTCNAATTTAGGTCTNCCTATATCTTTATTCGGGTCATCATGGGCTGGCCTGCCTTTTGTTCCCTTAAATTACAGACTTGCAGCAGACGAAGTTCAGGCATTGGCCGATCGCATTTCACCTACTGTGACAGTTACAAATAATGATCTCTCTAGCATTGTGCAGGGCAAAGAGGGAGTAAGTTTGGTAACCGGAGATCAGTTAATTGATATCACGACCGCTGGGGCTACCCCTGATCCCTCTTGGAATATGGACCCAGAGGAAATAGCTATCTTGTTATTTACTTCAGGAACTACTGGAGCACCGAAAGCTGCAGTCTTAAGACAATCACACTTGGTGTCCTATATCCTTGGGTCTGTTGAATTTATGGGTGCTGCGGATAATGAAGCATCACTAGTATCAGTACCGCCTTATCATGTTGCAGGCATTGCTGCGATGTGCAGCTCAGTGTATTCCGGAAGAAGGATTGTTCAATTACCTACTTTCGACCCCGAAGACTGGATTAATCTTGTCATCGAGGAAGAAATCACACACGCCATGGTTGTCCCGACTATGCTGGCGCGAATTGTTGAGTATCTGGATAATGATTCTTCAGTCAAGATCACAAGCTTAAGGGCGCTCTCTTACGGTGGAGGAAAGATGCCGCGGCCTGTTATTGAGCGCGCGCTTACTTTGCTCCCTGACACAAATTTCGTGAATGCCTATGGACTAACTGAAACAAGTTCGACCATCTCAGTTCTCGGGCCTGACGATCACAGGGAAGCTTTTCAAAGTTCAGATGAGCGCGTGAGACAGCGACTGAGTTCNGCTGGTAAGCCTTTGCCGAGTTTAGAAGTGTCTATTCGTAATGAAGAAGGAATTGAAGTACCTATTGGCGAGAGTGGAGAAATTTGGGTAAGAGGTGAACAAGTTTCCGGCGAATATCTTGGACAGGGGAAAAAGTTAACCGCTGACGGATGGTTTCCCACAAACGATGGCGGATCAATTGACGATGGGGGGTACTTGTTCGTTGAGGGAAGAATTGATGACATCATCATACGTGGTGGTGAGAATATATCTCCGGGAGAAATAGAGGAAGTACTTCTCGATCACCCGAATATCCGAGATGCTGCTGCGGTTGGTGTTCCTGATGAGGAATGGGGGGAAGTTATCATCGCTGTTGTAGTTTCTCGAGATCCGGAATCCTTCTCCGAATCAACGATTAAAGACTTCACTAAGGAGCATCTGCGTTCTTCAAGGACTCCCGACAAAGTGATTCAAGTAGACGAGCTTCCGTATAACGAGACTGGAAAGCTGCTTCGACGTGTCATCAAAGCCGAGATGGTGAAAGAACTTTGATATGGAATGATGCGAAATGAGCATCCTCACATTCAATGAAGCCTGTAGTTTCGTTACAGAAATCGCATTGAGCGAGAAACTCTACGAGAGCGAAACGAGTTGCATTTTTGTTGAGATAGATCCCACTGCAGGAATTGATGATATTGATAGATTCTGTAGTTTCGTCAATCATAACAATTCAGTAAATCTTGTTATTGTCGGCATCCTGAATTGTTCCGATGAGGAATTACCTTCCAATTTCTTGAAGTCATTTGATATTTTGCTGACAGATTCCCGCCTTAGTCGACTACCAGCGTTCGTGGAGGATATTTCTATTGCTATTCAAGAACTTGATGAGATGATTTCTCTTCACACACAGCCGGCACTTGTACTTGCACATCTTTTGCGTCAGAAAGCTTATCAAAACGTCTCACAGGGTCTCGTATTAGAGTCGCTTTCGTATGGGATGCTCCAAAGCGGATCTCAGTTCAAGGCATGGTTGAATCAACGAGGCGATACCGCTCGGGTATTAGATGAAAAACCTGTTGTGTTAGCCAGTAGATCTGATGAGTCGCTTGAAATCTATTTGAATAGACCTGAACGTTCTAATGCGTACTCATCTGACATGCGAGATCAACTTTTTGACTTTCTTCAAATTGCTCGATTTGATGAAGCAGTAACAAAGGTAAAACTCCATGGGTTAGGAAAGTCTTTCTGTTCCGGTGGGGACTTGGCCGAATTCGGCTCCGTTGACTTCCCACCAGATGGGCACATTATACGCATGCATAGAAGTCCTGCACTTTCTTCACATTCCATTGCCGACAAACTTGAGGTTTATTTACATGGGGTTTGTGCAGGTGCTGGTATTGAAATTCCTGCTTTTGCATCAAGAGTATTTGGTAATGAATCTGTAGAAATATTTCTTCCTGAAATTTCTATGGGTTTGATTCCGGGTGCTGGAGGAACAGTTAGCCTACCGAGGAGAATAGGGCCCCAAAAGACTGCTTACTTGGCGATGAGCGGGAAAACGTTGTCGCTATCTGATGCGCTTGCATGGGGTTTAATTGATGAGGCTGTGGAGTACGAACCCAATTATTAGGCTAACGATTCAATAATTGTGACGTTTGCTTGTCCACCACCTTCGCACATGGTTTGGAGTCCGTAACGACCACCTGTTCGTTCTAGCTCATTCAAAAGAGTAGTCATGAGTCTTCCGCCTGTGCACCCGAGTGGATGTCCAAGGGCTATCGCTCCCCCATTAACGTTAACTTTCTCATGAGGTATACCATGTTCTTGCATCCAAACCAGTGGGACAGGTGCAAATGCTTCATTACATTCAAATAAGTCAATATCATCTGGGGTCATTCCCGTCTTGTTAAAAGCATATTCTGTTGCGGGGATAGGGCCTGTCAACATATATATAGGGTCATCGCCTCTAACGCTCATGTGATGTATTCGTGCACGGGGCTTAAGTCCGTGGTCCTTAACTGCTTGTTCTCCCGCTATGAGAAGAGCCACAGCTCCATCTGAGATCTGAGAGGCGACTGCTGCCGTTATGACACCTCCTTCTTCTAATGGAGGTAATTGAGCCATTTTCTCCAGAGTGGTTCCTCTGCGAACACCCTCATCATTTTCGATATCTCCAAATGGAAGAATTTCATTGTCGAAGCGTCCTTCGTCTTGAGCTTGAGCTGCTCTTTCATGGGATTCTAAAGCAAACTCCTCTAATTGTTCTCTAGTGAGGTTCCACTTCTTTGCGATGAGTTCCGCTCCCCGAAATTGAGAAACTTCTTGTGTGCCATAGCGGTCCACCCATCCCTTTGATGTAGTGAAGGGATCTTCAATTTCTGGATGACCAATACTTTCATGGCCCATAACATCCATAGCCGATCCTATTGGGATTAGGCTCATATTNTGTATCCCGCCAGCTACCACGAGATCCTGAACACCAGACATCACTCCCATAGCGGCAAAACTTACTGCTTGTTGGCCAGAGCCGCACTGACGATCAACCGTAACGCCNGGAACTGACTCTGGCAGGCCTGCGGCAAGCCATGCAGTTCGTGCAATGTCGCCTGCTTGTGGCCCCATATTGTCAAGACAACCCATTATTACATCATCTACTGCAAGTGGGTCCAAATCTGTTCTCTCAAGAAGCCCTTTTATTGCGTGTGCTCCTAGGTCAGCAGGATGCACCTGAGATAACCCACCTCCCCTTCTACCAACAGGGGTACGGATTGCGTCGATAATATAGGCTTCGCTCATTTGTGTTCCTTTCGGTTTTGTTGTTCATCGTACTTTATTTATGATCTGTTTAGGTTAGTTNCTGATAGCAGAGGCTAGTTGTTCTTTGGTTCCTTTGGTAACCCAAGCACCCTTTCCCCTATTATGTTNCGCTGAACTTGGTTACTTCCGCCATAGATTGTGTGGGCTCGGCTGTAAAGAAAGGTTCTTTGTTCTNTGTCAAGGGAGTAGCCTTTCCCTTCGTAGCCCGNATACCCGTTGCGGGCAATCATCCCCGATGTNCCCCTTACGAGCATCCAGAGTTCCCCTAATTGACGATGCCAAGATGCCCAATACAGTTTCCCTATGCTCTGTTCAGCCCCTGGTACCCCATCTGCTGCTAAGGCTGTAAGCATTCTGAGTTGGTTGTAACGGAGGACTTCGAGTCCGATGTAGGATTCAGTAAGTTTTTGTCTGACTATAGGNTCATCCCATCTGGCTGTTGATTTAGCCTCTGCCATAAGCTCGTCTAACTCTTGACGGAAACTCACTTGTTGCCCCAGGGTTGATGCTCCGCGTTCAAATGAGAGAGTCCCCATTGCGACTTTCCACCCTTCGCCTTCTTGACCCACTATGTTTTCTTTTGGCGTCCTTGCGTCGGTAAAGAAAGTTTCATTAAATTCTGCTCCACCTGTTATTTGGATTATGGGGCGAATCGAAACTCCTGGCTGTTCCATTGGNACAAGAAGGTAGCTTAGGCCACTGTGTCTTTTGCTATCTTTACNTGTTCTTGCTACGACGAAGATCCAGTCTGCAAACTGTGCTAGGGATGTCCANACCTTTTGTCCGTTTAAGACCCATTCGTCTCCTTGTAGTTCAGCTTTTGTATGAACATTTGACAGATCTGATCCAGCGTCTGGTTCACTATANCCTTGACACCAGAGCTCATCCCCNGAAAGTATTGGCGGGACAAAGCGACTTTGTTGTTCATTTGTGCCAAANGCCATAAGNGTCGGTCCNAGCAGGGTCACACCCATATTGGGTATTCTGCCAGGGGCAAGCGCTTCGACATAAGTTTTGTGGAAAAGTACTTGTTCAACTAATGAGCACTCTCTTCCACCTATAGATTTGGGGAAATCTATGCCTAGCCAGCCACCTTTGGCTAGTTCTTTTTCCCATTCTATTTGTAGCTCTGCTGGTACATCATCATGCCCCGTTAGACCTTTTCCTCTTANCGAGACAAATTCGCCAACTATGTGTTCTTCTAGCCAAGTGCGTACTTCATCTACAAACTCTTTTTCTGTTATTGAATAGGTGAAATCCATGAGTAGTTCTTGTTGATGTTTCCTGNTTTTAGGTTACTATCTCAACTTTCTATTTTGCCTATTCCTAATTTCAGTTTGTTCCGAAGCTTCTTCTACAAGTCTTTGGTACCGTTCAAGCTTTTCATGATAAATATGGCCTTCACTTACTCCTTTTTGTACAGCACAGTGAGGTTCAGCTTTGTGAGTGCAGTCATTGAAATGACACTTTTGGCTGGCTTCAAATATTGAGTGGAAAACTCTGTCTATTCCCTTCTCTGCGTTCCATAAACCAACTCCTCGTATACCGGGAGTGTCAATAATTATCCCCCCTGTGGGGATCAAAATCATTTCACGAGCTGTGGTTGTGTGCCTACCTTTTCTATCTTTAAGGCGAACTTCCTTTGTTTCCTGCATCTCTTGCCCCGCAAGATAATTAACGAGTGTAGATTTGCCAACACCTGACTCCCCTAGCAGAACAAGGGTTTGGTTTGGTGTAAGTAATGCCTCCAAATCTGATTTCCCTTCGTCGCTGAATGAGCTGGTCTTAATCTTTTGCACTTGAGGAAATTCGTGGTCTAGATCACGCCATTCCGCTGGGGTGCCGTAGTCTGATTTTGATAGTATTAGGACAGCTTTTGCGTCACCAGTTGCTGCAACTACGAGTAGCCGCTCAATGCGTGCAAGATTTATTGGCCTATCAGCAGATAGGACTATGGCGACTGCGTCTACATTTGTCGCTAATATCTGTGGTCGTTCAATTTCAGCGGGGTCCCGCCTTACAATTTGTGAGTACCGGGGAAGAACTGACTCTACAACGTAGCCTTGTTCTGGGTCTTTAAGCACCTTTACCCAATCTCCTGTAACTGGCGCAGTTATTGATTTTGCTCTTTGGCTATCCGATAATGCTCGAATTTCTCCGGCTGAGGTAAGCACATCAACTTCACCTCTATCGACTCGCCGAACCCTTCCGATGTCATCTGATAGAGGTCCTTCAATTACTTGATTTGTATAGTTTTCCCATCCTAGTTTTTTGAGACTGACCATAGCTCTAGCAATAATTAGTTGTCATGGAGTTCCTCGTTGAGGCCCTGCCAACTTGAGTTATCTCCGCGTAGCAGAACTTCGACTATTCCGGTGGTTGAGTTTCTGCGGAATAGAAGGTCGTCTTTTCCTGAGAGCAATTTAGCTTTAANAGTTGAACCATCCGGGACTCTGACTAGCGTTCCAGCTGTTACGTAAAGCCCTGCTTCAACAACACAGTTATCNCCNAGAGAGATACCAATTCCAGATTCGGCTCCAAGAAGACAATTTTGACCTATTGATATAACCTCAGTTCCGCCTCCGGAGAGGGTTCCCATTATTGAGGCTCCTCCGCCGATGTCTGATCCGTCGCCGACTACGACGCCTGCAGATATGCGCCCTTCAACCATTGAAGCGCCTAGTGTTCCAGCGTTGAAATTGCAGAACCCTTCATGCATGATTGTCGTGCCATCTGAAAGGTGTGCACCTAATCTTACCCTATTAGCGTCAGCTATTCGAACGCCCGACGGGATGACATAGTCTGTCATGCGCGGAAATTTATCCACTCCATGCACGAAAACGTCCTTCCCATCTGCGATGAGTGAAAGTCTTTTAGCATCAAAGTCTGCTATCTCAAATGGCCCAAGATTAGTCCAAGCACAATTTGTAAGTTTGCCGAATATCCCATCAAGACTAATTGTGTTTGGTTGGACAAGCCGTGAAGAGAGAAGGTGAAGACGGAGGTAACTATCAATGGCATCAAAAGGGTCATCGGATGAATCGGTTATGAAACTCACAACTGCGATTCTTTTGCCGTTTACTGGACTTGTGTTGTTGACAGCATCGGATATGAGTTTCACAGATCTTATTGTTTCCTCCTCGTAATCAACATTTGTTAATGCTACGGTGAGTGATCTCTCTATAGTCTGGAGGGTGTCTTTATCGAGTTCGTATGCTGTGGTCGTTCCGTCCCATTTAGTTGCGTGAGCAAGTACGGCACATGAGTAAGGATCTGATCCGAGCTGTGGTGCTGGGAATAACACGTCTAGAATCGCTCCGCTGCTTCCTTTGGTCGCTAAACCAATTCCGAAGGAGAATGGTGCTTTATAGTTGTCGAGGCTTTTCTCAAGTTCATCTTGATGTTCTTTAAGTTGTTCGAGGCTTTGCATTTCTGTCATAGAAGAGACGTTAGCGGGTAAATGGGATGCTTTGGTCGTTTGGGGTACCGTTATCTGGTGAGTTTTGATAGATCGAAGATCATTAATAGCGAATTTGTGTCTTCCGCACCACCTGAATTTTTATTCATTTGTGGAGCTATTTCACAGTACTTAGGTGCAGCTCTTGCTTATAGTCTCTTTGATGATGTAGGCACACCCTTGGTAGCGACGTTACGAGTCATCGGCGCAGCAATTATTCTTTTCCTGCTTCGCCGAATATGGAAACGCTCCATGGAGGAGCTTGATTTGGGTTGGACTGCGCTATTTGGAATTGTTCTGGCAGGAATGAATCTTTGCTTTTATTTAGCTATAGATAATCTTCCGTTGGGGAATGCGGTAGCAATTGAATTTTTAGGACCCATCGCTGTGGCTGTTCTAGGGAATAGGTCATTCAAAAATTTAGCTTCCCTTGCCATCGCCAGTTTGGGAGNTCTTTTTCTTGCGCAAGTAACTTCTGAAGGGAGTTTAACGGGCGTTTTATTGNCNCTTGCNGCAGGTGCTTTGTGGGCGCTTTATATTATTTTGGGGAGTAGGGTTGCCCGATCTGGAGCGCATTTAGATGGATTGGGGGTCGGTATGCTCATCGGCGGTTTGGTGATTTCNCCTACGGCCCTCGCGTCCATTGGAAATGTGTTTGNACACCCTGTGCTGATTTTAGTTGCGCTTTCAACTGGAATTTTAGGGAATGTGATTCCGTATGGGATTGATCAGGTCGCTTTACAGAGAATCACTAAGGCAAGGTTTGCTTTTTTGCAGGCACTTCTTCCTGCCACTGCATCATGTGTTGGCTTCATAGCATTGCAGCAGAGAGCGACGATTAAAGAGGTTGTTGGAATTGGTATGATTATTTTTGCGATTCTTCTAAGAGGTAAAGAAACTTAATCATTATTTTGGCTTAAGATTCTTCTTGCTTGTTTCGCAAGGGCCTCATCTACCATTTGGCCGTCATGAACGATTGAAGCTGTCCCGTTGGCAACGGCTTCATCATAGACTTTTAGAAGCTCTATTGCTTGTTGGATTTCCTCTGGTGTTGAAGAAAATGATTGGTTAGCTAGAGGAACTTGCGATGGGTGTATGCATAACTTTCCTGTGAATCCAAGCGATTTTGCTTGCTGAGCTTCTTTCATGAATCGTTCACTGTCAGAAAAGTCAGCCACGATCTGATCAACTACTGGCACCCCAAAAAGCCGACTACTTATTCCTATCTGGGTCCTTGCAAAAAGCACTTCGTCGTTCCCATCGGTCCGAAGCCCCCCGAGATCGTGTATGTAGTCTTCAGCCCCAAAATATGCTGCAAAAACTGAAGCAGTGCCGAAAATATCTTGAACTGACATGAGCCCTTTCACTGTTTCAATTCCAACTAATATTTTTGCACTAACCGAGTTTCGCTCTATCGCTTGCGTAGCCCATTCAATATCTGAAGCGTCGTTTACTTTTGGTATCACGATGCCAGCTATCTGGGGAGGTATAGATCGGATGTCTTCTTCGAAGTGCTCAGAAACTAGAGCGTTGACTCGAACATAAGTTGTGGCAGCGGTTTTGTCTTCTTGAGCATACTTTTGCAGATTTTCTCGCGCTACCTGTTTCTCTGAATCTGGAACTGCGTCTTCAAGGTCAATGATTGCAATATCTGGCTGAATTTTAGAAAACTTCTGGAGCAATTCGTACTTGTTGCCTGGCGCAAAAAGCATGCTTCTCATTTTCTGATTCATTGAAGTCCTTCCAAATCTCTAAAGTACTCTAATGCCTCTGGATTCTCTAATGCTTCTGTGTTCTGTATTCGCTTTCCTTCCAAAACAACTTTGATCGCTAGTTCAGAAAGTTTCCCGCTGCGTGTCTTTGGTAATTCCGGAACAGCTTCAATTATTGTTGGTACATGCCGAGGTGAAGCCTGCTGTCGAAGCTCTTGTTTAATCTGTTCGCGTAGTTCGTCATCTAATTTGTAGCCATCTGATAGGACGACAAATAGTACTACTCTGTTATCTCCATTCCAGTTTTGGCTCACGACTGCGCTTTCGCTGATCTGTGTCAAAGTATCTACAACAGCGTATATTTCCGCGGTCCCTATTCTGACACCTCCGGGGTTTAAGGTTGCATCTGAACGGCCGTGAATGATGATTCCATTTGATAACGTCCATTCAGCAAAGTCTCCTTGATGCCACTTCCCCTCGAATTTATTGAAGTACGCTTTTCGATACTTTTCNTCATCAGGGTCGTTCAGGAAACGGACTGGCATGGATGGGAATACACTTGCACAAACTAGCTCTCCTTGCTCTCCTTTACGTACTCGGCCTCCNTGTTCATTAAGGATCTCTATTTCCATCCCTAAAGCAGCCTTCTGTATTTCCCCTTTATTAACTGGGCCCGTGGGATCTCCAGCCACCAGACATCCACACAAATCTGTACCACCAGACATCGATTGAAGNTGCACATCTNTTTTGATGTTCTGGTAAACGTACTCAAAACTTTCAGGAATAAGGGTCGAGCCAGTTGAACAAATTGTTTTCAGCGTTGATAGCTTGTGAGTTTCCATCGGCTTCAACCCTGCCTTGGCACATGCATCAATGTATTTAGCGGAGACTCCAAAGAGGGTGACTCCCAACTCATCAGCCATATCAAATAGCGCAGATGGTTGAGGGTGGAACGGGGATCCATCAAAGAGCACGACTGTCGCTTCTGACCCAAGCGCAGATACTAACCAATTCCACATCATCCATCCTGTTGTCGTGTAGTAGAAGACTCGATCTCCTTTCTGAATGTCACACTGAAATGCGTGTTCGGCAAGGTGTTTGAGGAGAACTCCCCCTGACTTATGCACTATGCATTTGGGTTTTCCAGTTGTTCCTGAGGAGTAGAGCACGTACCAAGGATGATTAAAATTGTAGGCAGGAAAGTCAACCTTTGTGGCGCTATATTTTTGGAGAAAAGTGTCCCAGTTTTCCCGTCCGCCAATGGAAGGTGATTTGGCTTCTTTCAGTTCTTCTCTTGGGTACGGCACGATAACGGTCTGCTCAACTGAGGGGAGACCAAGCTCAACTTCNTCAATCTTATCTATTAATGAAAACCATTTTCCTGCATAAAAGTACCCGTCCGTAACGAAAAGCAACTTGGGTTTTACCTGTGTGAAGCGGTCAAGTAAGCCTCGTGCACCGAAGTCAGGGGATGTAGATGTAAAGACCGCTCCTAAACTTGCTGCTGCAATCATGATTGCAATAGCTTCAGGTCGATTTGGAAGCCAAGCGGCAACGCAATCACCACTCTTTATTCCGAGTTCTTTAAATCCCTTTTGTAAGGAAGCGACTTGTGAAGTGAGTTGGGACCAAGTTATTTCCTCTTTTTGCCCAATCTCGTTTTTCCATATTATTGCTTCGCTGTGATCATTTCGCTTTAGCAGGTTTTGGGCTATGTTGATCGTTGAATTTGGGAAGAATGAGCTATCNTTGAANTCTTTCCCCCTNATCAAAGTTTCNCTTCCAAGNCTTCCCATAANACCAAGGTAGTTATATGCGTGNCTCCAGAAGTCTTCGGTTGAATTTATGCTCCAGTCATGTATGGCATCGTAGTTTGGGAGTTTAAGATTGAATTGAGATTCAGCAGACTTGGCAAAATCCATTAGGCGAGTGTCGTCAATTCTTTCCTTTGAAGGTTCCCATAGNTGTGTCACGTTTCTAGCATAGTCCTGTGATTGAGGACGCAACTCAACGGTTGGGAGTTGTGTGGAGCTGAGGGGAGTCGAACCCCTGGCCTCCTCGATGCGACCGAGGCGCTCTAGCCAGCTGAGCTACAGCCCCATTGTTTCTATCAGGTTACCGAGAAGAGGCTGTCGTTACGCTTAGATACTGTCAGTTCCTGTAGCCGCGAAATCCAAAGCTCCAGAAGAANTTGTTTGAAGAAATGCTTTTCGTGACTGCTCGATTTCACGCTGGTATTGCACNAGGGCCCATACATATAGGAAAAGTAGGGCGTCTGTAAAGAAATGAAGTGCTATGAATCCACCTCCGGCAACAATTGCTAGAAATAACGTGAAGACAACTGCTCCCCCCAGAGCAAGNAGTACTTTTCTGCGACGGATACGTGCTTGTTCACTTGTAAGTTCCATGGGATTCATCCCCTTTTGTCTTGAGTCAAGTGGTGGCTCGACTAACGAATGTCCTGGTTGTAGCCCNGCTCCCAGATATTGTTGAGAGTTATGTAGTGGGACTACGACGGCTCTAGCACTTCTTCTCATGCGAAACCGACTTGTTGTATTGCTAAGAGCGAGTGAAGGTGCGGTTATACGGTTTCGTAGCCAATAAACACCGGCACCTACCCATAAAATAGCTAATGCAATTAACAGCATTTCTCCACCAAACTCTTTTAGCTGTACTGTTAAAATTTTTGCACTAATTCTTTGCTAAATGGTGGATACGCAGGGAATTTAGTGATTCTGTAATTTCTTTTAGCTGCGCTAAANTCTAGTCTTTTCGTTTGTAGGGACCTGATTTCCCCCCAGTTTTCTCCTGAAGGGATATTTCGGAGATAACCATCGCCTTATCAATGCTTTTGCACATGTCATAAATTGTTAGTGCTGCAACTGAACATGCTGTTAAAGCTTCCATCTCTACACCTGTTTTACCCTCAATAGAAACTCTTGCCTCAATAGCAACATGNTCATCATGAACCGCTAAATCCACCGAAACTGCGTTGATTGCAAGAGGGTGGCATAGTGGTATGAGTTCTGATGTTNTTTTTGATGCTTGNATACCTGCTATCCGNGCTGCAGCAAAGACATCTCCTTTGGGGACCTCGCCTTCATTGAGTTTGGCTACNGTATCTTGGCTCATAAAGACCTTGGCCGTTGCCGTTGCATTTCGAAGAGTCTGNCCTTTAGCAGCGACATCAACCATTCGTGCTTGTCCNGTGTCGTCAAGGTGCGTGAATTCCTGCCCCATCTCTTAGCCACCAATCTGAGACATGGATTTACTTGGGCGTATGAAAACAGATTTTCCTATCTGATGGCCTGCCCACTTTTCTTGCACGCCTGAAACAAACAGATTTGCGATGTCATCATCGGTGGCGCCGTTACGTAAAAGATTTCGCATGTCATAGTCTTTTANAGCAAAGAGGCAGTTTCGGAATTTTCCATCAGCAGTTAGTCTTATCCGGTCACAGGACTCGCAGAAAGCTTCGGTAACAGTTGCGATAACACCAATTTCACCTGCGCCATCTGTGTACTTCCATCTTGCTGCGGGAGCGTTNCCACGCNGCATTGGGACTATTTCATGGTGAGCAGATATGAGCTTTAATATTTCNGTGAGTGACATGACACGGTCGTTGCTCCATTCCTCATCAGCGTCTAAGGGCATGAACTCNATGAAACGAACCGTGACTCTTTTCTCTCTTCCAAACTCGACAAAGTCAAGTATCTCGTCNTCATTGATCCCTTTCATCACAACCATGTTGATCTTNACAGGATCAAAGCCNGCGACTNTNGCNGCNTCTATTCCTTCAAGGACTTGTTCAAGGTTGTCACGCNTTGTGAGGTCCTTGAATCGGTCACNATTGAGAGAGTCCAAGGAGATATTGATTCTGTTCANNCCTGCANCTCTTAGCTTCTCAGCCATCAGCGGAAGAGTTACCCCGTTTGTGGTCATTGACAAGTCAATAGGCAATTGGCTTAATCGATTAATAAGGTCAGCNAGGTTTGCCCGAACTGTTGGCTCCCCTCCGGTTAGACGGATACTCTCTACCCCAAAGCGCGTNACGAGAAGTGAAGCGAGCCGTTCAATTTCTTCAAAGGTCAGAAGNTCNTCTCTGGGAGTCCATTCCAGGCCTTCTTCGGGCATGCAATAAGTGCAACGGAAATTGCATCTATCAGTTATTGAGATTCTCAGNTCCTTATGAATCCTGTTATGGGTATCAATGAGCTTTGAAGTCATATATTGCTATGTTAGCGGGAGAGATCAATCTAGGAAAAGAAATTCCAGTGTTGCGTCTTGAGTGACCCCATTTCCATCTGGNANTATTGCTAGGGCATTCGCCCCAGCCATCCCTGTTAACTGGTGTGAGCCCTGNTGTCCTGCGGATTGGATCTNGGGCGTCCCNTCNCCTACATCTGCTGACACTCTGAAGAAATGTGTCTTTCCATCTGGTTTTCGTAAGAAATCCTGAGTAGCTTTTCCTTCAAAGATANTNCGGTACGGGTTTTTGTTTCCTGACATTTTTCTTAAGGCTGGTCGAGCAAACANCTCATANGAGACCATTGAAGANACTGGGTTACCTGGCAAGCCGAAAACNGGAAGTTCATTTACTATGCCAAAAGCTAAAGGTTTTGCGGGCTTGATNGCGACTTGCATCCATCTCATTTNGCCAAGTCTGTTCAATACAATCTTTACNTAGTCAAAGTCTCCCATNCTGACACCACCGGTTGTGACNAGAGCGTCGCANGTNTCNTCTGCCTTCTTTATCGTTTCTTCGATTGCCTCTTCATTATCTGGTATCAAACCAAAATCAATTGTTTGAAATCCATCTCTTTCAAGAAGTGCTAATAGCGAAAATCTGTTTGAGTCCCTTATTTGCCCTGGCTTTAGTTCTTGGGAGCCCTCAATGAGTTCATCACCAGTTGAGAAGACTCCCACTGTTGGGGTTCTTACAGTTGTGATTTGGTAGATTCCCAAACTTGCGAGAAGACCCAGATGAGCTGCGTTGAGTANCGTACCTTGAGGTATCACTAAATCTCCAGGTTCCAGATCTTCGCCACTTCGTCTTATATGTTGCCCTTTAGAAACTTCTTCCTCTATTGCAACGACCGACTCATTTTCTTGTTGTTTGGTCCGTTCAACCATGACTACTGCGTCTGCGCCATCGGGAATGGGTGCACCTGTCATAATCTTTGAGCACTCTCCTGATTGAATAGCGAAAGTGGGTGGTTTCCCTGCAGCTATCGTCTCAAGCACTGTAAGAGAGGTAGGTGTTTCTTGAGTAGCTCCTTTGGTGTCAATGGCTTTTACTGCGTAACCGTCTACAGCAGTATTATCAAAGGGGGGAATGCTTTCGTTGGACAATATAGGTTCGGTTATGGCTCTGTTTCTTCCTTGCAGGAGATGCACGTTCTCATCTTTTAGAGTCTTTATGTTTTTCATAACATGACTTTGGGCGTCCTCTAACGGAATCATGGATTCATGCTAACAAATGTTGGGACTTGCCGGACACTTGCTTTACTCAACGAGGGACTATCATGATGAAGTGACTTGGTGGTATTTGTTAATTCCTGTGAGCTATGCCTTTGGGATCTTCCCTACTGCACAATTAGTTGCAGGTTTGTTAGGGCATGACCCGACTGAGGAGGGGTCTGGCAATCCTGGGGCATCAAATGTGTATAGAGTTGCTGGAGCGAAAGCAGGAATTCTCGTCTTGGCGGGAGATTTGATCAAAGGCTTTACCCCAGCGTTGGTATGCTATTTCATTGATGGAAGATTTTTTGGCTTATTAGCGGGTGTTGCAGCCATGCTCGGCCACATATTCCCAGTGACCAGAGGGTTTTCTGGTGGTAAAGGTGTAGCAACGCTAGGTGGTGTCGGGATCGCTCTATACCCACTGGTTGCAATCATCGCTGTTGTGATTTGGTTTCCTATTATGAAATTATTTCGTAAAGCGTCTATCGGGTCACTTGTATTNATAGGAATTTTCCCAATTGGAGTTTTGATTAGCTCGTCTGGATCTTTGAGAGAGTTTTTCATTTCGTTAGGAGCCTCACTAATTGTCTTTTCCAGACATAGCAAGAATATTCAACGTTTAATTAGTGGTAACGAACAAGCAATTGATTAGCTGAATCTTCCTGTAGAGTTCTCTTTTGAGAAATCATTGCAGTTTTGCTTATATTGATGGAGATTGAGGATGCCTACGTACGACTACCGATGTGATGCATGCGAAAATGTTTTTGAAGTTTTTCAGTCTTTCTCGGAGGATCCACTCTCAAAATGCCCTGAAGAGAATTGTGGTGGAGCAGTTAAAAAAATATTTTCTGCGCCTGGAATCTCATTTAAGGGCTCTGGGTTCTATAAAAATGATAACCGGTCGAAATCAACGTCATCATCGTCATCATCATCTTCGCCAGACTCTAAATCAACCAGTTCCGATTCTTCCGTTTCAGACTCGAAAGCTAAAGATTCAAGCTCAAACACTTCAAAAAGCTCTTCTAACGGAGACTAAAAGTACCCAATGGAAATCAGAATTATGGCTGAGATGCCAATAATTAATCTGTAGTAACCAAAAATTGCGAAGCTTCTTTGTTCAAGCCACTCAACCATAAATCGGACCGAGATGACCGCTGCTACAAAAGCGACACATAAACCTATCAAAGGCGTTGTATACCCAAAGCTATCAATAACTTGCTGACCGTCGGTTACTAACTCAAAAACTGTTGCTGCGGCTAGTGTTACGAAGCCGAGAATGAAACTAAACTCCACCGCTGCTCTCAAAGATAACCCAACAAACACAGCGGCGACAATAGTTACGAGGCTCCTACTTACACCAGGCCATAACGCAAGAGCTTGCACAAGTCCGATCAGGAGAGCCCTTTGTGCTGTCAACTCTTCGAGTCTCTTGCCAGACCGGTTGAAAATATTTTGTTTATCAATGATGAGAATACATATCCCTCCGGCAATCCATGCTGCCGCTACTGGCCAGAGGCCGTATAAATTATCTTTAACGTAATCTGCTGCGGCTAAGCCAATTACTGCAGTTGGGATAACAGCCGCTATGAGGCTTCCTGCCATCTTTTTGCCCTCAGAGTTCCTTCCAAGAAGGCCTTGAAGCATTTGAAGTAATCGTTGGCGATAAAGAACTGCCACGGCAAATATTGCTCCTATTTGAATACTTATGATGTAACTATCTATGGCTTTTTCGGAAAGTTCGGTTTCTCCTACGTTTAGAATTTCCTTCGTCGCGAGTAGGTGGCCAGTTGAACTGATCGGCAGAAATTCAGTCAGACCTTCAACAATTCCGAAAATGGCGGCTTTCCAAATTGATAGTGATTCTTCAGGCAATACTCTTTCTAACCCTAGTGCTGGGTCAGCGATCAAGAATGATAACCCAATAGCTACGAACGCAAGTGTGATTACTCTCCTAATGCTTTTCTGCTTTGAGGGTGCCGACTCCATCAGTCTCCTTATCTTAGGATCCTAGATGGGTTAGTTAGTTATGTGTTATCAGACACCAGAAACTGTGACATCAGCTACGACAAGGCTAACTCCAGATGCCCTCATAGGTAGGCGTTCAAGGTCGTTACCTATATCAAGTACCTCCAGAAGCATTCGTTGAAGTGTCGAAGCGATGGTTATCTCCCTAACCGGTTCAGACAATTGCCCCTTTTTGATCAATAGCCCTTCGGCTCCTGCAGAGAAATCTCCGCTGACTGGATTAACTCCTGAGTGAAGACCGGAGACTCCCTGTATCAAAATTCCATCNTCAATCTCGCCGATTANCTCTTGTTGCGATTTAGTTCCNGGGACAAGNGATANTGCNCGNGCTCCGACTCCNGGAGATGAGTTATAGCTACGNACGGCNGATCCAGTCGATTGGGTACCCATTGANCTTGCAGTGTANGANTTATGNAAGAACGTGTTGAGNACACCTTGTTCNATAAGTACATTTCGNCTNCTNGCAAGGCCCTCTCCATCAACTTCCGTCGCAGTGAANGCGTCAGGGTCTGTTGGNTCATCGATTAAAGTAAGGATTCCTGCNGCTATCTTTTCATTTTCCCTATCAGCAAAAAGTGAGCGCCCTTTTAGAAGGGATTCTCCACTAAACGTGGAACCGATTATTCCGAGGAACTGTGCAGTTACATATGGGTCCAGAACCACTGTTTTGCGCCCTGATGATGCTTTTTGAGCACCCAGCATACGGGTCGCACGTTCAGAGGCTAGTGACCCAGCTTTTTCAATTTCAAGTTTCGCGGGATCGCGACCGACGGAATAACCAAAACCGGTCTGCATGTCTTTCCCATCGGATGCAAGTGATGAGCCGGCAATGTAACATCCGCCATCATAACTTGATCGCCTGATACCACTTGATGTGACTATTGCGCTTGCTGAAATGGAGTCGACATATTCTGATGATTCCACCCCCACTATCCGCTCATCCGATTTCATTATGTATTCTTCTAATTCCTTAGCGAGGGCGATTTTGTCTTCAGTCGCAAATTCTTTCAGTGCTGGGTTGTAAAGATCTAGCGAAATTGGCTCGACGTTGTCTGGTTCAGCGATTTGAAGCATCTCATCAAAGGTCCCAAATGTTGCATTATCTCTTGCTTCTGAAAGTGTTTCCTTGAGGATTTCCATATCAAGAGAACCGGCATAAGCCATTCCCTGACGTCCATCTTGAACGACTCTTATACCGACTCCTTGGGATTCTGAGGCAGTGAATGACTCTAATTCTCCTTTGTAGACCCTAATGTCCGTCTCTTGATCGTGGACAGCGATGACTTCTATTTGTTCGTTGGAAGCGCTGAGAGCAATAACCTCATCTGCTATGGCAAGTAACTTTTCTTCCATTTTTCTATGCCGCAGTTCCACCGACAGTCAAACTTTGGACTCGCAAGGTCGGTGTCCCATCTCCGACCGGTACTCCTTGACCGTCTTTGCCACAAGTGCCCGGGGATCCCATCGCGAAATCGTTCCCTAGGGCATCTATTTGGTTGAGGACTTCTGGTCCGTTACCTATTAAATTTCCTTCGCGTATTGGTGCAGTAACTTTCCCATCTTCGATTAAGTAGGCTTCGGTCATTCCAAATACAAAATCGCCAGTCGCTGTGTTAACTTGTCCCCCTCCAAGGTGAGCTACGTAGACTCCTTGCTTGGTATCGGCGATAATGTCCGCAGGATCAGTCTTTCCGTTCGCAATGTATGTGTTAGTCATGCGAACCATCGGTAGCACCATATAACTTTGTCGTCTCCCATTTCCACTGCTCTTTCGCCCTTGGGATCGTGACCGCAATCCATCCCACATGTAGTCCATTAATATTCCGTCTTGAATTAAAGTGTTCTTTTGAGCTGGGTGACCTTCGTCGTCTATTGCGAAAGCTCCCCATTCTTTAGCCATAGTTCCATCGTCGATTAGTGTCACCAGTTCGCTTGCGACTTGTTCACCGGTTCTCTCAGCGAATACTGATGCCTGTTTTTTAACTAGGTCAGCTTCCAATCCGTGACCGCATGCTTCATGGAACAGGACTCCTCCGCCGCCACAGCCGATGACTACTGGCATTGCTCCGCTGGGTGCGGGTCTCGCGTTTAATTTGGTTAATGCCCTTTGGGCTGCCGTTTCTGCTAATTCCTCAACGTCATATTCTTCAAATAGTTCAAACCCAATAGGTCTCCCTGTAGATTCTCTCCCTGTCTGCATTCCGGCATCCCCTGTAGCGACACATGCAACTGAAAATAGAGTCCTGACTTGATCGTCTGAGGCGTACACTCCGTCGCTGTTCGCCACTAGAATACGGCGCCGTGAGTCTCCGTATCGTGCAGATACTTGAGTTATTGATTTGCTTTGGCTGCGAGCTACTTCGTCAGC
>PATO01000029.1 GCA_002712415.1 Actinomycetota bacterium | reverse complement strand
ATCAATAAGACAAGGAGAACATATGACGTATACGCCAGAGCAACTATCTGACAGGGAAAAGATTCGTGAAGCAGCAATGCGATACAGCTATGGAGTGGACCGGCTTGACCCAGACGTCATGAAATCAGCGTATTGGCCTGAAGCTACCGATGACCATGGAAACTTCGTCGGAAATGCTCATGAATTCGTTGACTATTGCATGGAAGCGCATCTTCGATGGAAATGGACAATGCACTCCATCTATAACCATCAAATTGAATTAGATGATGACGGCACCCACGCCAAGGGAGAAATCTACAACATCTCCCATCTCTGTCGCGAAGGAACCAACATTGTCGACACATGGTTCGGCAGGTACCTTGATAAATACGAGAAGCGAGGCGAAGACTGGAAAATCATTGAACGCGTCTGCGTCCATAACGGATCACAAGTCATAGATGCAGTACCCATGCGGATGCAAACGAGCGCCTATCGAAGAGGCTCATTTGACCGGCCCGCAGACGGGAGACCAATCGGCCCATAAAGAGTGCCCCCGTATGGTGTTAGAACACGGACTATGACAACATAGTCGCATGGCATATGAAACAATCACAGCCACTATTGATGATGGAGTTGGTCGCTTAACACTGGACCAGCCCGAGAAATTGAATCCCCTCGGAACAAATACATTGCAAGACATTATCGATGCAACAACATGGTTCAATAAAGAAAACGCAGGCGTTGTTATCATCTCTGGAAAAGGTCGTGCTTTCACATCAGGATTCGATCTACGGGAATTTAGCAATAAAGAAACAACAGGTAGAGACGGTGCTGCTCTTGGAAGAGAAATGGCTGACGCAGTCGACAGGATGAAGCCCATAACAATCGCTTCCCTTCACGGACATTGCATCGGAGGTGGCGTTGTTCTTGCGAGCGCATGTGATCTTCGAATCGCATCAGAAAATACAGTATTTTCCATACCAGAAGTAGATCTAGGAATCCCTCTTGCATGGGGTGGAATACCCAGATTGGTTCGTGAAATAGGTCCAGCAATGACGAAGGAATTAGTGATGACATGTAGACCCTTTGATGCAAAAGAAGCAAAGAGTCTTGGCTTCATCAATCGGGTCGTGACACATGCTGACCTTGAGAACCAAACACGAAATATGGCAGAAGCTATCCAACAACGCTCCAAGACAGTTATAGAAACAACAAAGAATCAAATACACAGCGCATCAGAAAATCTCGTTTCCACAAAAGATGAGTGGGTAGGAGAATTACTTATCGCAGCAGCCAATAAGGACAATACCGCAAAGGCGGCAGCGCAGATGTATCTTAGCAAAAGAGGTAAGCAGTAAAGCTTCGGAGCCAAAGATCGGCAATGAGAGAAGAAAAGAGAGGGGGGGCGTGAAACAAAGGGACAAAAGGAAACAAATTTCGCACGAATCGCTTTCATGGATTCTGCCGCCCGCACTAATACTTCTTGTGCAACAAATATTCTGGCGAACGCCTTTAGGCGCAATATTGCAAGGAATTGTCCTTGGATTATTAACAAGTCTCGTTGCGTTAGGTATCGTGCTGGTCTATCGCTCTAATCGTGTATTAAATTTTGCACAAGGGGAGCTAGGACTCCTCCCCACAATCCTCAGCGTAATGCTCATTGTCGAGTCAGGCTTTCCCTATCTAGTTGCCCTTCTTCTGGGACTCTTAGCAGCTATTACACTTGGAGTCTCTTCAGAATTTCTGGTAATTCGAAGGTTTACTCGGAGCCCTCGACTTGTGCTGACTGTGGCCACAATAGGATTAGCCCAAGTTTTGGTGATGTTTGCTTTGCTCATGCCGGAATGGTGGGGAAGCGGAATCACAAGCCAACGAATTGATTCTCCACTCAATATCACATTCGATTTCGCTAAATTTCGCTTCAATGACAATCACCTTATAGTGCTATTCGCTGTTCCTTTAATCCTTCTTGCAGTGGGCTTCTTCTTGCAGCGAACCAAGATCGGTGTCGGTATCCGCGCAGTTGCAGAAGACTTTGACAGAGCAGGTATGTTAGGCATACCTGTAAGGCGACTACAAAGCTGTGTCTGGGCAATAGCATCACTTCTTGCATTCTTGGCCCTATTTCTTCGCTCGAGCATCATCGGTCTCCCAGTTGGAGGCCAGCTGGGGGTTCTCTTTTTCCTNCGNGCNCTCACAGCNGCAGTTGCNGGCAANCTAACNGACNTAAGAACNGTNCTNGNNACNTCNGTNNNGCTCGGNNTTCTTCANCAAGGAATTCTTTGGAATACTGATAGCCCCACCCAAGGAAAAGCTCTCATGGCGGCGATGTGTGCAGCTGTGATTTTGGTGGCATTAATAGCAAGGCCCCAGACATATTCACGNTTTGAGCAGCTTAGGGACGCACTGTCAATGGGAGAGACTCGACCAATACCTACAGAACTTCGAAACCAGCAAGAAATTCGAATCAGCAAATATGCAATATCGCTTCTCGGATTAGGTTTCCTTCTTTTCGTTCCTTACTGGTTCGGGACAGTAAACACACTCAGAATCTCGTCACTTTTCGTATATGCAATTGTGATGTTGTCATTGGTTGTTTTGACCGGGTGGGGCGGGCAAATTTCTCTAGGGCAAATGGCATTCTTTTTTACAGGGTCAGCTATTGCCGGAAAATTAATCATCGACTGGGACGGAGATTTAATTCTTGCAATTCTCATGGCCGGAGCTTTTGGNACATTATTAGCAATTATTATCGGTCTCCCAGCATTACGGATACGGGGCCTCTATTTAGCTGTCACCACATTCGCTTTCGAGCTTGCCATGGTAAGTTACTTCCTTAATACACGGTTCTTTGATTGGGTTCCATCGTACTCAGACAGAGTTGAACGTCTCCCAATCTTTGGCAACGTTGACTATTCCTCAACACGAGGCATCTACTTCGTTACTGCAATAGCTTTGGTCCTTTCGCTCATAGCTGTGCAGGGGTTACGTCAAAGCAGAACAGGGCGCGTGTTGTTAGCTTTACGAGATAACGAACAAGGNGTAGGAGCATTTGGAGTTTCAGTCATACGAGCCAAACTTATGGCATTTGGAATAGCGGGCTTTCTCGCAGGATGCGCAGGGGCATTACATGTAGTTCATCAACAAGCTTTCGTACCAACATCAGACGTGTCAGGAACTGGATCATCAATACGAGTTTTCATAGCAGCAATTGTTGGAGGAATAGGCTCACCACTAGGAGCAATGATCGGGTCTGTCTTTTTGTTTGGGACGACCTGGTGGCTCCGAGGAGATTGGAGTATCTTCGCCACAGGTTTCGGGATACTTACAGTACTTCTCATCGCACCTGGAGGCATAAGTTCCTTTATCTATAGATTCCGAGACTGGTTATTGAAACAATTTGCGATTAAGAAGGGAATACATGCTCCAAGCCTTGTAGCTGATGACATTCTTCCTGACGACACCCAATTGCAAGGAGATTCAGATGAAAGCTAGATTCTCACGAATAGTCGGAGATGGCCCCGTGTATCCAATATTGATACTCTTCG
This sequence comes from Actinomycetota bacterium, assembly GCA_002712415.1. GTDB lineage: Bacteria > Actinomycetota > Acidimicrobiia > Acidimicrobiales > UBA8592 > UBA8592. Next base: position 18,064 of record PATO01000029.1, on the reverse strand, counting down.
GGCTGAACGCAGTGGATGAACTAGACCGAACAGCGTTTGCAATCCTTACTCCTGAGATAAGAGACGAATTTGGTCTCGGGTTTCAAGGACTTTTAACGCTAGTAGCAGTTGTCNTAGCGTTTTCACTNGCCCTTCAAATTCCGATCGCAGGACTTGCTGACAAAATGAACCGCGTCCANCTCGCTATAATTGGAGCATTGGCTTGGGCAACCTTTTCGTTCATGACGGGACTTGCTACCTCAATTGTTTTTTTGGCCTTCATGAGATCAGGATCAGCNGTAGGCAAAGGGGTAATAGATCCGACACATAACTCACTAATTGCTGATTGGTATGCNCCAAATCAACGACCAGCAGTATTCTCTTTTCATCGTGCGGGAAATTCAGTTGGAATTATCCTCGGAGCAATATTGGCAGGAACACTTGGATATGCATTTAGTTGGCGGGTTCCTTTCTTAATCTTTGCAGCTCCCACATTTATTCTGGCATTTCTGGCATTCCGGCTTCAAGAACCTATTCGTGGTCGACACGAAAGAGAAGCTGCAGGAGCCGATAAAGACGCTGCAGAGTTAGCAGAAGAACCTCCATCCATGACTGAAGCTTGGCGTCTTTGTTGGAAAGTCGATACTCTGCGTCGCCTCTTTGCAGCACTTCCGTTTGTTGCCGTTGCTGTTGTTGGATTCGGAACTTTAGCCGCATTGTTCTATGAAGATGCATTTAATCTTGACGAGCGAGCTCGAGGGATTATAGCTGCAGCAGTGGAACCAGCGCAGCTAGCTGGATTAGCTGTTGGTGCTTCGGTAGGGCTAAAACTCGTAGCCAAAGACCCTGCTTTGATAATCAGGTTTTTGGCACTAAGTACAACTCTCGCATCAATAATGGCAGCTGGATTGGCTCTATCGCCTACAGTTTGGATGGCGATATCATTCGCCGCTTTGATTAGTTTCTCTGTAGCTATTGTAGGACCGGGACTTCTGGCGGCTCTATCACTAGCTATACCTCCACGNGCAAGATCTATGGGGTTCAGTATGGGGTCACTATGGGCATTGCCGGGTCTCTTTGCACTTCCACTAGTCGGATGGGTCGCAGATAACTGGGGGATACGACAGGGTATGCTTCTTATGACCCCGATTCTTACCATCGGAGCGATCATAATTGGTTCGGCCGCAAAGGGAATTGCCAATGATATTGAGCAGGTGCGTTCCTCAGCGCGAGCGAGAAGCGAAGCAGCGTTAGCAAGAAAGAAGGGAGAAGCAAAGCTGTTGCTGACAAGAAATGTCCAGGTCAGCTATGACAAAGTTCAAGTACTGTTTGGCATTGATATTGACGTTGCGGAAGGAGAAATTGTTGCGCTGCTAGGAACAAACGGCGCAGGGAAATCAACGTTACTCAAAGCTATATCGGGNGTCACTGAAGCAGATCGCGGAGCAATAGTCTTGGATGGTCGTGATATAACACACGCTCCTCCCAATGAGATCGCTGCATTAGGCGTCTCTCAATTGCCTGGCGGTCACGCAATCTTCCCAAACCTNAGCGTGAGGGAAAACATTGCTGCCTCCCGTTGGCTAAATGCCTCATCTGAGAGAAACTTGAAGCAAATTGAGCAAAATCCGCTAGAAATATTTCCTGAGATAGCAGAACGACTAGATGAACCGGCAGCAAATCTCTCAGGGGGGCAACAACAAATGCTTGGCCTCGCTATGGCCCTGCATAGTNAACCCAAAGTGCTACTTATAGATGAACTCTCACTTGGNTTAGCCCCNGCAGTAGTTGAACGAATACTCCCAGTAATCAAGCAAATCGCAGATCAAGGGACGGCTGTCATTATTGTTGAACAATCGGTAAATTTAGCCCTCACAATTGCTGATCGTGCCTATTTCATGGAAAAAGGNCAAATACGATTTGCTGGCTCAACCAAAGAACTCTTAAATCGCCCTGACCTCCTGCGTTCAGTCTTCCTCAGTAACACGCTAATNTCAGCAGTGGAGACTAGCTCCAAACCATCATCCAAGGAAACCAAAACAATCCTNGAAATAGAGGATATGACGCGTAGTTTCGGAGGAATCTTAGCTGTNAATTCAGTCACCTTTGATGTGAGATCAAACGAAATTATTGGGATAATGGGCCCCAATGGAGCAGGGAAGACAACGCTCTTTGACCTCCTTAGCGGTTTCGTTCCATCCCAAGGTGGCTCCATAAAATTACTCGGGCAAGACATTACAACGAANAGCCCAGCAGAGCGGTCAAAATTAGGTTTAGGACGATCCTTTCAAGACGCTCGACTGTTTCCCTCATTAACTGTGGCNGAAGCAATCGCTGTTGCATTAGAGCGATTTACCTCAGCGAAAAACCCAATATCTGGAGCCTTACATCTACCGCATGTTTTACGAAGCGAAAAAGAAATCCGTAAACAAGTTAGCGACCTTATTGAACTCATGGGATTAAGAGCATACGANAATAAATTTATTTCAGAGTTATCCACCGGAACAAGGCGCATGGTTGACTTAGCCTGCGTCATAGCGCACAAACCAGCTGTCGTTCTTCTCGACGAACCATCAAGTGGAATTGCCCAAAAAGAAGCAGAGCAACTATCCCCGGTGCTGAAAAGAATAAGAAATGAAATGAATACAGCTCTTGTGGTCATTGAACATGACATAGCTCTTCTTACGGACCTATCCGAACGATTCATAGCTCTCAATCAAGGAACAGTTATAGCCCAAGGTGAACCTGATGAGGTTTTAAATAACCCCAAAGTCGTTTCCTCTTATTTGGGGTCGACGAAAGAAACAATTCAAAGAAGCGGAACACCGTAATTCCCAACACAAANAAAATGCACTAATGTTCAAAACAATCAAAGTTTTCGGGGGGCCAGACATGAAATTGCGAACATACAATACAGGAAGAGAAAATCCGCTACGAAAGCTCACAATGCTGATTGCTGGGTTCGCAACAATCGCACTGCTAGCAACAAGCTGCGGTGGAAGCAGTGAATCAACTGACTCAGCTCCAAGCCAGTCAGAGAGTTCCAGTTCTCCACAATCATCAACCGAAGAACCAGGGAGCTCGGCGAATGAAGAAGAGACCGCCGCCCCATCTAAAGACCTTGAAGTAGCAGATGATTGCCCAACTGCTGGTGACGCAAGGGATGATCTATTTCCTGGGGTCATGTTTTTCTCAGAGGCACAAACTCGATGTCTGACAGACATTGACTGGGGTGATAGATGTGATATTGAAACTGGAAGGCTTAAACTACCCGTCGTAGGAGCATCCGAATGTTTCGCTCCCTTCTCTGGCGACAATGGAGGAGAAACAGCTCGTGGCGTAACTGAAGACTCAATAACTATTGTGTATTGGAGATGGCAGGAAAATGACTTCATACTCAATTACATCACTGGCCCAATAGCAGGTGACGACACGAACGCTGATGCAGAAGCAAGCTTACGAGGGCTCCTTCAATACTATGAAACTTATTATGAAACCTACGGTAGAAAAGTCAATCTTATATTTTATGAAGGATCTGGGAACGTAGCAGATCCCATATCGGCGCGAGCAGATGCCGTAAAAATAGCGGAAGAATATGATCCCTTCATGGTTTGGAACGGCCCAAATCTAACAAACGCTTTCGAAGACGAGCTTGTTTCCCGAGGAATCGCATGTCTGGCCTGCGGTCCAAGTCAACAAATTGATTTTTATCGAGAAAACGATCCGCTCAGCTGGACTTTCTCAATGAGTGGAGAGCAAAACACTCTCATGGGAGTTGAATACGTTACTAAACAACTTGCCGGGCGAACCGCAGAATATGCAGGTGACGAAAGTTATCACAATCAGGAAAGAGTGTTCGGTCGTCTCTACATCGAAAGCGGCGAAGCATCCGTAGAGAATAACCAAGATTTTGAAAATCAACTCGAAGAGAACGGAGTTGATATTGTCGAAACCGTAGCCTACGCACTTGACCCAGCAACTCTTCAAGAAAGTGCCGCTTCAGCAATTTCAAAATTCAAGTCAGCAGGAGTAACGAGCGTGCTTTTCAGCTCTGATCCAATTGCAATGAGAGACTTTACACGCGAAGCTACCGCACAGGGTTATTTCCCTGAATGGGTACATATCGGAAGTGTGTTGGCTGATACAACTGCATTCGCAAGAACATACGATCAAGAACAATGGGCAAACGCATTCGGTATCACGACGCTAGGAGTCGGCGTTGACCCATTGAAAGCAGGCGCCCCCTTCCGTTACCGCTGGTTCTTTGGAGAACCAGCGCCAGCAGATGATTCCCTAGGCGTTATAGACCCCTGGCCAGCGACCTTCTACCCAATCATCCAAGGGATAGGGCCTGACCTAACCTACGACAATTGGAGAGAGGGGCTAAATCGTGCTGACCCAACTGAGAGACGCACCACATCATCCTCATTCTCATGGGGAGAAAAGGGAAGATGGCCTCCTGAACTCGAATATGATTTCTTCGGAAACGACGAAGTGACCGTATTCTGGTGGGACACTGAAGCAGTCGGACGAGACGAAACTGATGCTGAGGGAATTGGAATGTACCAATATGCCGACGCTGGCCTTCGATACTTGTGGGGAGAATTTCCAACCGAGCCAATTGACCTCTTTAATGCAGCAACAGCAGTAGATCAGTACGATGAACCACCTCCAGGTCAAGAAATACCTGAGTACGAGCCACTCCAACCATCGGAGTAATGACAAACTCACTCTCACTGCATCCCTGGAACACCAAATTCTCATGGGAAAACGCCACTCAGCGAAGCGGTTTTCTAACCCAAGCACAAATAGATCAATACAACAATGAAGGTTTCCTCCTCTTAGAGGATGTCATCTCAAAGAAGAGAATAAACAACCTAACACCCATACTTGATGTCCTTGCAAATGAAACAGAAGGCTTTCTACAGGCAATGGAAGATAGCAGGCTTTCCATCGCAGAATCGGGGGCTATTTTATTTGGAATACACCCTTCATTAAGATTCCCTGAAGCAAAAGCATTCCTATCATCAGATCCTTTTACATCCATTGCACATGACCTCATTGGCCCCGATGTACGACTCTATTGGGACCAAATCGTATACAAACAAACACAAAAGCCAAGGCGTTTCCCTTGGCATCAAGATAATGGATATGGTTTCGTTGAACCCCAGCAATATTTGACCTGCTGGGTCCCTCTCGTCGACGTAAATCGCGAGAATGGCTGCCCATGGATCGTTCCCAGTGTGCATCGACAAGGAACTCTCGCCCATGACTATATAGAGCCACTCGGGTTTCAATGTTTTGAGCAACACCCAGATGCAATACCGGTGGAAGCGAAAGCAGGAAGTATTGTTATCTTCTCATCGCTTACTCCTCATATGACAGGGGCTAACACAACAACTGAAACACGAAAAGCCTACATTCTCCAGTACGCACCGGAAGGATCGTTTCTACTCAGGGGTGATCCAAACAAGGGGAAGCCCGAAACACGTGAAGCGGCTAATGAACCGAATCGACAATTCGTGGTCTTAAAAGATGGGCTACCGGAAAGTTAAAATGTCAGTCCCAAAAGTCATAAATGGGATCGTCAGCGTTGCGCCTACTTTTAACCCAAACACCTGAACCGGCCATTTCAGTTGTAATATCTTCAACCTTTGACCAATCATTTCGTAAGAAACGCTCACTTATCTTCCAATGCCCATCTCTTAAAGCGAACGTATCGATATATCTACCGTTAAAGGTATGTAACTGCTTGGAGTTTTCACCCATTTCAACATGGTACGCCAGCACATAGGATTCAACTAGCGCTTTATCATCTTTGATTTCTACACGAATATTCGAAACCCTATGCTGAGTAGCGTAATATCGCTGCTTCAATGAAGGTAATGCGTATTCAACAAAGCTCTCTATTGGCATAGGCTCTGGACCATAATTATTTAAAATAGCGCCCGGATGAAAAGCTGAAGTAACGCTTTCTTCATCCAACCGATCTATGCCGCGAGTGTATGAAAGAAGGGCGTCAACTATTTCTGCACGTTGAGATAATTCTTGCGAATCAATCACTAATTAACCTGGCTCTCACAAATCGCATTCCACACATTTACCGAAGTCAACGGCATGTCTATATGTTTGACGCCCATGTGGGCCACAGCATCAACTACAGCATTCTGAATAGCTGGCGTTGACCCAACTGTTCCCGACTCGCCAATACCTTTTGCTCCTAAAGGATTGCGAGGGCTTGCTGTTTCAGTATTATACGTTTCAAATGAGGGTAATTCAGCAGCCGAGGGAATCGCATAATCCATCAAGTTCCCAGTAATTGGGTTACCTTCCTCATCATAGAAAACGCCCTCAAATAGTGCTTGAGCTGCACCCTGAGCAATTCCTCCATGTTGCTGACCCGTGACAAGCAGTGGGTTAAGAATTCTGCCACAATCGTCAACACCAACGTGACGTATCAGCTCAACGGCCCCTGTCTCGGTATCTACTTCAACAACAGCAACATGTGCTCCGAACGGAAATGTTGAATCACCCCCATCAAAATCCAATTCATGCGACAAACCGGGCTCCATACCGGGAGGTCTTTTGCCATCATCATTTGAAGCTTCTACTAGCTCACTCCAACTCAATGAGTTGGTAGGGACGCCTGCCACATGTAAACCGCCCTCACCTTTCACGATATCTTCAGGATTAGCTTCAAGTAAGTGAGAAGCTAACTTCTTAGCCTTGTCCAGAACAGTTTCGCTGGCGACATGAACAGCTGACCCCGCAGTCTGAAGGGATCTTGAACCCATTGTTCCAATCCCTCGAGAAATCTCATCTGTGTCAGACTGCAAAATAGTGATTTTTTCCATTTCAATCCCAAGAAGGTCAGAAATTAGCATTGAAAATGCAGTTACGTGACCCTGACCATGAGCACTGGTTCCAACTCTAGCAGTAACAGTGCCATCTTCATTCACTTCAACCGCTCCGTACTCGGATTGGAGACCTGTAGGGGCAGTGATCTCAACATAGGCTGCAATCCCAATTCCTAACTGGACCACACTATTTTGCTCTCTTCGCATTTGTTGTTCTGCTAATAAGGACTGATAGTTTGCCTCATCTAGCGCCTTATTGAGTACAAGGGAATAATCTCCGGAATCATAATTAGCTCCCCCCAAAGTTGTAATAGGGAAGGCCTCTTCCGGTATGAAATTTTTGAATCTAATTTCTGCAGGATCTAGGTCTAACTCATCTGCCGCCACGTCCATTAAACGTTCAAGCAGTTGTGTAGCCTCTGGTCGTCCAGCGCCCCTATATGCAGCAGTTTGTGTTGTGTTTGTTGTTGCACTCTGTGCATGAAAGCGGACTTTCGGAATATCGTAAACACCTTGAATCATCGTCTGAGTGAAAAATGTCAAGAATCCGCCTATAGCTGGATAGGCACCAGCATCTGCGATAACTTTCGCATCAAGACCGACTATCTTGCCCTCCTTTGTGAAACCCATTTCCCCATACATAGTCATACCCCGACCCTGAGCGAGCGAGAGCATATTCTCACTCCGCAATTCGGTCCATTTGAGAGGTCGTTGGAGTTGTCGTGAAAGTTCAGCAGTAATTATGTGTTCCACATAAACGTTTTGTTTGGGTCCGAATCCTCCTCCCACCGTAGGCGCTGCGACTCTAAGGTCGGCGGGATCCATTCCTAGTTGAGAAGCTAACGTGTCACGAACAGATATGGGATTTTGACTCGGGATCCACGCTGTTAAAGCACCGTCTTGCTCAGGGATTACAATAATTCCATTAGACTCTAACGGGACTCCGGCTAATCTTTGGCTGACGATCCGAACCTTTGTTATGTGATCAGCACCTTCGTTGGGATCGCCATCTTCAAGGCCTATGCCAGTCTCAAAGCACAAATTTGAACCATTCTCATCGAAAAGAATAGGAGCCCCATCCTGAAGTGCCTTTTCTGGATCTGTTACTACAGGGAGGGGATCGTAATCCATCCAAATCATGGACGCAGCATCAGCGGCTACCGAGAACGAATCTGCCACTACGACAGCGATAATGTCTCCCACTAATCGAACCTTTTCTTTCGCTAGAGGTGGTCGCGCGAAATGGGGGGGAAACATTAGAAAACCCAGATGAGGTTCTAGTTCCAATTCCTCTGCAGTCCAAACTCCTACTACACCCTGAACTTCCTTGGCATCCGAAGTATCGATAGAGATAATGTTGGCATGGGCAACTGGAGATCTGGCGAAGTACACGTATCCCAAGCCATCAATTTCCATGTCATCAAAGTATTTATCTTCACCTGTGAGCAGAGTGGGATCTTCTCGGCGTAGCACGGCATTACCAAGAATTGATCCTTTAACATCAGTCATAGTTATCCCCTTTACTATCTCACTCTAGATTCTTGCATTGATGGCGAAAGAATACGAGTCAAACTGTTATCTTCTTAACTGCAATTAACTATCGCCCTACATCTATTGAAATTCCTGTTGAGGGGTAGTTTCATGTACACTTCTGCTTATACCGGCTATTGAAGGGGAATTTGACGTGGCAATGATTCGAGATGTTTCAGAGAGATCACCGGGTATTACTTACCAAGAATTGTTGGATCAGGACACTCACCCTGTCCCTGACGTGTTACGGCTTGAATCAACTGTAAGTTTTGGGCCTGATGAGTTTCCGATAACGAGATACACCACACGTGAATGGCATGAAGTTGAGAAAGAAAAACTTTGGTCAAAGGTTTGGCAGTACGCTTGCCGTGCAGACGAGATACCTGAGGTTGGAGATTACTATATTTATGAGATAGTTGGACGCAGCTACATCGTCATGAGAAGTAATGAAAACGAGATCCAAGCTTACCCAAATGCATGTTTGCATAGAGGAAGAAAGCTTAAGGATTATGATGGGCGTTGTTCTGAAATTCGTTGCCCCTTTCATGGTTTCGCATGGGAGTTAGATGGCAACCTTAAAGATGTCCCTGCGAAGTGGGACTTCCCTCACGTCGAAGCGGAACAATTTCAATTACCGCAGGTGAAGGTGGGAGAGTGGGCAGGTTTTGTGTTCATAAATCCTGACCCTGATGCAGAACCACTTGAAGAATTTATAGGCGAGTTGGATGACCATTTCAAAGTATGGGATCTTGAAAATCGCTATAAGCAAGCTCACGTAGCGAAAGTAATACATGCGAATTGGAAAATAGCTCAGGAAGCTTTCTGCGAAGCATTCCATGTAAATGCAACACACCCTCAGATAATGGCGTATTTAGGTGACACGAATTCTCAAGTCGACGTGTGGGACAATTTCGCAAGAGTGATTAGTCCAGGTGGAACACCTAGCCCTTTACTTGATTATGAAGTGTCAGAAGAGGATCAAATGCGTTCCATGCTTGATGTGAGTTATGATAAGGAACTTCCTGTCACTATCCCAGACGGGGAGACTATGCGAGCCCACGCTGCGGCACTCTCACGTGATCGCTGGAGGCCAATGGCAGGAGATTGGGTAGATTCCATGTCAGATGCTGAAATGATGGACAGTATTGATTACACACTGTTTCCTAACTTTCACCCTTGGGGTGCATTTAACAGAATCGTTTATAGATTCAGACCAAATGGGGATGATCATCGGAGTTCAATCATGGAATGCATTTTCCTTGCTCCTTACAAAAGAGGCGAGAAGCCCGATCCTGCTCCAGTTCATTGGTTAACAGACGATGAGAACTTCAGCGATGCTCCAGAACTTGACACACTAGGGAAAGTCTTTGATCAGGACGTATTCAATATGGGTAAGGTTCAGCTTGGGTTAGAAACAACTCAGAAAACTGGAGTGGTGCTTAGTAATTATCAAGAATCAAAAGTGAGATGGTTGCATCATAAACTTAGTGAATGGTGCGGAGAAGAGAAATAATGTCACATGGATTAGTGCACCCGTTCACAAAAGCGTTGTATGTGAAAAATGGTGACGGCAATATCGAAGTCACGGATGGAGATTTGAAGGGTACATTCAGGCGGGANGGCTCGTGGTTAGAGGGAGAACTGAGAGAATGCGATCCGCAACTCTGTGGATGGGTTGGAGGCCCACAAATCGAAAACCATAGAGTTGGAAAAGTAAAAAGTAGCGACAGCTAATACTTCGCGATTCAGCTAAAGAAGGGGTTCAATGAGTTTTCCTAAAGATGTTGGAGTCGTTGAAACCATGATCGGAACNCGAGCCGGGAAGAGTGCAAAACTGAATTATAAGAATCTTACCGGGATGAAAGATAAGGAAACAAAAGGTTATAACTTTCCGGCACAGTACATGTTCAAGGATGTGCCCTGGAGCAATCAAGCTAGAAACTTTGAGGAACAANCGGAACCCCCACAAGGATCTGACCTGTTACTGCCCTACATGGAAAAGCACAATATTGAAATAGCGATGATCGGTGTCGGACCTGGGCAAGAACGATCAGNAGCGAGAGAAGCCATAGAGCAATACCCAAATCGTTTTATAGGATGTCACGAGCCAGACCCGAACGATGTAATGGGCTCTATATCAGCTATTCGAGAACTGCATAAAAATGGCTACATCAAAGCNATATCTGCATTCCCAGCCGGGCGAAACCCTCAAGTNCCTATCAACGANCCTAAGATGTACGCGCTTTACGCAGTTTGTGTCGAATTGGATATTCCAATCTTTTGTTGTGCGGGAATCCCAGGNCCACGAGTACCCTTCGAAGCCCAGCATGTGAAACTCATTGACGATGTCATGTATGATTTCCCTGACTTGAGATTCGTCACAAGACACGGATGTGAACCATGGGAAGATTTAGCAGTCAAGCTCATGTTGAAGTGGCCAAATCTGCATTATTCNACTTCAGCATTTGCACCCAAGTACTACCCCGAAGCGATCATCAACTACGCCAATACNAGAGGAGCAGAAAAGATACTTTACGCCGGTTACTTTCCTATGGGCCTACATATAGATACCATATTTGATCAACTTCCGCATGTTCNGTTCCGCGAACACGTATGGTCGAAATTTCTAAGAGAGAACGCCGNAAGAGTCCTCAAATTAGAGGTCTGAATCCAGATGTTTATTCTGCGGTTCGACTTTCGTTTAAAATCAGACAGCTCCGCAACTATGGGTGACCTATACNATGCTTCTCTTAATATGTGCGAGTGGGGTGAACGTAACGGCGCTATGACGGTCATGTTCTCAGAGCATCACACCTCGCCAGATGGATACCTTCCATCGCCGATTATCATGGCCGCAGCTGCCGCAGCGAGAACAGAAAAGCTTACATTCAACGTTGGGGCTCTACTACTTCTGATGTATGACCCAATAAAACTTGCAGAAGACATCGNTGTTCTTGACCACCTNAGCAACGGAAGAGTTGGGTACACATTAGGGCTTGGCTACCGAGAAGAAGAATACGAAATGTTTGGTGTCGATAAAAGGTATCGAGGAAAAGAAATTGAAGAACGAATCACCGCACTTCGACATGCTCTTAGCGGGGAACCTTTCGAATGGAGGGGGAGAACAATTCACGTCCAGCCAAAACCAGTAACTGTTGGAGGACCTGTTATCGCCTACGGAGGTGGGAGCAAAGCAGCTGCCGAACGCGCAGCTCGTCTTGGGATGATGTTCTTCCCCCAAACAACAGACCCTAAAATGGCAGTTTTCTACGATCAAGAAGCTGAACGTGTCGGAAATCCACCNGGTCTAACNATNGGCCCTGCNAAAGGAGCNCCCACNACCGTGTTTGTNGCAGAAAATCTGGACAAAGGGTGGGAACAATATGGCCCNTACATGCTTCATGATGCNGTTTCATATCGAGGATGGATGGGAGAANANAATAACTCTGCGAGNCTTAGTCAGGCTNCATCANTTGATGAGTTACGAGATGAAAACGGGCCCTATAGAGTCGTAACCCCGAAACAAGCTATTGAGCTGATACACAAATATCAAAGATTGTCGCTTCAACCTTTATGCGGTGGGGTTCCGCCAGATTTAGCTTGGTCCTCACTCTCTCTAATAGAGAAGCAAGTGCTCCCATTCCGCTCATAAGCCCGCTTGAAGCGTGAACGTGCTAACGTTCACTTATCGGAGGGATTATGAAAAAAATATTCTGTTTGACTCTAACGGCATGCTTATTCTTAGCAGCCTGCGGTGGAAACAATGACGAGGCTGAAACGGCAGAAAGCTCAGATGGACTTAGCTCTGGAGAGCAAATAATCGCCGATGCGCTAACTGCAGAGTTGCTATCTGATCCAGAGTTCCCATTTGTGAATAATGCGACGTGCATCTCTGAAACTTCCGTAGGTGAAATCGGATTAGATAAGCTCATAGAGCTTGGCTTTACCGAAACATCAGTTGATATTCCTACAGCCGAACTACCCGAAGAACTTCAAGAATCCTTTACTAACGCCGTACTTGATTGCGCTGGAACATCTGGATTAGCTGCCTACATTGTCGAAGCTTCTGTTGACGATGATGGCGGGGCACCTCTACGGATGGAAGACGCAGAGTGTATAGCAAATGAAATAGATCGTGAGCAATGGTATGGATTCGTAGCATCAAGCTTTGAAGAAGGCCCTGATGACATTTTCGCAGCGGAATTCTTCTCTGCGATACTTGAGGCATGTCCCCAAATACTCGTCAATAGCTTCATGGATGATCTAGGTCTTGATCAAGAACAAGCTGAATGTCTAAGTGGGTCCCTATCTGAGACCCTATTGGATCTGTTCGCCAGCTCTGGAGGATTAGAAGACAACGAAGTGCCCCCAGAACTGTTCGGAGAACTAATTGCTGCCTTCGTAGACTGCGGCGTGGACCTATCCCAATTAGAGTAAATGCGGAGCTAAACGATCGAGGCTTGCGTCATCAAATGGGCTGAGTTGCGCCCTAGAAATTCCTTGTTCAGCTAGCCAACCCAAACCATCAGCGACCTTTTCGGGGCTTCCAAAAAATCTGCTGTAAAGCCCATCGCCCATTCTCTCCTCTATACCTTTAGTGAAGTCATCAGTCCCAGCGTTACAGAGAACAAACATCCCTAACTCAACATCTGGACGGATACTTCTTACCTTTTGAATCATTGATAGAAGATGGTCCTCAGAGACTTCTGCCAAAATACCCATATCTAACTTTCCGCCTCGTGTGGAAGCGCTTGAAGCTTTAATTTCTACTCTGTCTAGATGAGGGGTCACTTCTCGAACTGTTCTAGGACCTCCAACAGAGCCGATCAATAAAGGGGCATTATCGCCGACAGGTCCTAAATTTTTTGCATCCACTTGGTAATAATTTCCGTTGAAGGAACAAGTCCCTTCTGTTAACAAAGACCGAACAATTTGGATTGCCTCGATATACATGCCAGCCCTATCACGTGGGGCAGGGTATTCCATGCCAGCNTCAACGACTTCACCCTCGGCCCAACCAGCACCTAAGCCAAGCTCAAATCGGCCATCAGAGACNTTATGNAAAAGAAGAGCAGCNTGAGCCACCTCAATAGGGGACCGCAACAGATTNTTGGCAAACGATGTAGTGACCTTTACTCGAGTCGTAGCTGATGCAATAGCAGTTGTCGCAACCCATACGTGGGGAAACGGTCGATGATCTGTATAGAAATGATCAGCAACTGAAAGAACATGCCAACCCTCATCCTCACGTTGTTGCGCCCATTCACCGGGTTTAACACTGACATCCATAAGATTCACTACATATTCCATNTCTANATATTAATCTACAGATCACGAAACACCCAACAGAGACCAAAAGGTGTAATATCTAATCTCATCTGATGGGATNACANATGCAAAATAGATGTATAAAAAAATTTTCATTATTTCTAGCACTCATAGCCTCATTTCTCCTCAACATCTCCTCCCAAGCAACTGCGCACACTACAGTTGACAAAGAAAAATCGAATCCTCATCCTGCTGAGGTACTAACAGAACTCGATGAAATCCGATTAGTTTTCAAATCACCCTTAATTGATGATGGGAAAGCAAAAATATCTCTAGCTACAGTAAGAGAAGGGAAAGATATACCAATCGGAGAAACGGCGTTCGAATCTCCAACCGTCATTACAGCAAGTATCCTACAAACTCCAAAACCGGGGCAATACGTTATCCGATACGTAGTTACTGCAGAGGATGGCGATATGAACGATGGTGGATATGCCTTTGAATTATATGAAAAGCAGGATTCAAGTAAGACATGGTCATACCTAGCGGCATCACTTGGGATTCTTCTTGTCGTTNTTCTTCTCTTGAGAGCGAAACCAAAAGCTCAACGTAAGGAGGAGAGCGGTGACTGAGCCAAGAATACCTCCACTTGATATCAATAACCTTGACGCTGATGCTGAAGCAATACTCCAGCCGATGATAGATGCCGGTCGCCCCTGGAATATCTTTCTTACATTAGNGAAGCACCCAGACCTTGCTAAGCGATGGCTAGTCTTTTCGAACCATGTACTATTTAAGTCGACACTACCTCCCCGTGAAAGAGAACTAGCTATCTTACGAGTTGGATGGCTATGTAAATCAGAATACGAGTGGGCGCAGCACAAGATCATAGGTTCAGATGCAGGGTTAAAAGCAGAAGAAATAGAAAAGATCAAAGAGGGTCCTCAAGGAGAATGGAACCAACTTGATTCGCTTGTACTCAGAGCCACAGATGAACTGCACGCTGAAAAGCAAATCTCTGAAGAAACATGGACATCACTCCTAGAATTCTGGAGCGAGCAGCAACTAATGGACCTAGTATTTGCTGTCGGCCAATACACACTTGTCTCAATGGCTCTAAAAACATTTGGAGTTCCACTAGACGACTTCCTCACCGGATGGGATCCAGCATAATTTNTCTATCCACGAGACCGNAAGCGAAACCAGTATTGAACAATGCACTTGANAAAAATCAAAATCGTAAATGAAGCATCCTAACTCCAAAGTGCATTCTTGTAATAAAATCATAAGTAAGAGTACTGAACAGAATCCCAATTTATGAGGTCAAGATGCGCTACATCCTAGGGTTACCCACAGACCATGTTGAATCTATTGACCAGTTTGGGACAAGCCATGCAATCGTCGAAATGGCTACCACCGCTGAAACGCTTGGATTCTCAGGTGTTTTCGTAACAGATCACCCAGCACCACCAAAGTCATTCCTAGACACTGGCGGCCACCACACACTTGACCCCATGATTACCTTGGCAGCTGCAGCAACTTCAACAAAAAAAATTAAGCTACTAACAAATCTTTATATAGTCGCATACCGTAACCCACTTCTAGTAGCAAAAATGGTCGCAAGCCTTGACAACCTTTCACTNGGTCGCCTCATTCTCGGAGTTGGAGCGGGTTACCTTAAAGAAGAATTCCAAGCAACCGGTGCTGATTATGAGAACAGAGGNCAGTTATTGGATGACCACATTGAAATAATGAAACAAGCTTGGACCGGGAATCCAGTTTCAACGAAAGGCTACAACTTCGAAGCTAAGAAAATCATTTCGTTACCAACCCCTGTNCTCCAAAATGGNCACTCTTCACCCCCAATATGGGTCGGTGGTAACTCTAAGAATGCTTTAGAGCGCGTCGCACGTTTCGGCGAAGGATGGATTCCTATGGCCACACCTAAAGGAATAGAAAAATTTGTTAAAACAACGGCAATTACTGATATGACTGCTTTAGCAAAAAGAATCAATGACCTCATGGAGATATGGGAACGGCATGAAAGAAAAGGTAAACCGTCTATTTCCATTGAACCCTGGGATGCTGGGAGACTCGGGTCAAAAAAATGGGACTCTAATAAATACTTGGAACGCGTAGAAGAACTGTCAGAAATGGGAGTTACTCACATCCCCGTCATGCTTAGCTCAATCGGCAGGGGGTATAAAGCAACCAGATCTGAATTCCTTGAATCCGTTAACGAGTATGCGCAACTCATCGGAATTCAATGAAGTGAACTTATAGCAAACCAATTTCCCTAGCAACGTTTTGAAGTTGAATGGTCTCACCAGAAATATACTCACTGACATCAGAAGCAATATGAGCAACCACCCCTCCAATAACTTCAGGCTCCACCCCTAAAGAGGCAACGTTCTCGACTGGACCACGAACAATTTTCACTCGCTCGGTAGCGACTAGACCCGGTTGAAGATTCAACGAGGTAATACCATCGTCCCCATATTCGTACCCAAGCTGGACCGCTAAGCGGTGAAAGCCACCTTTAGATACAGTATACGCTGACCCCCAACCACCCTTACCAGGCATAGCGAACGGCGCTTCGTACGCCGCAGCTGACGTCATAAATAACAAAGTTCCGCTTCCTTGCTTCACCATCGAAGCAAGGATCGGTCTGAGGAAAAACATCTGAGCAGTAATATTGCCGAAAATTCGATCTGCNACATCGTCAAGATCGTTGTCCAAAAATCTCCCATAATTTCCCGGACCGCTATATACGGCGTTACTCAGGAGCACATCCACATAACCTAACTTGTCAATAATTGCTTCTGCAGTGGGAATCAAACTATCTCTTTCCATGAGGTCCATATAGAAAGGAAAAGCCTGCACTTTAAACGAGCGGATAATTTCCGCTGTTTCCTCTAAAGAACCGGGAAGCATTACTGCGCTTAGTCCAGAAGGCTCAGGAGATTGGTCCTCCTTTGACATGGTTCGAGCAGTAATTGCCACATCAAAACCCTTTTGAGCCAAAGCAATAGCTGAGGCTTTACCAATCCCTCGGCTAGCACCAGTGACTACTGCAGTTCGTCTTTCCATATAAGCTTGAATTTATTTTAGGCCGGCGTTGCTATCAATTAGATCCCATAAATCTTCAACATGTCGCTGCTCAGTCCACGTTGACCCAATTGAAACACGAATATAAGCCACATCATCGGTNACAGATGGAGTGACATACGCTGAACCACTGGCATTGATTGCATCTGCTAATTCCCTTGTTGCATNATTGCCNTCANTATGACGAAAGCANACTAATGCTANCGTCCGNGGCGCTGTAAGCTCTAACCTCGAGTCATTAATAANNNTAGATTCAAGTGCTTCCGCCCAAGCNACATGGGACCTAATGAANGTTCGCAAATTTTCNGCTCCATACGANCGAAGNACAAACCAAAGCTTNAAAGCTCTAAANCGCCTGCCCAAAGGCACATGCCAATCCCTGTAATCAATAGCAGCCGGATTNTCCTCCGTTTCATTGCGGAGATACGGCGGCAAAATACTTANNGNNTCTATTAATTTTGAACGGTCCGCAACCCAAAAGACCGAACAATCAAAATTTGTCAAGAGCCACTTATGTGGATTGAATGTATAGCTATCGACAAGCTCGACGCCATCTTGAAGTTCTCTGAACTCAGGACAGATCATTGCACTCCCAGCGTAAGCCGCATCAGCGTGGTGCCACATTCCATTCTTCGTAGCAATAGAAGCTATTGCACGGATAGGGTCCATTGCTGTGGTATTTGTTGTACCGACTGCCGAGCAGACCCATGCTGGGATGAGACCAGAATCAATATCATCCCGAACTATTTGTGCGAAAGCATCAGCATCAATCCCAAACGTTTGAGTGACAGGAACCGAACGAATGTGCTTAAATCCAGCTATTCGAGCTCCCTTTTCGATAGACGAATGGGCCTGAGAAGAGCCGTAGGCAACGAGTGAATTCGCATCCGCTCCAGACAGCTCAAATTGATGCCTCGCAACAGCAAGAGATAGGTGTGTCGAATCCGATGCGCTCATTTGGATAACACCACCTCCAGGACCCTCATCCAAACGCCAGGAAGATGGAAGCCCAAGAAGATCAACAAGCCAATCTAAAACCGTATTCTCTATCTCAGTCGCAGCTGGAGCCGTGGACCACATCATTCCCTGCGTTGCTAAACCAGCAGCTACGAACTCACCCAACGCAGATACAGGAGATGCCCCCGAAGGAAAGAAAGCATACCAACCGGGATGCTGCCAGTGAGCCACGCCAGGCATGACGACCCTATCAAGATCAGCAATAATCTCATCCATTGACTCGGCCCTCTCTGGAGCCGAAACTGGAAGCATATTCCTGATATCGCCAGGCTCTATAGAGGGAAGCACCTGATACTGATCAACGT
>PATO01000028.1 GCA_002712415.1 Actinomycetota bacterium | reverse complement strand
TTTGCCTCCGTAGCCAAGCCTGGTAAGGCAGCGGACTTTTAATCCGAAGATCGTGGGTTCGAATCCCACCGGAGGTACGGCATCAAATCTGATCGGGAAAGGTTTCTTCATCAGGGTCTAATAGTTGGATTCTTTCCCCTAGATAAAATTTATTGTCTATTAAATCGAACCATCTTCCACCCAGATTTGAAATTCGTCTGTATTCCACCCCTAATAAGCTCTCAAGTGCATAGATACACCCTCCATGCGTGACGACAACTATAGAATCAGTCTCAGTGGACGATGCAACGATACGACCAAGCCCTTTGCGTAGACGCTTTATCAGCACATCATCAGGTTCCCAGCCCGGGGGCCATTTATTTTGAGCTAAGTAACCAGGAAACTTCTTATCAATCTCAGCTCTAGTTAGTCCGCTAAATTCGCCCGCATCGCGCTCTTGAACTTGTGGCTCTATAAAAATGTCATCAGTTTCTTTATTATGTGCTCTAGCAAAAATCTCAGCAGTTTCCTTAGCTCTCACCAAATCAGAAGAAGCGAGAATTGAGAAATCGGGCAATTTCTTAGCCGCTAGAAGTGCCTGTTCTTTACCCAAATCAGTAAGAGGTGGGTTTGCTTTCCCTTGCCACCTACCCATGGCATTCCACTCAGACTGCCCATGTCGTATCAGAAGCAATTTTGTCATGCGTTATGACGATAGTCTTGAAACGTGGCAACATTACGACTTTTCGCCTCTATACGAGAGATAGCGGGAACAAACTCTTTGGAAGTTGATGCAAACAATGTGGGAGATGCAATTACTGAAGCCTGTGCACGATACGGCGATGATTTTGCTGCGTTAGTTCCTTCTTGTCGCATATGGGTCAATGGTAACCCAGCTGAACTAACAGATAGCGTAACTTCACAAGATGAGATAGCGCTCCTTCCTCCGGTTTCAGGAGGCTCCCTCAATCACGACTCATTGAATGCGCCCCATACAGGCTTACATATTGCAATCCTTTCACTACACACGTCCCCTTTAGCTCAACCAGGAACTGGTGATTCCGGAGGAATGAATGTATACATTCGCGAAGTTGCTTCTGCGCTGGCACATAGGGGAGCAACCTGCACAGTTTATGTAAGAAAGTGGGACCCTGAACTTGTCAACGAATTGGAACTTGAACAAGGAGTTCATATTGTTCATATTGAGGCAGGAGAATATGAACTAGAGAAAGAAGAGCTTTATGGCATTGTTGATCTTTTCGCAGACGGAGTCATGAAAGATCTCCAAAACCGTAAACCTATAGACATAATCCATGCGAACTACTGGTTATCAGGAATTGTTGGTCATAAGCTCAAACATGAGCTCAATATCCCATTAGTCACGACGTTTCATACGTTGGGAGAAACAAAGAAGAACAGCGGATTTCCTGAACCTACCGAGCGTCTTCGAGCAGAAAATGAAATTATTGGATGCTCAGATGTAATCGTAGCTAATAGCGCGAATGAACAGGAACAACTTTGTCATTTGTATGACGCCAACATTGATCGCGTAGAGATTGTGCCTCTTGGCGTTGAACAAGCTCTGTTCTCCCCAGGAAACCCCAATGCAGCTAAAGATGCATTGGGTCTTCCCAATGAGCCGATTCTGTTATTTATCGGACGATTACAGTCGTTGAAAGGTGCCGATGTCGCAATTTCAACTTTGCAGGCCATGGACCATGCAAATGCCACACTAATTATTGTTGGTGGTGCAAGCGGGCAAGAAGGATCTTATTACGAATCGGAAATACGTGATCTGGCCAATAACCTACCAGTTCGTAAGAAGGTGGTTTTCATTCCACCTCAACCACATCACATTCTCAGCAGTTACTACAGGGCTGCTGATATTGTTATCGTTCCCAGCCGCTCAGAATCATTCGGTCTTGTGGCTCTGGAGGCTGCAGCATGTGGAGTGCCAGTTATCGCTTCTTCGGTTGGGGGTCTGCAAAACTTAGTTGAGGACGGAAAAACTGGGTTACTTATCAAAGGATGGAATCCCGCTGAATACGCTCAAGCTGTTAACTATTTATTGTCTAACCCGTTTAAGTCAACTGAAATTGCAATGAATGCAGTTGAGAAAGCTCAAGCCTACACTTGGGGGCAAACAGCTGGAAGACTACAAGAGTTATATCAATCGGTTTTATCAAAAACCCTAGTCGAGTGCAGGTAAAGACGATGACGGATGATCTCTTCACCCCTATAGAAATACAATCGATCAAATCAAAAATTGATTTTTGGTTACAGAATCAGATAGACGAGGATGCTGTCATCAAATCAGCTGACTATGACATCAACGAATCTCGCTGGTACGTGAGAGTTACAGGAGAGGAAAAACAGCACTACATGATTCTTCTTACGCTCCGCCAACGCACTCTGCACTTTGAGACCTATGTTATGCCCGAACCCGAAGAAAATAAGGAAGACTTCTATCGCCATTTCCTAATGAGGAATAATAAGCTCAAGAATTTGTCATTCTCAATAGGTCAAGAAAATGCAATATACCTCTCGGGCGAGATGCAGAATCAATCGATTTCTGAGAGTAGCCTTGATTGGATGATCGGAAGCATATACGCAACGATTGAATTAACGTTTAAACCCGCTCTCAAAATAGGTTTCGCTTCGCGATTTTTTGGATAGCATCCGTTTGAAAATTGAGAAAAGATTCTCAAAGCACTTTTAAAGCTACTACCGTTACAGCATGGGAAAAAAGCTTTCAATTGTAGGCGGTGGAAAGATGGGCGAGGCTTTACTCGCAGGTCTTTTATCTGCAGATTGGGCATCTTCAGATGATATTTCAGTTGTAGAACCAGATGAGGCTAGAAGAGAAGAGCTCCAAGCAAAGTTCAAGGAAGTTGAATGTTCTGAAACTTTAACAATCTCAAATAACTATCTTCTTGCAGTGAAACCTCAACTTATTTCAACTGTTTGTCAGGAATTAAATATTCATAATCCGCGAAGAGTTATTTCAATCGCCGCTGGAGTTACCATCCAATCGATTGAAGAGAACTTTGACTCGGACATAGCAGTCTTAAGAGTAATGCCGAATACACCAGCAATGGTCGGAGAAGGCATGTCGGCTATTGCAGCAGGGTCGTTCGCATCATCCGAAGATTTGGATTGGGCTAGCTCAATACTCTCAGCTGTAGGCGAAGTCGTAATAGTTGATGAAACTGCACTTGACGCAGTTACTGGACTTAGTGGGTCGGGACCTGCATATTTGTTTTACCTTGCCGAGGCATTGATTCAAGCTGGAATCGCCAATGGGTTAGACCCATCAGTCTCAGATGTCCTTACACGTCAGACCTTACTTGGGGCTTCGACGCTATTAACAAAATCAGGTGTCACGCCGGAAGAGTTGAGGAACTCAGTTACATCGCCGAATGGAACTACAGCTGCCGCAATTGAATATTTTCAATCGAATGACTTCCTCGCGCTCGTCCAAAAAGCAGTTTCAGCAGCAACAGATAAGTCAAAGGAATTAGGAAGTTAAATTTTTCCGAATCTATTCGTTATAGGATTTGCACTTTTCAACCAAGCGCCTAAGGTGACGCATCTAGAGATATTTGAGGTCAATAATGCAAAAGGAAAACGCATCACTTCCAAACTTCATGACCGTAGGTGAAGTCGCTGACCTCATGAGAGTTTCCTCAATGACAGTTTATAGATTGATAAAGGCTGGAGATCTAGGCGCCGTTAGGGTCGGAAAATCTTACAGAATTCGAGAAGACGATATAAACTCATTTCTGGCTAGTCGTTACAACCAGACCGGATAGATCCAGCGCAACTAGGCTCATGGCAAGCCTGTAGCGATACAATTCAACTGTGAAAGCGAATAATTACAGCACAGTCAGTTTCCTCAGTGATTATGGCAACAAAGATGAATTTGTCGGTGTTGTGAAATCTGTGATTCATTCAATTGCGAATGAAGTGTCCATTATTGATATCACTCATGGAATCAAACCGCATGATATTCGGGCCGGAAGTTTAGCGCTAGCACGCGCATCTCAATATCTCCTACCCGGAATAGTGCTCGCAGTAGTAGACCCAGGGGTCGGAGGTGATCGTCGCGCCGTTGCGATTGAAATCAACAATGGTGAATACGTTTTCGTGGGCCCAGATAATGGGCTTCTCGCTTTGGCTATCGCAATGTTAGGTGAAGTGACTGTAGCAATTGAGTTGGATAACCCCAACTTTCACATTCCCACATACTCTTCAACATTTGATGGAAGAGATATCTTCGCTCCAGTATCGGCACACCTATGTGCAGGAGTCCCAATCATAGAACTGGGGACTTCAATACCAGAACTTTCTCTCCAACCTGGATTGATGCCCGTATCTTCCATGGAGGGAAACTTCCTTGTCGCCGAAGTTCTCTGGCAAGATCACTTCGGGAACCTCCAACTGAACATTTCTCNAGAGGATATTGAANGTTTTAACGACAANTTAGTTATTCATATAGGAGATAAGGTTCGCACAGTCCGAAAAGTAAATGCATTTAANCAGATACAAGAGTCAGAAATCGGAATTATCTCTGACTCTTCTGGACTTTTATCGTTATGCGCATTTGGCCGCTCCGCTGCAGAAGAGATAAGAGTTAGCGAAGGACAGCAAATAAAAATTGAAAATGGGTCGCCTCTTCAAGAAACGCCAACCATGATTACAATCAAGGAAAAACCATGAGAAAAGCAACCTCAATAGGTGTTTTTGTTCTCCTTGGAATAATCCTCTTCGCGAGTCTGCTGCAGTTATTTTTCTTAGCCAGGTAATTTTTGTATCAACTATTATCAGAACAGCTAAAAGCCGATAGATTCTAAGTAAAGAAAGGTACTACGGCTCAGAAACTATACAGTTTCAGTTTGGCACGAGCGTGTCGTATCAGCGATGCTAGTAGTACAACAAATGGGAAGTTAAAAGACAAGGAATCACAGTTTGTCTCTTGTAGTAGTCGGATTAAAGAACAGAACTATGCCACTCAATTTATTTGAGTCATTTGCCGTATCCAATGAAGATCTTCCCAAAGCTTTACTCAGCGTCAAGTCCCGAAGACACATCAGCGAAGCAGTTTTGCTTTCCACTTGTAACCGGACTGAAGTATATGTCTTCGCTGAGAAATTTCATGGAGCATACCAAGACATCCGAGATTTCCTCTCGGACCTCTCCGACCTCTCCGCCGACCAATTCAATGACTACTTGTACGTTCACTACGAGGACGAAGCAGTAAATCATCTCTTTTCCGTCACCTGCGGATTGGACTCTGCTGTATTGGGAGAAAATGAAATACAACACCAAGTAAAAGTTGCTTGGCAAGCTGCTCAAATAGAAGATACTTGTGGCGCAACTATAAACGCTGCTTTTCGTCGGGCCCTTGAAGTAGGGAAGCGGATAAGAACTGAGACACATCTCACAAAGCAAGCACCATCAATAGCTCGATCAGTGATTGAGATGGCCGAAGAAAACTTGCAAGGCTTAGAGAACAAGAACATTGTTATCCTAGGAGCTGGTGAAATGGGCGAGGGAATGGCGAGCGCCCTCTCAAAATATGACACTGGCAAAATCGCTTTCTCAAACCGTAATTTTGAAAAAGCTGAAAAAATAGCTAAGAAGTTTGGTGGCGAAGCTATTGAGATTAATCAATTAACATCTTCACTCAAAGAATTTGATTGCTTTATTTCGAGTACAGCAGCAACAGATATTCTTCTTACAAAGGACGACCTATCACAGCACATCAATAAACCACTACTGATCATTGACATTGCTATTCCCCGTGACATAGATCCTGAAGTATCCGAAATTAAAGGTGTTTCGCTACTTGACATGGATGATCTTCAAGACTTCGTTGAACCACACCGTAAAGGACAAGAACAAGACCTAGACACATCCCGCCTAGTTATAAACGAAGAAACAAATCGTTTTCTAAATCAGCAGTCAGCACGAAAAGTTGCTCCATTAATCGCAGAATTCAGAGAAGGAGCAGAAGAAATTCGCCAAATTGAATTGAAACGTTATGAAGCAAGGCTTCAAAGCCTTACNGACGAGCAACGTGATGCGATNGAATCCCTCACACAAGGAATTCTAGGAAAAATACTTCACGACCCTACTGTTTCNCTNAATGAGGCAGCAGGTTCACCTCGAGGTGAACGTTTAGCAGACGCACTTCGCGAACTCTTTAATCTCTAGTAATCTATAAAAATGAAATTAAGAGCGGCTACGCGAGGAAGTCCTCTAGCCATGTGGCAAACCAATCACATAGCGGCTTTGCTTGAAAAATATGGATATCAAGTTGAACCGGTAATTGTTGAAACAGGTGGGGACAAAGACCAGGTAAGTCCACTCCATGAAATTGGAGGGCAGGGAATTTTCGTGAAAGAAGTTCAATCATTCGTGATTCAAGAACGAGCAGATTTCGCTGTTCATTCACTAAAAGACCTCCCCTCCGATATACCTTCTGGACTTGTTCTAGCAGCCGTTCCAGACCGCGGAGACCCCCGAGATGCCTTAGTAGGAAGCACGTTAAAAGACCTTGAACCAAAAGCGAAAGTAGCAACCGGATCAATCAGAAGAAAATCTCAACTAGCTGAAATTAGGCCTGATATTTCATTCCATGAACTAAGAGGCAATATCCATACTCGTCTAGAAAAAGCTAAAAATTTTGATGCCATAATTATCGCTGCTACAGCATTAGAACGNCTAAGATTGAATCCAGACGTCATTGAAATCCTTGAGCCCGATGTCATGGTTCCTCAAGTAGGGCAAGGTGCTATTGGACTTGAATGTTTAACTGACAATTTTGATGTACTCAGTGCATTAAAGAAAATCGAGGACTCATCAACTCGTAATTTAATTAACATTGAGAGATCTTTTCTAAAAGAAATCGGAGCGGACTGTAATCACCCAGTTGGCGCTCACGCGACTCAAGAAGGAAACCAAATACGAATACGATCTTTCCTTTCTGATAGCAAGACAGGGAAAAACTTTCACGACAATAGAATCAGCTCCAATCCAGAAACTCTCGGCAAATTAGCAGCGACCGAATTACTCGACAGATTAAAGAAGGGATAATGTGCACCGCTCCCAACGAACACAATACAAAGCCCACTGTTGTCATTACGAGAACTCCCAGTCAAAGCAAAGAACTAATTCAAGAATTAATTGACTTAGGCTTCAACGTTATTTCACGCCCCACTATTGAAATCACCTCACCTGATGACAAGGGAGCCGCTCTTACAAATGCGATTCAGAGCCTCTCAGACTATGAATGGGTCATCCTGACTTCATCAAATGGTGCAACTGAGTTTGTCAAAGCTGTAAATAGAATCGGTATTCAAGAACTCCCTAAAATAGCAGTTATCGGATCTAGCACCGAAAGGACATTAGATAACCTCGGCATTCAGGCTAACCTNCGTCCAAATCATCAAGTCGCTGAGGGGCTATTAGAAATATTTCCTAATCCAAAAGGTAAGAATAAAGTGTTGCTTCCTNTAGCAACAAAATCGAGAGAACTTCTTCCTAACGCTCTCAGNGAAATGGGCTGGAACGTGGATCTTGTCCACTCATACAAAACAATCAAACCAAAGCACTTCCAACCNTTTGATAACAAAAAATACAATGCCGATTATGTAGTCTTCACCTCTCCATCAACTGCAATTAATTTTATTGAAATGTATGGGAAAGAGAACTTACCAGAACAGATCATTTCAATCGGTCCCGTAACATCAGAAGAGATCAAAAAAAGAAACCTTACTGTTTACCGTGAATCGACTCCACACGACTCAACAGGCATCCTCCGGTGCTTGCGTGACTTACTTAACTAAACGTAACAAACGTTCTAGGTCTAACTGAAGAAACACACTCTTATACTGAAAGGGTGACTTTCCCATTGCACAGACTTCGAAGGCTCAGGAAAAACGGAGCAATACGGCGTCTCATCTCTGAAACGACTCTTAATGTCGATGATTTTGTTGCGCCATTGTTTGTGCGCCAAGGAATTACTGAAGCCCAGCCAATAACTTCATTACCTGGAGTGTTCCAACATACGAGAGAGTCTCTAAAACGTGAAATAGATGAGATTACGCGTCTTGGAATACCGGGCATAATTCTTTTCGGAATTCCAGAAAAGAAAGATGCAACCGGTTCAGAAGCTTGGAATCCAGACGGCATTGTGCAACAAGCGATCGCTGACTGTAAGAGTATGGCTGGGGATGATTTGGTAATAATGTCAGATCTCTGCGTGGATGAATATACAGACCATGGACATTGTGGTGTAGTAAACGATGATGGGTCAATAGATAATGACCTGACACTAGATTTATACAAAAAAATTGCAATTGCACAAGCACACGCCGGTGCTGATGTAATTGCTCCAAGTGGAATGATGGATGGGCAAGTAGCAGCAATACGAAACGCACTTGATGAAACTGGTTATNTTGACATTCCTATATTGGCTTATTCCGCTAAGTATGCGTCTGGTTTGTATGGTCCCTTCCGTGAAGCAGTGAATGTCTCCCTAGAAAACAGTGATCGGAAATCATATCAACAAGACTGGAGAAATAAGAGAGAAGCAATGAATGAGATCAAGGCAGACCTTGATGAGGGCGCAGATATGATTATGGTAAAACCAGCCGTAACCTATCTGGATATCATCGCCCAAGCCAGAGAAATCACTGATGTTCCGATAGGCGCATACCACGTTTCAGGCGAATACTCCATGATTAAAGCTGCAGGCGGAAACGGGTGGATAGACGAGAAACAAGTAGCTATCGAGCAATTAACTGCTGTGAAAAGGTCGGGAGCAAACTTTATATTGACTTACTTTGCGAAAGAAATAGCCGAATGTCTCTAAATGAGGATTACTTTGTCCGAGCCAACCAAGTTATACCAGGTGGTGTCAATTCTCCCGTTCGATCATTCAGATCAGTAGGCGGTACTCCATACTTTGTCAGCAGAGCTGAAGGCCCTTACGTATGGGATAGTGAAGGAACTCGATACATAGACTACGTAATGAGCTACGGACCGGGCATCGTAGGACATTCCCACCCACANATTATTGATGCAATTCAGCAAGCATCNGGAAACGGAGCTACATACGGGGCTCCAACCCTTGCTGAAATTACGATTGCAGANCAAATCTGCAATCGAGTAAAGGGAGTCGAAATGGTTCGGCTTGTTTCTAGCGGTACAGAAGCGACAATGACTGCAATTCGTTTAGCTAGAGGCGCTACTGGACGAGATAAGATAATGAAGTTCTCTGGGCATTACCACGGACATGCGGATAGTCTCCTTGCTGCTGGAGGAAGCGGAGTAGCCAATCAAGGAATATCAGGATCAGCTGGAGTTCCCAAGAGTGCTGTAGCCGACACGATAGTCGCCCCTTGGAACGAAATACCTGAACTTGATGAATCTATTGCGGCTTTAATTCTCGAACCCCTTCCGGCCAATATGGGAATCGTGCCTCCTAGCCCAAACTTCTTACTTGAGCTTCGCAAGGCCTGTGACAGCAAAGGTGTTCTGCTTATCTTCGATGAAGTAATTACAGGTTTTCGACTGTCGAAAGGGGGAGCTTCACAATGGTATGGAGTGCAACCTGATCTCTGGTGCTTCGGGAAAGTTATTGGCGGAGGTCTTCCAATGGGAGCATATGCCGGCTCCAAAGAAATTATGCGCAACATTGCTCCTCTAGGGGATGTGTATCAAGCAGGAACCCTATCGGGAAACCCTATTGCTACTGCTGCTGGAATAGCACAGCTTCAAATCCTCAACAATGATGCCGCATATGGAGCACTGACTGAATCAGCTAGGAGCCTAAGCGATGGTTTATCCGAGATATTCGAGAATGCCGGGATTCAAGCAGTAGTTCCCAGAGTTGGATCGCTATTGAGTATTTTCTTTACCAAGTCGAAGCCAGTCAATTTTGATGAGGCCCAATTAGCAGCAGAGAATGGCATCTATGCAAAGTTCTTTCATGGAATGCTAAAGCGAGGAGTCGCTTTGGCTCCAGGCCCCTACGAAGCCTTATTTCCAAGCCTCGCACACACAAAAGACGTCATCGAACAAACTCTAGAGATAGCTGAAGAAACAATCTCTGAGATGAAGCAGAAATAGAAGTATTCGCAATTCCTTAGGTTAGATACCCCGACGTTGTTGGTAAAGAGATAGAAGTGACCTTGTAGAAGCGTCATGGTCAGATAGATCCTCATTCAGCGAAAGATCGTTTCCGATATCTGCTGCGAGTATCTTGCCAATTTGAACGCCCTCTTGATCAAAACTATTTATTTGCCAGATTGCGCCCATCGTGAATACTTTATGCTCATAGAGTGCAACAAGTTGTCCAAGAGTGTATGGATCCAAGCGAGTACCTAAAATAGTTGTGCTTGGTCGGTTACCATCAGAATTTAATTCACCTGATTTACGACCGGAACCAACAGCAAGCGCTTCACTTTGGGCAAAACAATTTACGACGAGAGCCTCGTGCTGTTTCAACATAGTCTCTTCAGGCAGAGCATGTGATGACATGGGTGGTTTGCAAAAGACTATGAAATCAGAGGGGATAGTTGTTGTTCCCTGATGAAGCAGTTGGAAAAAACTATGTTGGGCATCCGTCCCGACTCCACCTAAAATAACTGGACTGGTGTGATGAGTAATCTTTCCCCCATCAACGCGAAACTGTTTCCCATTACTTTCCATCTCTAACTGCTCAAGATAAGAGGGAAAGTACTTTAAATCCTCGGAGTAAGACAATAATGCATGATTTTCATAACCTAAAAAATTTCGATTCCATATAGCAATTAATCCCATCAGAACAGGAATGTTCTCCGATAATTTAGTTGACCTGAAATGCTCATCTATGCTTTTCGCNCCATCTAACATCAGCTGAAAATTTTCAGGCCCCACTGAAATCATTACTGCAAGGCTGACCGAAGAACAGATAGAGAACCTTCCTCCAACCCAATCCCATATGGTGAAGATATTTTCTTTCGGGATTCCCAAATTTTTTGCTGCGGTGGGATTCGCGGTTACTGCGACAACATGCTGCCTCAAAAGATCTTTCTCAGTACCAAGTGAAGTTGTGAGCCAATGAATGGCAGCTTCAGCATTCGTAATTGTTTCTGAAGTGGTAAAGGATTTTGAATTGATGATAAACATCGTTGTCTCAGGATCAAGTAAATGAAGTTTGGAATCAATATCCGCTGGATCAATGTTTGATACAAACTTAGATTTAATTGTTTCATTTCTAAAAGGACGTAAAGCAGCATCTGCCATAAGAGGCCCCAGATGTGACCCACCTATACCGATATTAATGACTGTGTTTATTGGTTTACCGGTTGTACCCACCCATTTCCCTGATCGGACTAACAGTGAAAGATCACTGGCTCGATCAAGTTCTTCTCTAACGACTCGGTCTACTTCTTCGTTTGAGCTTTCAGAAAATCGAAGAGCTGTGTGCAGAGCGGGACGGTTCTCAGAAACATTTACAATTTCACCAGCAAATAAACCATCGATTCTCTCTGAAAGATTNAGTTCATTCCCCAGAGCCACAAGCTTACTGATTGTTTCTTTGGTAATGAATTGCTTTGAAAAGTCAACATGCAAATTTCCGACCTCAAAGGATAAATCCTCTACGCGAGAAGACTCTTCGTTCAATAATTGTTTCAGGCTCAATGTTTCAAGGAACGAAACGTGCTCAGAAAGCTCTCTCCAATGTTTTGAGTCAGTTGGGTCAATCACATTACTATGATTGCACGTTATTTCACCCAGATGCTTCTTCTAAGTTTTCTTCGTATGCTTCTTTTGCTTCAGGGTTCATTTCAAGGAACTCAAGAAAGTTCGCGAAAATTGATTGGGGAGAAACACCAAGTTCCCAATCAGGTATTGCACCCGACTCTACCCACAAGACATAAGCTTCAAGTTCTCCTGCATCTTGTAACCCATGCGTTACTCGTTCGTAAAGAACAACCTCAAGAATTTCGTAAGATTCAAGCGCTGCGAAATTTGGCATGACACCCTGATTCTGTGAGATCCGTTGCCCGCCCTCTCTGTTCGGATCGCCATATGGTGTTCCTGCAGCAGAGGAACCGTTCACTACCCAAGCAACATGACTTTCAACGTCAGGGAATGTCTTAATTACCTCACCATCATTTAATTGGTAACCTACGCCACCGCCACCGCCCGCACCATGACACGCAGAACATTGAGCATAAACAGCACCACCGGCAGCTATCGGTCCTTCCTCGTCATATGTCGGAGCTTCGAGAGTGCCCCAAATCATAAATGCCCAGATCGGAAGGAAGAGTGCTACAGGAGCCATCCAAACTGGGATTTTTTTCCGCTCCTTGGCAGCAATAACCCAAGGGGCAACTGGTTTGGGAGGTTCAACTTTTTCAATCTCTGGTGGAGCAGATACTGGTGCTACCGGAGCAGATTCAGTAGCAGCAACAACTGCTGTTTCAGTAGATTCACTTTGACTGTCGCTCGCAGGCGCACCTGATAAACGAGCTCGAGCTTCTCGTGAACGTTCTAATAAATAATCAGGTATTTCAACCACTGCAGCCTCCAAGGCGGGTATCTATTTCTAGAACAACACTACTGTTTCCTTTCGGAAACAAAGCAATACGTTCAAATCTTTTATAGTCGAATCTGTGCATTCGGTAGACTACCCTCTTTTCCTTCAACAGATCTGCTCTTAACAAAANGCTACATAACAGAACTGTNTNNCNTAGAATAGTGCTCTATTCTTNACNTTCGCCTAGTTAAAGAACCTCAATTTTGGAGAAAAGAAGACTTTACTNATAGACATCAAACNTGNTTAAATCTGAACACTTCACTCACCAAATGAGATNTAGCTTCATCAAGCTCGGAANCAGNGATTATCTACGAGAATTNNNANAAAANTNCNCNNTAATCGCNAACTTCTGNANTAAACAAATCAACNGGAAATAAACTTAAATACTATTATTCACCCTTTTCTTTAAGAAGGGTGCCACGATGTGTAGACAGNTAAAATGACGTGGTAAAAATTAGATAAGCGCTTATGCTCAAAGTGAGCAAAAGTTTACTTGTGAACCACTCACGAGGGGAAGAAAAAAGTGGCTCAAAAACGGCCTGTTGATGTAGTAGTAACAAAATTTTACGGAGCGATGATTACGTCAACCGTCGCTA
>PATO01000027.1 GCA_002712415.1 Actinomycetota bacterium | reverse complement strand
TGGATCTGCTGAAGGTCTGTCAGCTGCTGGTGATCAATTTATTAGTCAGAATACTGCTGGTGTTCGGGGAGGTTCTGAAGCTGGTGATGCCTTCGGTTCATTTGTTGAAATCGTCAATTCCAGCTCAGACGAACCTCCATCTTTAATCATTGCCGCACCCAATGAATCAATCGGTTCTGTAACCTTCTCAGGAGCAATCCACATACTTCCAACAGAAGTAGTTGATGGAACATTAGAAGTATCCACAGGGGACGATGTAATGTTGCATTTAGGTCAAAATCCATTTGCAACCTCTTACTACAAAAATGCCTTTTTAGGAACAGCCATAGTATCCATCCAAGGGGTACTGCATGTCGGAGCCCCGGGGTACGCTGTCAATCTAGAGTCAGAAGCTGGAGCAATATTTACAATAACTGAGTAAAAACTGTGCATAAAAACTAAAACCTGCGCAGAACGTTAAGCTATTGCAATGAGTATCAGTTGGGGTAAACGACTTGAATATAGGCTTCTTCGCTGGCAAGCAAGATTTGAGGGTGCCGTGTTTGATCGCACTTTTCCTTGGATAGCTGGCTGCGTCGTTTGGATAATATTCATCCTTCTTGCCTTAGCAAAATCACGTGAGCTTTCCCAAACATCTGATTTTGCTGCAGTTATGCAATCTGTCTGGTTAATCGCTGAAGGATATACACCTGAATCATCACTCCTTGGACAAAATTATCTCGCAAGCCAAGGCGGTTTTCTGATTTACCCCATCGCCTTGCTTACTGCACTATTCCCAACAGCGATCACTTTAATAGTGATACAGTCTGCAGCATTATCCTTTGCGATCGTTCCTATTTGGCGACTATCAAGGAACATAGCAGACTTAAGGGCAGGAACAAGCACAATCGTTATCGCTATATACGGGTCCTATAGTGCTATACACTCGCTCAACTTATCAGGTTTCAGGCTCGAAACTTTTGCCGTACCAGCCATGCTCTCATTCGCACTGTCTGCATATGGCAACAAGAAATATAAATACTGGTTCATGGCAATATTAGCCTTGTTATCACGAGCTGATCTTGGACTCCTCGTGGCTGGCTTTGGAGTACTTTGGATACTAGAGGGGAAGAAAAAGCTTGGATATCAAACAATAGCCTTGGGTTTGGCGTGGTCAACAATATTCATCCTCGGCATACAACCTCTATATAACGGTGGGGTATACCCGCATTTGGAAGCCTTCGCACAGTATGGAGCCGGTAACCCTTTTGCTGTCTTGTGGGGCATCGTGATTAACCCATTAACCTTCATCAACGAACTTTTCTCTGAGGAAAATTTTCAAGTAGCTGTAGCTTTACTTGCGCCTTTACTCTTTCTTCCAATGGTTGCTCCTAGGTATGTATTGCCAGCGTTGCCTCTATTTGCTCTGTATCTCACCGCAGATGTGCCCACTAATGAATTGACTGAATCAGGCCAACGAGTACCCGTAATAGTCTGCATGTTCATCGCACTAATATTCGCACTTCGAAAAACTGGGAGAATAATAGTCCAACGAGTGAACGTAGATAAGACAGTAATAGGGGCACTACTCATAACAGCGTCAGTTTTCTTTGTTTCAAATTCTGTGGCATCCCCTTACGAAGACCCTTGGGAATGGGGCCGGCGACAACCAGTTGACCAAGCACGCCTTGAGGTAGCCGAATTAATTCCCGAGGAAGCAGTGGTTCGAGCATCNCCAAAACTTCTTCCCCTGTTAACTGAAAGGGTAGCGTTATGGGAATTTGAAGTCCCAGAAACTTATGATGATCAACTTGCNGATGATGCAGTTCGTAACGTGGATTGGTTTGTCTTTGATAGAACCGAAGTGCCCATAGTTTGGACTGGAGTTGATGTGCTTGATTTCCAGTCTGACTTGAAAGTAAACAAAAGGTTCGTTCGAGTATTTAATAAAGCAGGAATTGAAGCGTATGTTACACCCCAAGCGGCAACGGTAGCCGCACTAGAGCCTATTGACTAGAGAAGGATTCGACGACGTTAATCTGCTCGGATACGTGAATATTTTCTCTTATCAGTTTTGCATACTCGGCAAGTTTGTCGTGATTAGCGTTGCTAATAGCGTTACGGAAATCTAAGTCTGTCATATCATTTATAGGTAATACATGTAAGTGAGTATGAGGCACCTCAAAACCAGCAATCATTTGCCCTATTCGGCTCGGCTTGAAAACTCTCATCTGTGATTGCCCGATTAACGATGCTACTTTAAGCAAGTGTCCAACTTTCTCTTCTGGTAGGTCAACCCAATGATCAACTTCAGCGATAGGAACAACTAAACAATGCCCATCGCTTATCGGGTTTATTGAAAGAAAGCTAACGCATTCCGTATCACGCCAAATGGCGTGAGCTGGAAGCTTGCCATTGATAATTTCTGTGAAGACACTCGCCACTTGTAGTCCTTTCCACTTCGTGATCATAAGCGTATGCTAAGTAAATGGAAGAACCCAATCAGACTCATGAAAGATGGCGTGATAATGCGCTCACGATTCCTAACCTTATATCAATTCTACGCTTAGCTGCTGTACCGGTCTTTGTCTGGCTATTNATGGGCCAGAATAGGCCATTAGCTGCTGCTGCACTGCTTGGGATTTTGGGAGCAACAGATTGGGTTGATGGCTGGGTCGCTAGAAGATTTGATCAAGTCTCGGAGCTTGGGAAAGTGCTTGATCCGACTGCGGATCGAATAATGTTTCTGGTAGCTGTATTCACGATGATGATTGATGGTTCAGTGCCAATCTGGTTCGGTATTCTTACGCTTGTCCGTGAAGGGGTTGTAGCTATAGCTGCGCTAGTTTTAGGTGCATTAGGTGCCCGTGCTTTAAAGGTAACGTGGGCAGGCAAGACAAGCAGTTTTGGGTTGATGTTTGCATTTCCTTTATTTTTAGTCTCAACTGCGGTTGAGGGGGCGCAATCAACAANATATGAGGTTATCGCTTACGTGATTGGGGTTCCATCTCTAGCTTTACACTACATAGCTGCCTTTGGCTACATTCCGCTNGCTCTAACCGCCTTGAAAGAGGAAAGAGAGGAGATGCTTTAGTATGNTCACCTCACTAATCTGGTAGATATCTGCAGGGCCGTTCTCTGTATTTAAATTCAAAATTGCGTTTCCATGATGTAAGGTCAGAGTATGNATATTCCTGAGAATCTCAAATATACATCTGATCATGAGTGGGTAATGATTGAGAGCGACAGGGCTAAAGTTGGAATCACCGATTACGCCCAAGATGCCCTTGGAGATGTCGTTTTCGTTGATATACCTGAGGTTGGAAAGCGAGTTACTGTTGGCGAGACTGTAACCGAGGTGGAATCGACAAAATCTGTTTCAGACATTTATGCTCCATTAGAAGGAGAAATAATTGAAATAAATCAAGATCTTGACGATAGCCCAGAACTCCTCAACGGAGACCCATATGGCGAAGGATGGATATTTATACTCGAACTCAACGATGCTGCCTCCACCGGTAATTTGCTTTCCGCTAACGAATATCGTGAATTGGTAGATGGCTAAATGTCAGAAGATTCTGCGAACGAGGACCCTACAGAAACATTGTCAATTGATGACATCGCAAATGCCGATGAAAAGGTTACTGCTGCAGGTTTTATAGTCACCGATGGCCCCATTGCTGGTTCTAAATATCTACTTGGTGCTGGAAGATCAACAATAGGACGCCATCCAGAAAGCAGTATTTTCTTTGATGACATTACTGTCTCCAGACGACATGCCGAGGTCACATTGTCAGGGAACGAAGTTAAGGTTACCGACGTGGGGTCGTTAAATGGAACTTATTTAAACCAACGACAAATTGATTCGAGTCAACAGTTGGTGCCAGGTGACGTTCTCCAGATAGGCAAATTTAAACTCGTCTATTTTCAAGAAAGTAACTAGTGGGGGCGGCTCCTTCATACTTTTCAATCGGCAAGCTTGTGGAATTACTTGAAGTGGATTTTCCNGATATTTCAATATCCAAAGTGCGTTACTTGGAATCAAAGGGTTTGGTGAACCCAGAGAGATCAACTTCGGGATACAGGCGTTACAGCGAAAAGGATGCAAATCAACTCAGGTGGGTTCTAAGTATGCAACGAGACCATTTCCTTCCCTTGAAAGTCATTAAAGAACGCCTTGTTGGTGATGGTAATGCCGATCGATCAGAAACTTTTCAACTACCTCAACTCGACCCGTCATCTGCGCCTGATGAGTCCCTTGAATTCACGAAAGCAGAGCTTCTTAAGCGAACAGGGTTATCGGAGGAGAAGTTTAAGGAATTGGAATCGTATGGGATTTTGCCGAAGCGAAACCAGTCGCGAGGGGAGATGTACAATGCTGATGATCTGTTTGTCACCCAAATAGTTTCGCGCTTCTATTCCTATGGAATAGANCCACGACATCTTAGGCATATCAAGCGAGGTGCTGATACTGAAGCATTGTTGATTGATCAAAGACTTACCGGCTTACAAGGTAAGAGNGCGATTAAAGCAGTAGTCGAGCTTGCAAAGCTAAGCAGTGAATTAAAAACTTTGCTTCTTCGGCGAGCACTGCATGGGAATACTGGCATTAGCTGATTATGCGGTGAGTATTTTCTAGAAAACCCAGTTATGTTTTTAGTATGATCGAAATGGAATTGGTCGGAGTGAGAGTTGAGTTTCCCGGGCCTGCACCAATCCTGCTTCTTAAAGAAACTAATGAGCGTGGGTTAGTGCTACCAATTTTTATAGGAAACGCTGAAGCCAATGCTATTGATATTCATCTGAGAAACGATAGCCCTCCGCGACCCATGACGCACGATCTTTTTGTTACCGCATTAAAAGAAATGAATGCGTCGTTAACAAAAGTTGTAGTGACAGAAATAGATGATAAAACTTTCTTTGCAGAGATACATTTTGAAACAGCTGATGGGGTCAAAACTATAAGCAGTAGGCCGAGCGATGCTATTGCCCTAGCTGTTCGAATGTCATCTCCGATATACGCTGAGGAAGAAGTCCTTGCTACTGCAGGGCACAAAATTCGTGAGGATAACGAGGACACCGAAGAAGATGTTCTAGCAGAATTCAGGGATTTCTTAGATGATGTGAGTCCAGAAGACTTTTAAGCATAAATTNAACTTTGAAGGAATGAAGTTGGATTAATGCTAATTCTTCCTTACACTCTTAGTACTTACAACGGCGTAATTTCTGCAATGTNATTAAGGAAGGCAACCATGAAGCAAACAAACGTCGAAATGTCATTTTCGGGCAAAAAAGTTACTGAAATAGTCGGGATATCTTACCGACAGTTAGATTATTGGACTCGTACAGAATTGATATCACCTTCGATTGAAAAGGGAGAAGGAAGTGGAAGTCGCCGTCGATATTCCTACAAAGATCTTTTAGAGCTTAGAGTGATCAAAAATCTAATTGATGGTGGCATTAAAGTCGAAAAGATAAGAGAGATATTTGAATACCTCAAAGACCAACTTTCCCAAGATGTGACTAAAGTAAACCTCGTAATTTCTGGAAATAAAACTGTGCTAGTCAAAAGTGGAGACGAACTGATAGACATTCTGCAAAAGGGGCAAGGNGTATTGAATATACTGCCTCTTGCAACAGTAAAAGAGGAAGTTGATTCTGCGATCGTGGAATTGAGGCCAATTGCTGAAGTAAATAAACCTAACTCCCAGCTCAATACTGGAACAGGAAGCTAACGAGCTCCGTGACTGAGGCGCTTCTTCAATCCCCGCTCAACAACATACACATATCGAATGGCGCAAAATTTGCGGAATTTGGTGGTTGGAATATGCCGNTAGTCTATTCTGAAGGGACACTTGAGGAGCATAGAACATGCAGAACAGCATGTTCTATCTTTGACGTGTCACACCTAGGTACCTTAGAGGTTTCTGGGAGTGATGCTCTGATGGCAATTCAATCAACTTTTACAAATGATCTGAATCGAATTGCTCCTGGACGAGCACAATACAGTCATCTGCTGAATGAGTCAGGTGGTGTGGTAGATGATGTGATTATCTGGTGGCTTAAAGACTCTTTATTTCACATAATGCCTAACGCTTCTAATACGAGACGGGTTAGAGAAGCACTTGATTCTTCTTCTGGTGATTTCAAATTTTCNGATATAACTAGAGAAAGATCTGTCATAGCTGTACAAGGACCAAAATCACGAGAAATCTTAGCAAAGAGTTCGTTAGATCTTGCCGCCATCCCGCGGTTCCATGTTAAGCAAATTGAATACAAATCCTATATCTTGACGGCAGCTGGNACGGGATACACAGGTGAAGATGGGTTAGAAATTAGTGTTCCTTTGCCTGTAGCTGGGCCCTTATGGGAGGAGCTAATCGAGTATGGCGCAAAACCNGCAGGNCTAGGAGCACGTGATACCCTTCGCCTCGAAGCAGGTTTACCTCTCCATGGAAATGAACTTTCCTCAACGATCACTAGTGCACAAGCCAACATGAAGTGGGTAGTTTCTACGACTAAAGAAAATTTCTTGGGGAAAAAGGCAGTAATGGAAGAGATGAAGAATGGAGTGTCAAGAAAACTCTTCGGACTGCGGACCGAAGGAAGGCGTCCACCACGCACCGGTCAGCCAATAGTCAAAGACGGAAAGTCTTTGGGTGAAGTCACGAGCGGAAACTACTCTCCAACACTCGAATGCGGAATTGCAATAGCATTGCTTGACCTAAAAGTGTCTCTCGGGGAGAAGGTCACGATTCAAGGTAGAAGAAATGAAGAGGAGGCAACAATAGTCAAGTTGCCGTTCTATNTTGCACAAGAAAATTCTTAAAGGTAATCCACAGTTGACTGCCGAAGAAGGGCATCGGCCAAAATTAGGCAACCCATGGCTTCGACCATGGGTACCGCNCGGGGAAGCACGCAAGGATCATGGCGTCCTTTTGCCTTTAGCTCAATTTCCTCACCGCTTGAATTAACCGTCCGTTGCGAGGTAGAAATTGTTGCGGTCGGTTTAAAGGCAACACGAAATGTGATATCTGCCCCATTGGCAATGCCTCCTTGGATTCCTCCTGAGTAATTGCTGGCAGTAGTGATATCGCCGGATTTGTCGATAATAAAAGCGTCATTGTGCTCACTACCAGTCATCTTGGTACTCGCAAACCCGCTTCCAATATCGAACCCTTTTGAGGCTGGCAAGCTCATCATCCCTTTCGCGAGTTCAGCTTCCAATTTNGAAAAGACAGGGTCTCCCAAACCAGCGGGGACATTTGAGATCCGGCACTGAACAATGCCCCCNAGGCTATCGCCTTCCTTTCGGGCCTTTTCAATAGCTTTAGTCATTTTTGTAGCCGCATTTGGGTCAGGGCAACGCGTCGGAGAGGACTCAACATCATCAAGCGTGACATTGTTAATCTCGTACGATCCAGAAATTTTATGTATCTGATGTACCCACGCCAGGACCTGTACTCCTGCAGAAATGGATAGAAGTTTGCGGGCCACAGCACCTGCAGCTACGCGCCCTATGGTTTCTCTAGCACTGGATCTGCCTCCGCCCTCATGAGCTCTGATCCCGTATTTCTGATCTGTGGTAAAGTCTGCATGCGACGGTCTATATACATCNTTCAAATGGTCGTAGGCACCGCTAATATGGTCCTGATTACGCACTAGGAGGGCTAATGGGGTTCCAAGGGTTAAACCATCTTTCCAACCACTAAGTATCTCTACAGTGTCCTTTTCATCTCGCTGAGTGACAAGACTACTTTGACCAGGTCGTCGTCTGTCAAGATCGCTCTGAATTTCTTCACTCGTTATTGGAAGGCGTGGTGGGCATCCATCAATCACTACNCCTACAGCAGGGCCATGTGACTCGCCAAAAGTGTGAATACGAAAAATTGAACCCAGTGAACTACTCATATTGACATTTTAGGACACTTCTTGCGTAGTTTGCTGTGCANTAAAAATAGAAAGCAAAATCTTGAAGTTAGTCACACAATAGTGCCACTTTGATCAGTGCATTTTCAACAACTTCGTTTAGTGCAGGATGTATGTATAAGAATCCAGTAGCTAGTTCAGCAACTGTCTGACCGAATTTTATTCCTTGAATGAGTTGATGAATTAATGTNGAAGCTTGCGGCCCCAAAATGTGTGCCCCGATAAGTAAGCCGCTTCTTGGATCTGCAATAACTTTGCAGATACCAGTCTTTTCTTCCATTGCCCAGCCATAGGCAACATCCCCATACTCTTCAATTGCAACCACATACTCAATCCCGTTGGCTTTAGCCTCTTGTTCCGTATAGCCCACTGAAGCAACTTGCGGATTTGAAAAGATCGCATGGGGGATAGGATCCAATTCAACTTTCTTCAAGTCATTGCTTAGAAGATTGTTGGAAACAACCTTCGCTTCAGCATTTGCAGTATGTTTAAGTTGAGCCGAGTTCGTAACGTCACCCAAAGCCCAAATATTGTCGGCACTTGTTCTCATGTACATGTCAGTAACGACGTAACCGTCTTTTGTAGCGATGTTTGCTGCCCTGACGTTGAGTGACTCTAAATCTGGAAGGCGACCAGTAGCTAAAAGCAACTCGTCTACCTCCAGAATACCCTCCTCTTCGTCCTCAAAGCTTAGCTGAATACGTTTATCGTCTTGCCTAACTTTGCTAACTGAGACTCCAAATCTTAAATCAACCCTTTCATGAAAAGCTTTATTGAATCGCTCCTGAATAGAAAAGTCCTCCTTGGAGAGAAGCGTATTTCCTCTCACGAGCATTAAGACTTCACACCCAAATGAACTAAAGACATGAGCTAGCTCCACAGCGATATAGCCACCTCCGATAATGCCGAGGCGCTTCGGTACTTCAGCAATCCGCATGATCGTATCTGAGGTGTGATAGCTAACTTTCGATAGGCCATCTATTTCGGGAAGGACAGGAGATGCGCCAGTCGCAACCACTATCTGCTTACCTCTAATAATCTCACCGTTGACATTTATTTCATGATTTGAGACAAATGAAGCTTCGCCATTAAACACCGAAACATTTGGAAGGCTATGCCGATACGATTCACCCGCAGTGGCGATCGGATCAATTCGGTTGAATATCCGCTCCTGTATTTCCTTCCAATTTCCTGAGTAATTCTCTGCAGTAATGCCTAACTCGCTAGACCGACCAAGTTCTGTTAAGACATCAGCAACGTAAATGAGCATTTTCGAAGGAATGCAACCTCTATTAAGGCAAGTACCACCGAATGTGCCTTTCTCAACAATCGCTATCTGTAGATCATCAAATTCGGGTGTGAGT
Organism: Actinomycetota bacterium; assembly: GCA_002712415.1. GTDB lineage: Bacteria > Actinomycetota > Acidimicrobiia > Acidimicrobiales > UBA8592 > UBA8592. Next base: position 27,134 of record PATO01000027.1, on the reverse strand, counting down.
ATTGTATTCCCTGATCCGGTGCCAATAATGATTACATCAAAATCTATCATGTTAATGTTCTTGTTTCAGTGCGTGTCATTTAAATGCTCTTCAACCAAATTTGCACCCAGCGTTGGGTTTCGCGCTGACTCTATGTCCCTATGCCGGCTCTTAATAGCGTCTTGAAACGTATTCTCTGTAAATATGTAAAACTGCTTTGACTGAACCGCCTTAAATACTAAGTCAGCAACGCTCTCCGGATCTAGCGCCAAATTGTAGATCTCTCTTACAGCCTCTTTACGGCCATCATCATCATTTGACTCATTTAGCGAATCGTTGCTAGTCAAAATCTCTGGCCTGTTTCTATCGCTGTCGAGAATATTCGTCTTTACCAAACCAGGGCAGAGTACGCTTACCCCAACGTCACTGCTTTTCTCTTGCATTTCGTAGCATAGCGTTTCGGCGATGCTTAAAACTGCGTGCTTCGATGCATTGTATATGCCCATATTTGGGTAAGAAAGGTGGCCGGCAATTGATGAAGTAATGACGATATGTCCATTATTCTTCTCTTGCATAAAAGGCAGAAAAGCATTTAAACCATAGATGACGCCCCACAAATTCACCCCTAGCACCCATTCCCAGTCAAGAATATCAGATTCTGAAATTGGTCCCCCTGCCCCTACTCCTGCGTTTAAGCAAAGGATGTAAGGGGGGGTGAACTCCGAGAAGATTCGGTCTTTGAACGAGCGGACAGAATCAATATCGGATACATCGACTACGATCCCTGTAGCCAATATTCCAGCGGACCTAAGTTCTGAGGTTGTGATACCAAGAGCAGACTCTTCAACATCACCAATGATTATGTCATGTCCTTCTTTACCGAAACGAAAAGCTAAAGCTTTTCCTATTCCACTGGCTCCTCCGGTTATAACTACGCTACTTCGATCTCTAATCATTGTTCCTTTCTACCAGAGATGCAGAATAGGGGGCTAGTCTTATAATCATCAATCAAGGAGCTAAATGAAATGGAAACGCTGAAAACAGCAGTTCTTTTTCCTCTCCGATCAGAGGAGAGTGAACTATCTGCTTTCTCCGAAAGTTATCCTTTTGAGTTCTACTTGACGCCGTATCTTGAGAGTAGCGAATTAAGATCTAACCGAGGATTAAACCAAGGCGTGAATTCTGCGAATATTGAAGAACCTGCGGTATCTGAAAGTCACCTTTCTATTTGGGCAGAATGTAATTCAGTAATCGCTATGGACCTACCAAGCAATATTCCTTTGCTATTTCCAAAACTTAAATGGGTTCAAGGCGTTTCAGCTGGACATGATCATATTAATAGCGATGAATTAAAAGAAGCCGGAATAGCATTAACAACTGCAAAAGGAATAGCTTCAGATGCTATCGCCGAATTTGTTTTCTCGCGACTGCTACAAGAGGTGAAGCACTTACGTAAACTAGACGAACAGCAAATAGAAAGAGTTTGGCAGGCAAAATTTGGTAATCAACTAAAAGGGAAAACGATAGGGATCGTAGGCGTTGGTTCAATCGGTGAAGAAATCTCAAACCGAGCTAAAGCATTCGGAATGCGAGTATTGGGCAGCAGAAAACGACTGGAACTATCCGCTCCCGATTCAGTTGATCGTCTTTACTCGTTTTCTGATATCGATGTGCTTCTCGGGGAATCTGATGTGGTTGTTATGGCTGCTCCCTCAACAATGGAAACAAGGGATCTTTTTGATGAATCTAAATTCTCAAAGATGAAAAGAGGTTCAATATTTGTGAATGTAGCAAGGGGAATACATGTCGTTGAAGCTGACTTAGCTACTTACCTCTCTAATGGTCACCTCAGAGCAGCTATCCTAGATGTGGTACGAAATGAACCTCTAGGTGTCAATAGTGACCTATGGGCCATGCCGAACTTATATCTATCACCTCATTGTTCTGTATCCTTTGACGACTACGAGAGGAATGCAATTGATCTTTTTATTAGGAACGCTATTCGCTTGCTTGGTGGTGATGAACTAATCAATAAAGAATTTTGAACTATTTACGTTTGAAATCCGGTTTACGCTTTTGTGAAAAAGCTTTTGGACCTTCCTTCGCATCTTCACTCGCAAAAACCGCCCATCCATAATCATACTCAAAATCTAGGGCTTCCTTTTCGGTCATCCCGCTAGTTTCGTGAAGAGTCTTCAAGATCGCCTCAACTGCAAGCGGCCCATTCTCAGCAATCATTTCAGCTATTTCATAAGCTTTAGACAATGCTTGACCATCGGGCACAACGTGTCCGATTAAACCTATATCTTTAGCCTCTTTGGCAGAAATATGTTTTCCAGTAAGTAGAAGTTCAGCAGCAACAGTGTAAGGAATTTGACGGGGGAGTCTCACCGCAGAGCCACCCATCGGGTAGAGGCTCCATCGCGCTTCAGAGATGCCAAACTTTGCGCTTTCTCCAGCTATTCGTATATCCATTGCTTGGAGAATTTCCGTTCCTCCGGCTATGGCGACACCTTCGACAGCAGCTATTAGCGGTTTCGAAGGTCTGTATGATCGCAAGAGACCTTTCCAATGGATCTCTGGATCCTCTTTAGACCTAGCCCTCATATCAACACCAGTATCAGCATCATCAGCATCACCTGACATAGCCTTTAGATCAGCACCTGAGGTGAAATTGCCTTCAGCACCAGTAACTATTACGCAGCGTATATCGTCATTCGCTGAAGCTTCAACAAAAGCATCATACATTCGGACAATCATCGGACCTGATATAGCATTCATTCGTTTAGGCCTATTCAAGGTAACGGTCATAATGTGATTTTGGATATCCACAAGTGCATCTGGCATTATTCAACCTTTCAACTTCGAGTATAAGTTAATCTTGAAATTCCTCAATACTTGGGCAACTACAGACAAGGTTTTTGTCACCATACGCTCCATCGATACGTCCAACTGGGGGCCAATACTTTTCATCTTTCGCTGAAATTAGNGGGTAAACGGCCTCTTCGCGCGTATATGGANGATCCCAGTNGGAAGAAATCGCATGCTCAGCAGTATGGGGTGCATTCCGCAACATTGATTGCTCGTACTCGTAAGATCCATCAGTTATCTTGTTAATTTCTTGCTTAATGGCAATCATCGCATCACAGAACTTGTCAATTTCAGCCAAAGATTCTGATTCAGTGGGTTCTATCATTAGTGTTCCAGCAACCGGAAATGACATAGTGGGAGCGTGGAAACCGAAATCCATTAAACGCTTCGCAATATCATCAGCTGAAACGCCGCAATTAGTATTAATCGGGCGAATATCAATAATGCACTCGTGAGCAATGAAACCGTTCTTGCCAGTGAAGAGAATGTCATAGTGTTCCGATAGGCGGTTTGCTATGTAATTTGCACTTAAAATTGCAGTTTTGGTTGCAAGCGTAAGCCCCTCAGCACCCATCATTGCTATATAAGCCCATGATATTGGGAGTATCCCCGCAGATCCCCATGGGGCGCCGCTCACGCTTCCGACAATACTTGCGGATTGCAGACCAGGCGCTAAAGGATGAGATGGAAGGTATTCACTAAGGTGCTCCGCAACAGCTACAGGACCGACTCCTGGTCCTCCACCTCCATGTGGAATACAAAAAGTCTTGTGAAGATTTAGGTGTGAAACATCTGCTCCAAATTTCCCAGGTTGTGCGATTCCGACAAGTGCATTTAGATTTGCTCCGTCAAGATAGACTTGGCCTCCATAATCATGAATTATCTCGCATATATCGGAGACAGTTTCCTCATAAACACCATGAGTTGAAGGGTAGGTAATCATGATTGCGCTTAATGCATCAGAGTATTGTTCCGCCTTGTTCGCTAAGTCAACTAAATCAATATTTCCATTCTCGTCACAGTCAACAACAACTACCTTCATTCCAGCCATAACTGCGCTAGCAGCGTTNGTGCCATGAGCCGATGCTGGAATTAAACAAATGTTTCTGGACTCATCACCATTTGCGCGATGATACGACCTGATAGCAAGTAAACCAGCAAATTCGCCTTGCGAACCNGCATTTGGTTGGAGGCTGACGGCAGCGTAGCCTGTTATCTTTACAAGCCATTCTTCCAATTCAGATATCAGTTGGTCGTACCCTTTGCGTTGTTTAGCAGGGACAAACGGATGGATATTAGCGAACTCATCCCATGAAATCGGAATCATTTCAGTAGTAGCATTCAGTTTCATCGTGCAAGAACCTAATGGAATCATTGTTCTGTCAAGCGCTAAATCTTTATCAGATAGCCTTCGAATATATCGCAGCATTTCGGTCTCGCTTCTATACAGAGAAAACACTGGTTGTTGACAGAAACTTGATTTTCTCAATAATTTTTCAGGCAATGAGGAAACAACACCNGTTTCAGGTTGCTTATCTGTGAATGCCAAGAGGAGATTGTTGACTATTTCTCGGTTTGTTGTTTCATCGAAGGAGACACCGATATGGTCCGAGTCAATTAATCGTATATTCAAACCACGTTGAAGTGCCTTTTCTACGTATAATTCTGCTTTACCAAGGGTCCTTATTGTTATAGTGTCAAACCAGTTTTCTGTAAGGACCTCGTATCCTGATTTGGTTAGGCACGCTACAAAATCATTCATATGGGAATGCGTTCGCTGGGCAATACCCTTTAATCCCTCTGGCCCATGATAAACGCCGTACATACCTGCGATGATCGCAAGCAAGACCTGTGCAGTACAAATATTACTAGTTGCCTTCTCTCTACGGATGTGTTGCTCGCGAGTCTGAAGCGCTAATCGAAAAGCAGGGTTGCCATGTGCATCTATCGAAGCCCCCACTAGGCGACCAGGCAAAGACCGTTTATAGGCTTCTTTGACGGCGATGTATCCAGCGTGTGGACCACCGAAGCCCATGGGAACGCCAAAGCGTTGTGAACTTCCGACAACTACGTCCGCGCCTAACTCGCCAGGGGGGGTGAGTAAGGTTAAAGCAAGTAAATCAGCTGAAACTCCTACTAATATTCCATTTTCCTTATGCTGACGTATGCCTGCCGTTAGGTCTCTAATCTCGCCTGATGCTCCCGGATACTGATACAGAACAGCGAAGCAATCCCCGGGAGCTTGATCTGGGTCGCCAATAACTACATTAATCCCCATTGCTTCTGCTCTAGTTGTAACAACTGATTTGGTTTGAGGAAGGGCATCACTGTCTAGTAGAAAAGTATTTTTCGAAGATTTCTGTACGCGATAAAGCAGTGTCATCGCTTCAGCGACGGCAGTAGGTTCATCAAGAAGCGATGCATTTGAGAGTTCACAGCCTGTTAATTCACATACAAGCGTTTGATAGTTAAGCAACGCTTCAAGTCGCCCTTGTGATATTTCTGGTTGGTAGGGTGTGTAAGCTGTATACCAAGCTGGGTTCTCTAGAATGTTTCGCTGAATTACGCCTGGTGTGAAATTGTCATAGTACCCAAGTCCGATAAGTGAAGTCTGAACTTCATTCTTGCTTGCAATTTCCCTAAGTTGCGCTAAAGCTTCTGCTTCGGTTAGAGGTTCGGGGAGTGTAAGAGGTTCTGATGCCTCGCGTATGTTTGTTGGTACTGCTAAATCGATAAGTGAATCTAAGCTTTCAAGGTTAAGAGCCTCAAGCATCTCTTTCACATTAGATTTATCAGGGCCTATGTGTCTTCTGGCGAATTCATTGTTTTCTATCATTTTAGGTACCTCAAATTAGACGATGTCCCCCTCTGTCTTGGTACCTGAGAGCTTCGACATTTGTCTTTCCCCTTCGGTGAATGAATGAACATTCTTTCCAGATAGCTAATCAGAGCGGTTCATTTGCCTGAGAGTTTCGGGGGGACCCTTGCTCCTTCGGCGCCAACTANGTTGATCTCTCCCGCAATGAATATTGCAGCTAGCAAAACCCTAGCTTAAATATTCTCATCATGCNTTTTATAGCTAATTAATCAGTTGGAAATGTCGATGCACGGTCGGTTAAGCCAAATTTTTCGAACCTACCCCAGAATCCATGCTCGTATAATCCGTAACCGACATAATCATTGTATTCGAAACGGCCAACATGATCCACGATTCCGTATTGGCCTATCCCTGATATTGATGAAACATCATTAACTAGTCCTTGGACTACGAGTTCCGGTCCNTGGTACATTCCATGACGCCAATCCTCCTCAATGCCATATCCAGTTCCCATAGCAACGTAGTTTGCCAACAGAGGAGTGCATTTCATACTAATTTTAGCTTCAGGAAAATGAATTACAGAACCNCTTAGCATTCTGGTTCCCGGGACTAGTTCATGCTCATATTCAGGACGTCCTAGCCANTCTCTAGGCCTATCTGGGTCATGCCAAACTCGCATAGCCTCCTCTAGCTCTCGAACTCCCTCATTGGTTTCNTGAAGCATGTATATAATTGAATGATCTTCAAAGTCAACTGGAAAATAGTTCCATAATCCTTCCATAACGGATACACCTTGACGAATNCCATCAGACTCTTTTTCGCCAACAGGTCTAACACCCCAGGAGCGATCTCGACTGCCTCCCCAACTTTCAGGTGAAATATCCCAGCTNTGATCCGGAGTTTGTAAATGCCCTTTCCAGCGACCAAGTTGAGCGAACCTCATAGTATCAAAAACTACCTTTCCCTCTCTCCTAAGGTACTGTCGAGGTTCCTCGAGTGGNTNGTGTGATGCAGTCCACGTGACATCCAAATCAATACCCCATTCATTCGCCTCGCATCTAANGCGTAACGATTTGAGCGGGTCTAAAATTTCAATTGATATAGGCCCTACCTTCAGGTCAGACCTATCATGAAGCGGCCGAGAAGCTCGTATGACACGGTGCTTGTCTTTGGTCCCGACTGCGATAAAGGCATCAGTAACTCCCAGGTTTGGATACTGCCCGAGACCGAAAATGGTCATTACTTCGTCAGAAGAGCCATGGAGGTTAAAATAATATCGGTCATAGAAGTTTCTGTCGCTAGTCGCTGGGTGTCGAATATATTCTGCCGTCTGATGAATTGGGTAGTCATCCCATGAGGATACGGACATGTTTCTCCTTCTGTAGTCAGTCTTTAGCATATTCGGAGAACGCAGTGACCTAAAATTTGGAAACTAAGATCTATANCGCGAGAATTAGAGAAAATGTAGAATCTCAGACCATCCTCCAACCTTAGGGGGAGGAATAACATGGTCGGCAATATCCAGGAGTCTCTTTTCTGCGCCAGCAATAACAATTGATTTATCCGCATGGATTAACATCTCTAAGTCATTTCCAGCATCACCAATAGTAATGATTCGCGATGGTGAAAAGTTCGTATATTCACACCACTGAAGAATTCCAGACCACTTTGAGATATTCAACGGTTGCACTGTTAACGAGTAGCCATCGAATATTTGGTCCTTATAGAGAGATGGGTTAGCGAATCCGCTATCACTGAGATCCTTAGCGACTCCCTCTAAGTTTTCTCTGGGCATGCCAAGAATACAAAAGTTCAGGATATCTAATCGCTGTGAGTAACTACTCAACGCTGAGACAAGGATAAGGTCGGGTCCGATTGCCTCAATATGTCCCTCGCTGGTAGTCGGGTTACACGCATAGACATAACTATCGTCAGCATAAAGAGTTGGTGACAGGTTATGGGATTCAAAAATCTTTAGGATTTCAATATTCTCTTGTTGGGAAAAACAAATGGAAAACAATCTCCTTTGAATAGCAAAGTCGTAACACAATGAGCCATTTAGCAAAAGGCAAGGAACACGCCAACCAAAATTTGCAAAAGTATCTGCAACAATGCGAAACCGTCGCCCAGTTGCTATCAAAATAGTCACTCCATTATCTTGTATCTTCTTAAATGCTTTTAAAGATTTTTGGTGACACAATTCACCATCAAACCAGAGTGTTCCATCGAGATCAGTTACCAATAATTGTTGGTTGTCCAAAATTCACCCAATCTCAAAAGTGTTGTTTCTGCAAACTACACAATAGATCATCTACACTACAAACATGTCCAAGAATCGTATTCCAGCAGTTGATGGCATGTTCACAATGGATTTTGAAAATCCACAACTTATTGGGGGAAGAAGCAAAAGCACCGGAAGCTATTATTTTCCTAAAGATTTAAGCGGCTCGGACCCTGCGGGAGGAAGCAGCGAGGACCGTGAAGAAGTGTTTCTATCAACAGTTGGAACTATCTGGAGTTATACAACTGCGAGTTACCCTCCTGCTTTGCCNTATCAGATCGTTGAACCCTTTGAGCCTTTTGTCATTAGCGCTGTGGAACTTGAGAAAGAAAATATTGTTGTCTGTGGACAAATGATGCCTGGGNTAGATGTTGGTGACATTAACGTCGGAACTAAAGTGAAACTGGCCTTAGACGTTCTATATGAGGACGAGGAAACTGAGCACATTGTGTGGAAATGGGATTTGCTATGAGAGGTGAAAAGTGACAACTAATGAAATAGCAGTGCTCGGTGTTGGGATGCACAAATGGGGGAAATTCCCTGGGAAGTCATTCGTCGATATTGGCGTAGAGGCGGCTAGAGATGCACTCGATGACTCTGGAGTGGAATGGGCTGAGATCCAATTTTTATCTGGCGCCAATACAGTCCGCAACGGATATCCCGGGTGGGTGTCAGCATCTACATTTGCCAATGCATTGGGGTTTCAAGGATGCCAAGTAGCTTCAAGTTATGCTGCGTGTGCTTCCGGTGTTACTGCATTGTCCATAGCCCGATCGCAAATCCTCGCAGGCATATGCGAGGTAGCTCTGGTAGTTGGTGCGGATCAAGTAGCGAAAGGCATGTTCGCACCGGTTCCAGGTGATCGTCCGAATGACGTCGATTGGTTGCGCTTTAGGCTAATGGGTTTATCCAATCCAGCGTATTTCGGGATGTTCGCAAGGAGAAGAATGGCTCTCTACGGTGACACTCAAGACGATTTCGCTGCTGTCAAAGTGAAAAACTCAGAACATGGGTCAAGTAATCCAAACGCTCGATATGCAAAAGTATTCACCATTGACGATGTGAATGCATCACCCGTGGTAGCTGATCCACTTCGTCTTTTAGAAATCTGCTCGACTAGTGATGGGGGTGCTGCCCTGGTAGTCTCAAGTCTCGACTTTGCCAGAAAAAAAGGCATCAAAGACCCTGTTAAAATTGCTGGAATTTCTACAGTCAGTCCAACCTACCCAAATGCAATAATTGACATGCCTTACTTCGCATCCGACTCCTGGTATTCTGTCGGCGATCGGCACCATACCTTCAAGGATCAGATAGCGCAACATGCTTATAAAGAAGCGGGAATCACTCCCTCTGATTTAGATTTCGCAGAAGTTTATGACCTAAGTTCTGCATACGAGCTTGATTGGTATGAACACATAGGGCTCTGTGGGCCAGGCGAAGCCAGGAACCTGCTACATAATGGCGACACCAGAATTGGGGGAAAAGTGCCGATAAATCCCTCTGGCGGACTTGGCGCATTCGGTGAAGCTATACCTGCCCAAGCNATTGCTCAGGTCTGTGANCTCACNTGGCAACTACGAGGACAAGCAACAGGGCGACAGGTAGATAACGCACAGATTGGTATGTCAATCAACTATGGAATGTTCGGACATGGAAGTTCGGTCATAGCAAGGATTTAAAATGACAATAACTTACGAAATAGATGATAACGGTGTGCTCGAAGTTCTAATGGATAATCCACCAGTTAATGCATTAGGCATATCAGACACAGAACAAATAGCGACTATTTTTGAATCAGTCACAAAAAATCTAGATATTAAAGTAGCGATATTAACAGCAGTGGGAAAAGGGTTTTGCGCAGGAGTTGATATCAAAGAGATAGAAGATCTTCCAGCAAACGAAGGAATACTTCGAATAAATAAATCTTGCTATGATGCTTTCGCATCAATTTATGAATGTGCTGTACCCGTTATCATAGCTGTAAACGATTTTTGTCTCGGTAGCGGAGTCGGCCTCGCAGGGGCAGCCGATATAGTTTTAGCGGCTAAAGGCGCTCAATTTGGACTTCCAGAAGTCGATAATGGCGCATTAGGTGCTCTAACACACTTAGCACGCCTAGTACCACAGCAAAGAGCCCGGCAAATGCTTTATACGTGCGAAACAGCAGCAGCGGAGGAGCTAAAAGACTATGGATCTGTATATGAGGTTGTTCCACCTGAGAAGCTACTAACCCATGCACGCGAAATTGCATTCAAAATAGCCTCAAAACCTTCGACGACCATACGAGCGGCTAAAGAATCAGCAAATGGTATTGAACTAGTCAACATAAGGAATAGTTACAGATTTGAACAAGGCTTTACCTACGAACTCAACCTTGCGGGTGAAGGGGAGAAGGCCCGACAAGCTTTCATTGATGGTAATCGGAACGCGCAATACTAGTAGATCTAGCATATCAATCTGACCCGAGAAAGAAATCGGTGTATTCTTTGACTACATAAGAATCACAAATCGGGGGATTATGCGAGGACANNTAAAAACGCTNTCAATNGTATCTGTCATATTNNTNCTCTCAGTTGCGTGCGGTGGTGGAAGCGATCGCNANGTGACTGCGAATNGNNCGTCAACTGAAAGTTCAAACTCCGAAACAGAAAANTCTCGTGAACCTTCANCAGAACCGATGGATCAAGACAGCNCTCCAGCAGANAATGAACCCNNCACAGANGACCCNGCAAATTCNANTGAAAGCGGAGAAACTTCAANTGCTCNNGAAGAACCCGAATATGNAATGTTTGGNGACATNGTGTGGCCCTGCAATTCAGGAACAGCATCCGGCGCAACGGATCAAGGAGTCACANACACTAGCATNTTAATCGGCGGCGGAGATGACCGTGGCTATGCTGCCTCCTTAGGTCTCAATATCACCCAAACTGATACGCTNANAGCCTTTGTNGAAANGTGCAATGAACTAGGTGGAATCAANGGNAGGGANGTACTGGTCGAATTATATGACGCGAAAATCTTTGAAGTTAGCAATGTNTGGCTTGATGCNTGCCCAANAATNTTCATGATGGTGGGNGAAGGNTTTGCAGTCGACTCTCTAGGGGAAGAAACAAGAGTNCANTGTGAACTGGCGCACATACCTACNTATACAGTCAGCGCAGCAGCTGCGCANGGACCNATGATGATACANCCAGTTCCTAACCCCTCAGATAGAAACCCACTATCAATGGCTTCCTACATTGCCGAGACNTANCCTGAAGCAATAGNNAANTCTGCAACTATGTATGGAAATTTCGCTGCGACNATTGAGACGAAGGATAAAACTTTATCTTCNTACCCCGCACTTGGATTTGAATTTATCNCAAACCTTGAGTACAACATTGTCGGCGAGGACGATTGGACTCCGTTTGTTTTGGAGTTGAAGAATGCTGGNGTTCAACACATCTATTTTACTGGAACGTGTTTGCCNAACTATCAAGCCTTCCGCTCTGCAGCATCAATAAATGGATTTGACGCCATTTACACTACCGANGCTAACTTCTACGAGGACAGTTGCAGGCAAGCAAATGANGATGGAGTNATGAATAATACCTATGTACGAATGGCTTTTATTCCNTTTGAAGAACGTGATTACGCCCCAGGAGTCAATGATTACCTAGAGATTATGGAGGAGAAGGGTGGGGAAGTAGCGTTATTGGGAATGCAGACTGCTTCAGCATTCCTTCTTTGGGCGACAGCTGCAAAANCCTGTGGNTCTAATCTCACNAGATCATGCGTGCTTGAGGAAGCAGCAAAGATTGACGAATGGTCAGGCGGTGGCATGCATGTGGCNAGTGANCCCGGTGTAAACGAACCACCGCCATGCGGAATCGTAATTGAATTAGTTGGAACTTCATANGAACGTATCTTTCCTACNGAACCAGGAACTTATGAATGCAATGANAGTTGGAATGCGGGATTTACCAACAGGTGGACTGACGATGCAGAACTGGATGAGAACAGGGTTTCNCAAAAATTCACAGCTGAGTAGTGCANNAAAATGACAGAGCTTATAACGTTCACAGTTGTTGGCTTAGCGATAGGNTCTATCTACTCGATAGCGTCAGTGGGCTTAGTAGTTACATACACTACTTCGGGTATNTTNAATTTCGCACACGGNGCAATCGGCATGTTCGCTGCATTCATTTACTGGCAGCTACGTTGGGATTCTGCNTGGGGAGGTGAATGGCCAGCACCGCTAGCACTCGCNTTNGTTCTGCTGATCGTATCGCCATCATTAGGAATCCTCCTGCAAANAATTGTNATGAANGGGCTCGAGGGAACTTCNGAAACGACGAAGCTNGTNATCCCAATAGCAGTTATGTTGGCATTTATTGGCATAACGAATTGGGTATGGCAAGATTTTGAGTCACGAATCCCTGAGCCATTCTTNGGGCGTGATTCAAAATGGGAACTTGGNGACGCATTNATAACAACTCATCAGACCATTGTNGTCGTAGTAGCGGTAGTGCTNGCCATTGTCCTTAAGGTATTGCTAACGAATACTCGGATNGGCATCACTATGNGAGCCGTAGTTGACAACCAAGAGCTTGTTCGCCTTAATGGGAGCAATCCNCAGNNATCAGCTCTTCTCAGTTGGGTAATCGGCTCCGNATTAGCGGGATTNGCGGGNATACTAATATCGCCTCTTCTGGGAAGCTTAAATGTNCTNGCNTTAACACTTCTGGTCGTGAACGCNTATGCTGCCGCAATATTTGGACGCCTCAAAAATCTACCTTTGACTTTCCTAGGCGGTATAGCAATCGGCCTAGCAGTATCATATTGGAATTGGGTATCAGGAACAGGCCGCAAATGGCCGTGGCTATCNGAGCTACGAGCAACAATTCCANTTNTAATANTATTCGCTATTCTTATCGTNCTACCTCAAGAACGCCTTCGAGGAGCTGCAATAAAAAAACATCGCGAAGTTTTCAAAACACCCACNATGAAATCATCAATTATTTGGGGAATTACNTTTGTGGTCATCGTTTCTGGATTGACCCCCATGCTTGAAACTAAATGGGAATTTAGTCTTTCTAAAGGTATCGGGTTCAGCATTATTGCATTATCNATGGTTCTCCTTACTGGCTATGCAGGGGAAATTAATCTAGCCCCACTCGCATTTGCNGGNATAGGAGCACTATCCGCTTATCAATTTGATGTNGGCTCAACGGTNGAAACGGGTGCAGGGTTTGCGACATTAGCTACAGCCCTANCGTTGNTCTTCGCTTTCTTAGTCTTATCCGCCTTTGGATTNAANAGAAGGAAACTATGGATNCTGTCNNTTTCTATAGCTTTACTNACCTTACTTTTAGTCACAATCTTTGANGNNACAACCGGAACTGGAATCGCAAGTCGCGAGAGCNTGTCTATAAGCGCTCTNNTAGTTGCTACCTTANTATCTGGGATTNCAGGTGCGNTNGTAGCNTTACCTGCTCTNCGGCTTCGAGGCCTGTATCTNGGANTAGCCACGTTNGCTTTCGCAATCTTCGTTGACAAAATGGTATACAAACAAAGGCAAACGTTAAGTTTAGATATCCCGTTCATAGGAGATGGAGAAGATATTACATTTAATATCTTCAANAACGGCGCATTAAATATGCCNAGACCAGAATTCCTAAGCATNAATTTNANGAACAATCAATCAGNAATGCTGATACTTNTAGCAATTTGCTTCACACTTATNGCNCTTCTACTTGTTCANTTGAAGAGAAGCAGTTACGGCCGCCAACTATCAGCAATGAAAGATAGTCCNGCTGCCAGCGCTACTTTAGGACTTAATATGCTANGNCTTAAATTATCAGTGTTCACATTAGCAGCTGCAATAGCTGGCTTTGGCGGAGCNTTACATGCTTCAAATCTACGCGCAATACAAGAAGATGCCCCNTTCACNGTATTTGAAGGNCTAGGACTNTTTATGTTGACGGTNGTTGGCGGTATTGGCTATGTCAGCGGAGCACTTATNGGCGGAATACTCTATGGAACAGCGTTTATAGTAATGGGNGACTTTTGGGCCAAACTTGCAANNGANTGGAATAGCTTCAATTGGCTNTTTACTTTCCTNCATGATTTCTTCTTATTNCTAGGGCCGGCAGTNGCAGGAATAGGTCTTGGACGCAATCCAAACGGAATTGCNGCACAAATATTTGATGGATTNCGAGTCCTTGGGAAGCGAGAATCACGACGAATTCTGGCAATCATGGTNATGATAATTATTTCNGTGTGGNTGCTCAGAGTCTCAGAGGTCATAGACGGATGGACCTTCCTCCTACTTTCTCTACCAATCCTCCTNNTATCGACTCTAATCGCTGACAAAAAATCAAATTTAGCNCAANNAGAANCTCGNAACTGGGAACTCCTAGGGCTCGATGNAGAAATATCCATGAAAGATGAAGCNTTCCTTGATGAAANTCTTAACTTAGGGTNTACTAAACCACAGCNAATCNCGNAGGTTGACGGATATGAGTGANNTAGACCTTNCAGGAATAACTGTACGCTTCGGNGGTCACACAGCACTGAACGACGTTCACTTAACNGTCCAATCAAACAGCATCACCGGCNTAATAGGGCCAAACGGAGCCGGNAAGACAACATTATTTAATGTCANAAGCGGTTTGCTGAAACCAAACGAAGGAAGCGTTCGGTTTAATAACGAGCTAATGACTGACCTTTCTCCATACCGCCGTGCAAAACTTGGATTGGGGAGGACCTTTCAGAGACTTGAATTATTCCCAAGCTTATCNGTCGAAGAGAATATACAAGTAGCAGCTGAAATTAGANGGGAATGGTNCCNNTCATCANTAGGTACCTCAAGTNTCATTAGNAGTGTTCAACAAGTAATGAAGCTAACNGGGCTAGATAGTATCGCCTCAAAAAGTGTTGCTGAAATTCCCACCGGNAAAGCCAGACTCGTTGANTTAGCACGAACANTAGTNCAAGGGCCNTCAATGCTTCTTCTTGATGAACCTGCCTCAGGNCAAAATGAAAACGAGACAGAAGAATTNGCTCAAATANTGAAAATTTTAAANACCGNGGGNATTACNATTCTGCTCGTTGAACATGATATGTCTCTNGTNATGGATGTCTGTGACAAAGTTTTCGTATTGGATTTNGGAACTCTAATNGCAGATGGGACAACCNANGAGATCCAAAATAATCCAGTCGTAATTGACGCCTATCTNGGAGGAGCGAATGGATAAGCCACTATTACAGCTTNAGAATGTTTCNACAGGATATGGAATTATTCCCGTACTNCATGGAATAAATTTATCNGTACATAAAGGTGATATCTATGCACTACTGGGNCCTAACGGTGGTGGTAAATCAACACTNTTAAAAGTTTGCTCTAGACAAATTGACCCGTGGACAGGTTCAGTGAAGGTCGCCGGAAGATNAACTGATGGGATACCTGCAGAAGACCTAGCGAAAGTTGGAGTGTGCACGATTCCAGAAGGNAAAGGNATTTTNCCAAACCTTACTGTTGATGAAAACTTAATTATGATGACGCANGCAAGNCAAAGTCTGGAGGAAATCCAATCAGTAACATTCAAGCGTTTCCCACAGNTAGGNAATAAGCGAAAACAACTTGCTGGAACACTATCCGGAGGCGAGCAACAAATGTTGTCAATGTCNAGAGCNCTCAGTACCAACCCAAAACTATTACTACTNGACGAACTNTCTATGGGATTAGCTCCGATAATTGTCAGAGATCTCTACGGTCTAGTATCTCANNTAGCCGAAGAGGGGATCGGAGTTCTTGTCGTGGAGCAATTNGCGAGAACNGTACTTGGTGTTGCGACGAGGGCAGGTATNCTCATCAACGGGAAAATAATATCAGAGGGATCTCCAAATGAACTTGAGGATCAACTCTCAGATGCGTATCTTGGCACAAAGGGTAATGTTTANACANGGGGAATGCTGATGGATAATGAGTTTGAAANTGCAATACAAAAGATNAAAACAAAGACCGGTTCTAACGAACGCGACAAACTCTTCGAACTTATTGGGTTATTAATACTNTTNAGNGGGGTAGTCATAANCCTAATTNCTTACTTTGTNGCAGGATCGCAAAATAGCGGAAACGTTGNNATAGATAGCCTTGAACATAACGAACACATCATTCTCGCAATATTNGGTGTTGCACTATCAATCTCAGGNGGCTTCATCTACCTTCGCTNTAGCATCGGTCGATTCNTAAGNTTTTGGTTACTACGACAAATACACGAGAATAATAAATCATCAAAGAGTTGAATTTAAGGGAGTCACATGGAGGCATTGGTTACAGGTGGTGCACAAGGAATCGGCTACCAAATCGTGGAGTCCCTTATCAACGATGGATTTTCNGTTACNGTTTTTGACATTAATCCTGAAACCCTTAATAAAGCTAAGACAAGNTTTGGCTGCAAAGTGTTCGAAGTNGATGTCTCAATCGAATCAGACGNCAAACAAGCACTATCNCAACTGCACACNTTAGATGTATTANTCAACAACGCTGGGATNTGGAAACCTGANTTNCTGAAAANCCTTGATATAGCAACCCANANAACCGTTTGGGAGACTAACGTAATCGGAACTCTTAATTGCACAAAACACGCATTGCCAATACTTCAANAAAANGATTCAAGTTGNATTATCAACNTAACGTCNGCAGCTTCACGAACNAACTCTCCCGGNCTTGGAATGTATGCTGCNTCNAAGTCAGCAATCGAAACATTAACCCGTCAATGGTCNCTTGANTTAGCCCCGATCCGAGTCAATGCAGTNGGACCTGGAATGNTAATCACAGAAGGAACNGCGCCAAANTATGAAGGCAAGGCCTTAGAGCTCAGGTCAAATGCAGTGCCACTCAAAAGAATCGGNGATNCTAAGGANATTGCGCAGCTAGTGAGCTTTCTNGNATCACCNGAATCAAGCTATATAACCGGTCAAGTGATTTTCGTTGACGGGGGAGTTACAGCAGGATCACCTGGTCATAACTAGATCACTGCAAAGTACCCCCAAGAGATCGCAGCAACGNCTCCAAAGAATANTGCTGTTTTCAAACCGCTCTTAAACACTCCAAAAAGAAAGCCNATAATTCCAATGACCCCACAAATCACCAAAACNAAAGNNAGCACTGGNTTNGCATTAGCAGCTTCAATAAGAGACTTCGGGATNGAATCTGANACCTGATCAGGTAATGAATNAACAANATCNNTAGGCAACACCTTTAGAGTGCCATTCTTNATAGCACCTCGAATATCAGTAGGAAGCCTCTCAAGAATCTCGTCGTCCAAATCAGCTAAACTCATAAGAAGGTAACGCATGGNTTGATTGTTGCCGATAATNTGATCTAAGTGGTGAATGTACTAATTAAATAACATTTGGNCGTATGAGTGATTCCGAACCACCATCTACATANAGNACTTGACCATGAACAAAAGAAGATTGATCACTCAGGAAAAATGCAACAACATCNGCTACTTTTGAAGCGCTAGCAGANTTTNTAATTCCCGTTGGNAATGCCTCAATTCCNGGAGCTATTTCTTNATGTGAAAGAAGCCCNTCNAACATCGCNGTCTCCATCCGGCCAGGNGCAACGCANTTTAATCTGACACCCTTNTCTCCCCATAATTTAGCATTAGCGCGAACATACTGNGCTACGGCAACTTTGCANGAGCTNTANGCAACAATTCCAGCTTCAACAACACTCAGTTTAAGAGCTTTATCAAGTANGGATTTCGCATCGGATATCCGNGCCTCAAGCAAGCAANCAATCAATTCNTTATCNCCACCNACTGCAGCCCCAATNGAGGAAATAGCGACGGCACAACCGCNTTTGTTCTTAGAGAGAGGATGAAGAAATGAATCNAATANATCTTTAACGCCNAGCCAGTTCACTTCAAGAATAGCAAATGGATCNTCATGAATTGGGCTAAGNCCTGCGTTAGCTACGACTGCTTTGGGGCGAGNGCAAAGGTCTAATGCAGAANTNACAGCNAATTGGCGTCCGTGTGCAGTTGATAAATCAGCAATAATATCTGCACTTGTATTCTTATCAATTCCTATAACATTGCTTCCGATTGAGGATAGAGTGTGCGATAAGGCTTTACCNAGACCTGCCGCAGAGCCTGTAATNATCACAGCATCTTGCATATTCAGATACTANCTCCCAAACNACAACTATTCCTACAGNACATAAATGCANACACCANNAAAAATNGANACCTTTGACCAACTTATGTNCTTGGAGAGAATTGATTCNNCTACTTTTGTAGGTCGCAGCCCTANATATAATTGGGGAAGNGTGTACGGAGGGCANGTNGTNGCTCAGGGACTAGCCGCAGCAAGNATGACTGTAATTCAGGAACTGAANGTNCATTCTGTNCATGCATATTTCATTCGCGGAGGTGANTCTAANCANGAAATACGGTACGAAGTTGACTTACTANGGGATGGAAANTCNTTCGCNACTCGTCGAGTNATTGCNTACCAACAAGACGAAGCTATTCTGAACTTTTCAGCATCATTTCAATTAANCGAAGATGGGCCAAGTNTTGATCAGCAAATAGATATGGGAAAAATTCCNAGTCCAGATGACCTNAAAAGTGAGAATTGGTCTGAGCTTATGGAAAGNAAGGTAATTCCTTCATCTGNNCTTTCAAGTGGTCACGGGGTATGGCTAAGAATNAACGGAGANCCCTCGGCTAATGCGACAAATGAGGAAGGAANNGTTTTTGCTAGTGACGATGTTCCNTTTGATGCAGCTGTCAGACTTCACCCTATGTACGAAGGAATTTGGGACGGGAATGGCGATCCNCCTTTTTTTGGNGCCAGCCTAGATCATGCTGTGTGGTTTCATCGATCATCCTCGCCGTACNACTGGCATCTACATCTTCACGAGGGGATAAATCATATTAATAATAGGGGACTGGCATCTGGAAAGNTCTATAGCCTAACNGGTTCACACGTTGCAACAGTCGTACAAGAAATACTTCAGCGAAGGTCGCGTTGAGGGTTATTGAGAAAANAAGATAGGAAAAGGGNCATTGCTCCGGCTATTGGCATNACTAAAATTGCAGAACGATGGGCAATAAAAGCACCTGATTCTGATAGTCCGCTTATAACAGCTAGCACNATGGCGATCCCCAATGCTCCGCCAATTCGNTGAATAGTGTGAATGATCGATGTNCCACTACCAATNGAATNANCTNCAATTGCATTTGCTCCGATGGAGGTNAGAGTTGGCCAGACTGAGGCCATACCAATCCCTGACCCTATTAAAGCCGGTATTGTGAAGAGAAGTTGTGGATCCTGATCAACGTTGCTCCACATAATAAAAAATAGGAATGAGTAAGTTATAAGCCCGGGAATGATAATTAATCTGTATCCTCTTATGTCTACAAGTTTTCCGAACCAAACTGAGAATAGGCTCATTGATGCTGGCATAATCGTTAATAACAAGCCGGCTTCAATAAGAGTGAATTTCCAGATTTCTATCATAAATAAAAGGATTGCAATCCAATGAGCATAGAAGGCAATACCTGCAAATAACGACATCGCACAGGCCAACGAAAAGTTTCTGTGAATAAATAGATCTGTTTGAAGCGGTGAATTGTCCAGAGTCATGCTTCTCTTAATCAAAATAGGTAGTAAGGACACCGCTATCATAAACAAAGAGAGGGATTTAAATGAAGCAAATCCCCAATCTGCAGACTTTACTATAGGAAGAATTAAACAACTGAGGCCAATAATTGTTAAGACTGATCCGATTCTGTCCATTTTAAACGGTTTACTAGTTTCTTCTGACTTGTCATCTGTTTGAAGGCAGTAGAGCACAAATAAACCTATTGGGACTTGAAGTCCAAACAGTGCCCTCCAGGTAAAAGTTGAAATTAACTGCGTCACTATTAGGGGAGAGGTAAACCCAGCAACTGCTGTATAGAGGCCCCATCTTCCTATAGATTCAGATTCTTTTCCAATTCCTCCATACTTTATGACCAGTGCAACAGCAGCGGGACCCATTAAAGCTTGACTTGCTGCGGCCAAACCCCTTGCAGCGACTAAAAGCCAGATTGATGGCGCCAACATTGATAAAAACATTCCAGCTACAAATAACTTTACACCAAGCTTGTATATTTTATATGGCCCTGAACTGTCTGCTAACCTCCCAGCTTGAAGTAGCAAAGCAGCTCCGACGACATTTGAGGCGTTGAGAACCCAAGAAGCTGTAGCTGCATCACCTCCTGCAAAATTATCTCGTATGTCTGGAAATATAAAGAATGAAGCCGATGCATCCCAACCCCCTATAAAACCTGCTAGCAACGCTGCAAGACGGATATTTCCCTTGATAGCGATTCTATGGAAAATGAGGGGCCTCTTCGGACTTAGGGTAATTGGTCAATCACAACTGTTCCAGCAGAACCATCCACTGTAATGATAGATCCATCAGGGATACGCAAACTAGCGTCAGCAACGGAAGCGACACAAGGGATACCTAGTTCACGGCTGACAATACTTGCGTGGCTCGCGATAGCACCTACATTAACTACAACTGCTCCTGCGACAAGAAATAACGGGGTCCAAGCTGGATCTGTGTTCTGAGTTACAAGGATGTCTCCCGGCTCAAGAGACATTGAGTCATTCGGGTCAAGAATGACTCTAGCAGTGCCTTGAATTATTCCAGGTGAACAGGCAACTCCTTCTAGTTCTTCTCCAAGGCTGACTAAAGTAATTTCTTGCCCTGATTTTCTAGGCCAATCTGACAGGGGAGCGCAGGTCGTATTTACGATAAAGGGTGGGATTAGATCAAAGAGTTCTTTATAATCTCGCTCTCGCTCGATGAGTCGATCATTGAATGCTGAAGGATTGGCTAAGAAATCGTCCAATTCACTTTCAAGAAGCATAAAAATCAATTCAGAATCATCAATATGTCCATCTAGTGCCAATCTTGACCCGATTTGACGGAAACATAAACGAATTTCTTGAATTGGCTTAACTATTGTGCTTTTCTGGCGTTCACGAGCAGCCAACCAAACCTCACCAGCTTGCATTCCAGCAGCAAACATTCCAGAAGCCTCTTCATTCTCGCTAAACATCGCAGTGAACTCTGCGCTGAGGTCTTCACGAATGCGCGAGTTTCGCTCTATGGCTAATGCAGGATCAGCGGAATCATCTTGTTGGCGCATTGCATTTAACATAGACAATGCTAATCCTGGATTTGTTTCATAAGTATGAGCTCCGATATCCCACTCATTTGGACCTCTTGCCCCATGGTTGTATAAGAAGGTTTGAAATGCTTCACGGAATTCTTGAGGGCACCGATCAAGTAAATCTTCAGATACTCCTTCGTCAAACTCACTTTGGATTAGGTCACTGGATCGTATCATCCTTGATAATTGCCAAAGCTCTCGACCAATATCTGCTGAATCCACATCTCCAATACCTGATAAAAGTTTTACAACATCATCAGACCTGCCCACTTCGCCCAATAACGCGCCTAAAATGCCAGGCCCATTTGAAGCTCCTAGGGAGGCCCACACATGCTGTTAAAACATTGATATTAGGTGAGGTTGTAAAGACCTTGCCCTTGCTAACAATTCTTGATTGTCTAGTTCACTCAAATTAGGTCTAGAGGCACGAATTTCATTACCAATTTTCTTGTGCTCTTCAATAGGTGGATGTTCAGCTGCTGACAATAAGTACGCACCAGTTTCAGCTAATTTCTCACTATGACGTTCGCTTTCGTGCCAATCCTCAGCAACATAAGGTGGGACGTCTGGATGAGCATCGAAATATGCATCATCTATAGCCTCAGGAGTCACGCCAGGCATTCTTACACCCATCATCCTTGCGGATGTGAGGCAGTTATAGAAATAGCCTCCAAACAGACCGAAAGTTTCAGGAGGATCACCGTACTCATCAGCATCAAACACTCCATAGGAGACGAAACCGTCTCGGCAACCCAAAACTATCCCGGACTCCCAGCCGAAAGTCCACCCCAGTGGCGTAACTGGGTCGGCGAGTACTTCTCCAGCATTAGCACGTGTATAGTGAGGAAATTTTTCAGTTGGGATTCGATCTGTAATCCACTTTTCTTCCAGCATATTACCCCCTGTGTTGCAGAAACATTTTAATCATAAACCACATGTACAAAAGGTGAAAGTTCTATTCAGTATTTGATAAGCCCCCAGTTTAGGTATATTTCGGTAATTGTTACTTTACATAACATATATTTCCGGCGTTTATGTATTCTCTTTAACTTCGTCCCCTGTGGCATTACCGCCATCTAATTAAGCGTAAAGCGCTACGATCTGTGCCACTGAATTAACAACCACTATTGATAAAGCCATCAGTCGAAACATGATGAACGGGGCTTTCTTGAAGTTCTTACCCATTTCCGAATTCGCTAGGTCTTCGTCCATTGATGATGTGCTCGCTCCAATATCAGCGATAGCTCCGTCAAACCAGACGATTGCATTGACGCCGAATGAGACAATCGCTGCTGCAATTGCAAATTGCATTTCGCCACCAAAGCTGGATGCATCTCGAATTAGAAATAGTGTTGCGACTGTTGCAGCAGTGTATACGAGCATCATCATCCTCAAATCGTTTGCTCGGTTACTGACCCACGCGTGTAATAGTTTAGGTTTCATGGTTCTCCTTTTAGAGTTGATCTCTAATATGAATATCACAAATTTAACGATATGGATGCTTTTTGACTTTCAAGATCTTATATCGCTGAGCTCAAGCTCTTCAAGTGACGTTTTCATATCCATCTAATATAGAAATCGCATAATCCGTTATTCCTTTGATGTGACTTCCCCACACATTAATGAGAATATGTGGTGTGCGACTTTCAGTACTAGATCAAACACCGGTACCTGAAGGTATATCCCCTGCTCAAGCATTGCGGAACTCCATTGACTTAGCAACGTTCGTTGATAATCTCGGCTACCACCGATACTGGGTTGCTGAGCATCATGGCATGCATGGTCTAGCTGGTTCAAGCCCTGAGATTCTAATTGGGCACATAGCAGAAAATACTCACCAGATTCGTGTCGGATCAGGTGGCGTAATGTTGAGCCACTACTCCCCTCTTAAAGTCGCAGAAAACTTTCAAGTATTGCAGGCACTTCATCCAAATCGAATTGACATGGGACTTGGGCGAGCTCCCGGTTCCGATGCACGAACTGCTTACGTTCTTCAGAATTCTGACAATGCTTCAGGGTCTGATAGATATCTAGAATCTGTTATTGAGATTCGCACCCTTTTACGAAGAGAAACTATTGAAACTGGTCCGCTTGCAGGTGTTGAAGCTTTACCACTGACCGAGACGATGCCTGAACTTTGGCTACTAGCCTCAAGTGAAGGTTCTGCGAGTGTGGCTGCTCATTGTGGATTACCTTTAAGTTGGGCCCATTTCATCAACGGTAATGGCGCTGAGACTTGCAACCTTTACCGGAAACATTTTCGCCCATCATTTGAGCTCAGCGATCCACTAGTTTCAGTCGGTGTAAATGTTCTTTGTGCGGAGTCTGAAGAAGAAGTTGCACTAATGCTAGAGAGTTTAGAACTATGGCGTAAAGATGGATTACGTGGCCCAATACCTAAAACAAGTAATGAGGAAAGCCAAAACTCACTAACCGTGCTCCCCCCTAGCCGACCCATGGTTATCGGAACTCCAGAGAGAGTACATGAGCAACTCATATCCGTAGCAAATGCCTACCGAGCGGAAGAATTATTAATTGTGACCATTTGCCACGATCACGAGCAACGAAAGAATTCCTATCGATTAATTGCCGAACAGTTCAAGCAATAACATTAAGCCTCTAAGACTTCAATAGAATCCAGATCAACTGCTAAATATATTGACTCCCCTTCAGAAATATCATTATCCACCAACACAGTAAGATTATTTAAGTTGCCTATGCTGCAGTGAATATACTTCTGTCCTGCTGCATAGAAAGTCTTAGTAACAATGGCTTCGAGTCCATCATTCGATAATTGAATACGATCAGGTCGTAACAAAAGTTGATAACTTTCCGACTCTTGTCCGTTATGTTCTTTGACGCCCCAGGGTGTGGAAAAGAACCAATTGTTATCTCGGAAATGAGCATCAGGCACCCATATCGTTCGTAATCCGAGTAGGTCGGCGGACAGTACATTCATAGGTAAATCAACAATCTCCGCAAAAGTTCCATGATTTATAATCTGACCGCTTTCGATTAATAGTATTGAATCTGAGAATAGGGAGGCCTCATCCCCTTCATGCGTGACATGTATTGAAGTAATTTTTTTCGCTCGAAGAATTTCAAAGACTTGATCAACCAAACTTCGCCGGAGGGATCTATCTAGTGAATTGAACGGTTCATCCAAAAGAACAAGTTTTGGTTCCGGCGCTAAAACTCTGGCTAAAGCGACTCTCTGACTCTCGCCTCCGGATAGCGAATCAACAGATCTATTTCCGTAATCCTTAAGTCCAACTAACTCAAGTAGTTCAACTGTTCGGTCATTTGCTTCATCTTTTGGTATGGGTAGCATTTCTAAACCGAATCGAATATTGTCATGGACGCTCATGTGTGGAAATAAAGCATTATTTTGAAACATNAGNCCTATNCCCCGCTTGTGNGCTGGCNTCTTTAAGATATCNNCTGAGTTCCAAAAGATNTGNCCATCGGTTGGGGTCANGATTCCAGCTATNACTTTNAGNAGAGTGCTTTTNCCGCANCCGCTAGGNCCTANNANANCNAAAACANTGCCTTCTTGCAGACTGAAGTTGATNGANTGGAGNACTNTTTTNCCGCCAAGNTCNGCTGACAATTCAGNTATTTNTAATCCATTAAAANTCATTAGTTGATAACGATCCTGATCTGTCAAGCAATGAAACTACAATCCAAGTTATCACCGCAAGAATTACACTTAAAGCCATGGCTTGTCCGAAAGTAGACGAACCTGGCCGTCCTAATAGATTAAAGATTGTTGTAGGAATTGTTGGTCGNTGAGGNCGCACAAGAAACGATGTTGCTCCAAATTCACCAAGCGCTAGTGCAAATGAGAATGCTGACCCTGCTATAACTGCTTTTGCAATTATTGGGTAATCAATTTTTTTCCAAATAAGGAGTGAAGACGCGCCTAAGGTTGATGCAGCATGCCTGATGGTCGGATCAATTTTCTTTATTGCGTTAGAGCTAATCCTTGCAACTATTCCGACCCCAAGTAAACCTTGAGCGACTGGAACAATCCACCACGCTGATCGAAAATCAAAAAATCCAGTGTTAAGTGAAATCAGAATTCCAAATCCAAGTAGAACACCTGATGCTCCCAATGGGAGCAGGAGAAAAACTCCGGAAGATTGTGAAATAGATTTTGATTTATTTGTTAACAAATACGCTGCAATTACGCCCACAACAGTCGCGATTATCATTGCTAGTGATGCCCATATCAATGAATTTAAGATAGCTTTTCTTGTTCCAAATATGGCAAAGCGTTCATCGGAGCTTTCCCAAAGGAGCTGCTTGTAATAGACGAAGGAGTGGCCAGTTGGTGTGCTGAGTGATCGNTCAAGCAAGACAAGGAACGGAAACCCAAAAAATCCTAGAATGAACATACTGTTGATTGATTTGCGTAACCTTGAAACAGGATACGCGTATTGTACTTTTGAGCGGAGATTATTATTTGTACTGTCAGTGATCAGGAACTTGTTATTTATTGTTAGCATTGCGACCACTACTAGAAGTTGAAGTATTCCTAATACTGCAGCAGTTTCAAATTCAGTTCGTTGTGTTGCGTAGCGCCAAATCTCTGTTTCAATGGTCGCTTTTCCTAAGCCTCCAAGAATTAGGATTACGCCGAATGAGGTAAATGTAAATAAGAATGCTAGTGACCCTGCTGACATCAATCCAGATTTGAGTTGGGGTAATGTTATCTGGAAAAATACTCTGAGCTTGCTAGCGCCTAGGGTTTGAGCNGCTTGTTCCGATTCAAAATCAATCATCGGCCAAGTACTTGTTAATGTCCGAACGACTATTGAGGTATTAAAAAAGATATGAGCGACGATTATTCCCAATGCACTCCCCTGCAGATTTAGTGGCGTACCATCAAGTTTTAGCAGTTCATTTACAGAAATGAATGCAGAGGCTACAACGACCGTCGGCATAACGAAAGGTATGAAAGTTAAACTCTCGAGGAACTTTTTAAATCTAAATTCTGACTTTACAAATACACTTGATATGCACAGCCCTATCACCACAGACAACGCTGAGGAGACTGTAGCTTGCCAGATCGTAAACCAAAGGGCTTTCCGCACGGATACTGAGGTAAAAGCTTCCTCAAAAGAAGAGAAACTGAATCCTATAGAGAGTATTTTGCCTATTGGATAGAAGAAAAAGACTAGGTAGAAAGCTAATACTAAGAGTAGTGCTATTACATTTGCTCTATTTGACCTCGTAATTATACGAGAATTCATGGATTAACCATTAACGAAGTACTAGCTCTGTCCAACGCTCTGTCCAAATATTACGTTTAGCGTCGATGAGGTCTGGTGAAATNGTAACTGAGTTCGGTATTTCTTCAAGNAAAAGACTGAATACTTCTGGGAGTTCGGCATTTTTATTTGCTGGAAGAACAAAATTCGTTTCGGGAATCAGCTCTTGAAAGTAAACAGATGTTAGAAAATCAACAAGTAGTGCAGATGCCGCGGGACTATCAGTACCTCTGAGTATGCCGGTGAACTCAACGGANCTNAAGCANGAATNAGCAATTATTGCNGTTGGTGGAGACTCAACAGGAGGGTCNGCAAAAATATATTCTGCAACAGGGCTTGTNGCNTAGCTCGTNACTATNTTTCTTTCCTTACTGTAGAAGTCTTCGTANTATGCCTCACTCCANCCNGANCGAATTNCNANATCNTTANCNCGNAGTTCTGTCCANAAGTNNTCCCAATCATCNCCAAANACTGCNATNGAGGANAGTAAGAAACCCATTCCTGGAGCNGAAGTTTCAGGNNTCTGGGTGACGAATTCNCNTGANAATNTTGNATTAGTTANATCTGCAATGNTNNTTGGAGGNGCCTCAAAGTGGCCTTTCCAGTAATTGAGGCAGATATCGCCGTAATCTACGGGAGTTACTCTTCCAGTCGGATCTAGTTTAAGAGGGTCTGAAAGTTCG
>PATO01000026.1 GCA_002712415.1 Actinomycetota bacterium | reverse complement strand
AGGAGTAGGAGTAGGGGTAGGAGTAGGAGTAGGAGTAGGAGTAGGAGTAGGAGTAGGAGTAGGAGTAGGAGCCATGGTTGTATTTTCTGTCTGTACTTCTTCGGCACATGCATTTACTGCAGTAATGAAAAGTAACGCAACGAGTGCCTGCAAGATTATTGATTTTAGTTGAGTGTTATCCAAGGTTTAGCCTGACTCTTCTGATCTACAGAATAGATTTTTTTAATGATTTTCGTTTGAATTCCCTATTAATTTAATGTTTGCGCTAGGTTTTTCCTGTGTATAAATCACCAAATGCAGGCAGTACGCTCACATCAATAAATGGTCAATCCTTACCTTTGAGAAGCTGGGTTACAAATTTCCATTTACTCCTCGTCGTAATTGATCCATTTTCTCATGAAAATTCATGGATCATTAATACAGCATCTAGGGTGCTTTCAAACTTTACCGGCGCTGATTGTCGTGTGGGGTGGCTTGTTATAGGCAATGCCGAAGAGGCTTCAACCTTTCTTGGACCGCGTTCAGACGAGTTCATTACCTTTGTAGACCCCGATGGCGATTTCGTAAAAGAAGTCGGCTTAACACAAACACCTGGTCTAATTCACATAAATCAAGCGCCCAAGCTTATCGCGGCTGCGCAGGGCTGGAATCCAGAGGAATGGAAATCAATCGTTTCAGGCTTAGCAGATCACATGCAGTGGTCTCGACCAGCAATCCCAGATGAAGGAGACCCTACCCCATACGCCGGTTCAAGTTTCGGCGAGCAAGGACAGGAGCCTCATGATTCATCAGCTTCTGGGTGTGGTAAGTGCTCAGTTTGCCGTGCTGGTAAGCCTGAGAAGTGCCAAGCAATTTAGGTCTGGAGACGACAGTTTTACTTTTTAGTGAAACCAATATGGAGTTTTTTCATTGGTCTAAGGAAGAAGCTGAAATGATGCACTTCTTCCTCCATTTCATCAACTAGATGTATGTCATCCATACGCTCCATTATGGCCTCAAATGCTGCGAGAAGCTCGGCTCTTGCTAATGACGCACCCAAGCAAAAATGGTTTCCGAGCCCAAAAGCTACATGCTGGTTGACGTTGTCTCTTTCTATGTTAAACGTATCTGGTTCGTCAAATATTTCGCTGTCACGGTTAGCAGATGCGAATCGAGGCATCACAGGAGCCCCCTCGGGGATTTGTGTTCCTGAAAGTTCTGCGGGGCAGGCGGTTGTTCTCCAAAGACCCGCAACGGGACTATCGAAGCGGAGGCTTTCCTCGATGAAGTTTTTTGTCAATGACGGATCAGCACGGAGCTTTTCCATTTGTTCGGGATATTTCAGAAGTAAGAGCATCGATTTTGAGATTGCAGCGGTTGTAGTTTCGAATCCACCAGTGACTAATTGGTGCATAAGGTCCTGCAATTCTTCCATGGTGAAGGGTTCCTCGTCCTGGTGGGCGTGAACAATCAGAGAAATCAAATCGTCAGATGGCTCTGCTCTCCTCTTTTCAAATTCGCGTGCTAAGTGATGTTGTGCTTCAACCTCTAGTTCAGCTTGTGTTATTGCTTCTTCGGGTGTGAGCGGTCGTTGCGACATCGCAAGCATTGCATCAGCCCAACGTTTGAATGTTTCATATTCTCGTGCTGGTAGGCCTAATTGCTCACAGATAAAAATTCCGGGTAATGGTAACGCGAACTCAGAAACAAACTCGCAGTGCCCTCTATCTATGAATTGATCAATCAGTTCATGGGTGAGCTGATTGATTCGTGGCTTCATCTTCTCAACGTTTCTATTTGTAAAGACTCGCCCGAGGATCTTTCTGTAGTGGGTATGTTCGGGTGGGTCAGTTCGCTGGAGGGTTCTTGCCTTCACCCACCCTCGCTCTGCGAAAACAGCAGCATGCGCTTTGGAGGCTTCATTTGCTCCGCCAGCTCCAGCTCCGGGTCGGCTTGAGAAAGTTTCAGGGTTAGTTAAGGCCTCTCTGACATCTTCATAGCGAGTAACCATATACAGACCAGTCTCTGGTACTCGATAGACAGGGCATTGTTCTCTTAGTGCTGCATAACTCTCAAACGGATCGTCTTGGACAGCAGGGTCTAAGAAACTGTTGCCTAATTGGAATTCTTGCTCTTCTATTGCCACATTGAAAGAATAGCAACTAATTCGTAATTGCGTTAATTAACCATGATTACGGACCGATATTGGTTACAAGGTATCATCGGGCTATGAAAGCTCAGTTGAAAGTCAGAATAGGTTTTGGGCTTGGAACACGATCCGAAGTAAGAGACCCAAGAGTTTTGGGGGAATTAGCTGAGAACTTAGAGCGATTAAAATTTGATTCGCTTTGGTTCTCTGAAAGAGTAGCCGGTTCTAGTCTTGATCCGCTTGTTTTGATGAGTTGGATTGCTGGGCGGACTGAAAAGCTAAAATTTGGTCCTTCTATAATGGTGCTACCCGGGCGGAATCCTGTGATTCTTGCAAAATCATTGGCGAGTCTTGATGTAATTTCTGAGGGTAGGCTGCTACCCGCATTTGGTTTAGGCGCAGCGGATACCGCTGAACATCAGGCTTTTGGGGTAGAAAGAAAAGATCGAGCCCCATGGTTCAATGAAGCTTTACCGTTGATGCGAAGACTATGGGAGGAAGACAAGGTTACGCATGCTGGTCAGAGGTTTTCTCTTGATGAAGTTAGAGTTCTCCCCAAACCAATTCAAAGCCCACTTGAAATTTGGCTAGGAGGATTAGCTCCGAGCGAACTTCGGAGAGTGGGAAGATTAGGTGACGGGTGGCTTCCTAGCTTTTGTACCCCAAAGGATGTCGCTGACGGAATTCCAGTTATTGACGAGCATGCTGAGGGGGCTGGAAGACCCCTGATTGATCGCGAACATTTCGGATCACTCATCATCTATACGTCTGACGGGAGTATGCCAGACCAGATTGTACAAGCAGTTCGGAAACGCCGCCCTGAAATTGACCCCAGACAGATTATCGTTCAGGGTCACGGAGGCCTTGAGAAAAGGATCAAAGAATTCATTGACGTTGGTGCGAGCAAATTCATTCTTGTTCCGTACATTGAACCAGACGACTGGTCAAAGGAATTAGAAAGTTTGGCTGAAGCCACGCTTGAACTGCAAACTTAGATTCGACCAGTACCGGTCAGCTCATAGCCTGATCGAGATCATCGATAAGGTCATCAACTGTTTCAATGCCGACTGATAACCGTATGAGCGACTTGTCTACTTCTAGAGGAGAACCCTCAGTTGAAAGATGCGTCATTGCTGCTGGGATTTCAATCAGTGACTCAACAGCCCCCAATGATTCGGCCAATGTGAAGATTTTGGTTGCCTGCGATACAACCCTTGCCTCCGATTCTCCACCATTCACCGTAAACGAGATCATTCCTCCNTATCGTTCCATTTGTTTTTCAGCAATNGGNAAGGTCGGGTGAGTATCGAGACCCGGGTANAGAACTTCTTTGACTTTGCTGTGNCTACTGAGGAATTCAACAATCTTTTCTGCGTTGTCACAATGCCGNTCCATTCGCACGCCCAAAGTCTTTATCCCNCGNANCANCAAATAACAGTCCCATGGCGCTGGAACAGCTCCGACAGCATTTTGGAGAAANGCCAATTCTTGGTCAATTTCTGAACTGTTTGTGGCGGCGAACCCACCTACAACGTCTGAGTGNCCACCTANGTATTTCGTGGCCGAGTGAATGACGATATCAGCGCCAANCGAAAGTGGNTTTTGCAGGTATGGNGTCGCAAACGTATTNTCTACGACAAGCAACGCCTTCTTATCATGAGAAAGGGTAGNGAGAAGCTCTATATCGACGANTGANAGAAGAGGATTCGTAGGTGTTTCGGCCCATACCATCCTTGTCNTATCAGTAAAAGCAGNTTTCACCTCATCNGGGTCTGAGAGATTNGCTGACGAATANGAAATTCCGAATCGTGTGAACACCTTTGATATGAGCCGGAATGTGCCCCCGTAGGCATCATTACCCATGATGACATGATCACCCGGCGTAAGTAGNCGCAGAATAGTGTCTTCGGCTGCCATTCCGCTGGCAAATGCCCGACCAAATTCGGCCCCTTCTAGNGCTGCAACACTTAATTCCAACGCTGANCGTGTGGGATTACCTGTNCGCGAGTATTCGTATCCTCTATCTTNCCCGACCGCATCTTGTTGNTACGTGCTTGTTTGATAAACAGGTACGGTAACGGCTCCTGTGACAGGGTCAGGTCTTTGNCCNGCATGCACNGCTTTGGTNCCAAACCCCCATTCTGGATTATTGTTTTCAGCAGCCATCGNGTTATTTCTCCCTACTGTTCTTCGTATCTAATGTAGTCAGAAAATGTGAGGACCGTGTANGGCTTACCTTCATCCAAAACAAGAAGTTTTTTNCCTTTCTCAAGATTTGATNTNACGTTTTCTATTAATTCACCTATCCCTACAAAATCAAGGGAATCGNCCATCACGGTTGAACATGCAATATNTAGGTCCGGATTTTTCAAACTTGCTTCCTTANCAGTTTGGGCGGTCAAAGCCCCCTTCACTTCNGCTGCTGATANTGGTAANGGGCCTTGAGCAACAATTACTTGAGAAATTTGATGCTCTTTCATAACTTCCNGAGCATGTGCAACAGAGTCATCCGGTTGAACATGCACTATCCCAATATTCTTTTNGCCCTTTGNATCCAAGATCTCCTTTACGCAGGCTCCATNCTTAGATAAGAAGCCATATGTNGTCATCCAGTCATCGTTGAAGATTTTTGAGAGNTAGCCTCGTCCTGAGTCAGGCAAGAGCACGACAACCATATCGTCTTCAGTTAGTTCACCGGCAACNGTAAGTGCAGCATTCACTGCTGTTCCACAAGAGCCTCCAATTAGAAGTCCTTCCTTCTGGGAAACCTCTCGTGTCGTTTTAAATGAATCCGCATCCGANACGGCAATTACGCGATCAATTATTGAAGGGTCATAGGTTTCGGGCCAGAAGTCCTCCCCGACTCCTTCTACGAGATAAGGTCTTCCGTCTCCACCGCTGTAAACAGAACCCTCTGGGTCAGCTGCAATGATCTGAATAGAAGGGTTCNTTTCTTTGAGNTATTTNCCCACNCCGCATAGTGTCCCACCGGTTCCTGCTCCNGCNATAAAATGAGTGATTTTCCCTTCGGTTTGTTCCCATATCTCAGGCCCNGTTGTTAGATAGTGCGCATGTGGNTTCGTTTGATTGGCGTATTGATTTGGCCGAAAAGAATCAGGGGTCTCTTTTGAAAGTCGTTCAGCTGTTGAATAATAAGATCGAGGGTCATCAGGTTCAACATCTACAGGGCACACGATAACTTCTGCCCCATACGCCTTTAGGAGATCAACCTTCTCGGGGCTAACTTTGTCAGTCATTACGAAAATACAGTTATAGCCTCTTTGTGCAGCTACGATCGCTAAACCGACGCCTGTATTTCCTGACGTTGGCTCGATAATAGTTGACCCCGGCTTGAGGAGGCCTTCTTTCTCGGCTTCTTCAATCATCGCTAGAGCTGGCCTATCTTTGACGCTTCCGCCAGGATTTGTTGTTTCAACTTTTGCAATTACAGGACATGGAATACCCTCGGTGACACGAACGAGTCGAACCATGGGAGTGCGGCCAATNAGTTCAAGAACNGAATTAGCGATATCCATGTACATGACCATAGTGGNGGCAGTAGTAACCTCCACACGTTGAAGGAAAGAAATCCTTGTCAGAAAATGTAACTCTTCAGAAAGTTGTACCAAACGGTCCTCGGCAGGGGTTAATCTCGGTGGAGCCTGAAAATTGGCGCCGTGANGCTCTTGTTGCGGCAGTCGAACTTGGCGGTGGAACGGTTTGCTCAAGTCAGGAGGCAAGCGCATTANTTTGGGCNGCACCTGAAAAACCCGANCTNATACAAAGTTACTTATCCGACAACCATGATTGGGTTCANTTNCCTTTTGCTGGCATCGAGCCGTTCATTGATTCGCTAGATNGNAAACGATTATGGACTTGCGGNAAAGGTGTGTACTCTCCTGCTGTTGCTGAGCATGCNCTTGCNNTGGTGCTTGCAATGAAGAGAAACTTGACTGCNTACGCTCGGTCAACGCAGTGGGNTGAAGGAGTCGGTAGCAACCTTTTTGGGGCNAAAGTNACAATNCTAGGGGGAGGTGGAATAGCNGAAGACNTTATTCCACTGNTTGAGCCCTTTAAATGTGAAATTACAGTTATTCGGAAAAGGCCTGNACCTCTCGCNGGTGCTGATAGAACCATNCAACTTAAGGAGTTANGGACTGTTCTCCCNNCTACNGATGTTCTNCTTNTAGCGTTAGCGCTAACGAATGAGACGGAAAATCTTATNGGGGCGAATGNACTTAAATTACTTNCNGAAAGCGCAGTCATTGTGAACGTTGCNAGAGGTAAACATATTGTCACTGAAGACCTAGTAGAAGCTTTGAGAAATAACGAGATTGCGGGTGCAGCCCTTGACGTCACCTANCCTGAACCACTTCCAGTNGNCCACCCTTTGTGGAATNTNCCGAACTGTTTGATTACACCGCATACGGCAAACACACCAGAAATGGGCATAAAGCTTCTCTCGTCGCGTGTAACTGANAATGTTTCCAGGTACCGTCAGGGCCTTGACCTTATTGGATGCATCGATATTGATTTAGGGTACTAACTAGTACTCCCATATCCTTTGGTAAACCATTTCTCCGTCAATTTGCTCTAGAACTCGNAGTACCCTTCTCANGACNGCTTGTGTTCCACCGAAACTAATCGGCCCTGAGACAGCGTCAAAGGNCTCAATTGATTTGATCTGATCAGCNACTGNTAGGCTGTTTGATGTTCCGGCTTCATTCACTGCATANATCCAAAGTTTTGCNAGATCTGCCCCAAGCACAAATCGNCCACTTGCGGGGGGGACACCGTCAATNGACACAAAATTTACCGATGCGTCTCTAACCTCGGANTATGGGTCATCATTAGCAGTAGAAGCAAAGCTGAGCATTCGNAAATCGCCAATACCTGAGACGTCTAAGGGCCGAAATGCAGCGCTATCCATCGTAACTCCGGCGATGATGGGAGTTAGCCAACCAGCGCCTCGAATTCGTTGAAGNGCAAGCGTTCCNACCCTATTAAATGCACATANCACNATTGAGTCNGCGTCTAATGTTCTTGCNCGNTCACCGGCNTTNATGATNTCGGTTCCAGTAATCATATTGATAGCTGAATCAATGGTCGTTCGGCCTCCTAGTTGACGCCACCTGTTTTTGAACGCACTACATTCTTGAATNGGTTCNGGCGCAGAATTATCCCAAAGAACCCCNACTGTTCTTTTNCCTTCATCCCATAACATGTTNGCTAGNTCCACACCATANTTTTGTGATTGTGTAACCATTGAGAAGGCTAACTTGTCAACNGCCCCTGTCCCCCACTGTGTTTCAGTTGCGCATGGAGATATTACAAGAACTTCTGCTTCTTTAGCTCTNATCAATGCAGGCCCTGCGTAGTCTAATTCGCATGTGAGTACTAACAGTTGTGCCCCAGCCTCAATNAGTTTCTTNGCAGCATTATCNATNACAGAAAGACGGGATTCACTGTTAACCCTTATGATTCTGACCTGTTTCCCCAGCAGTCCCCCACTTGCNTTTAATTTCTCTATCTCACCTACAAATGCAACTCCGGGTTGNCGATCATGAGGAGACATGAGGTTCTCTTCGTCAATGATTACGCCGACAACNATCGCGTCCTCTTCNATAATTCTCTCNACGACTATTTCTGTTGTGTCTTGGAAAACAGTTTTAGGTTCGTCAACATCGCTAGCTACCCCNNCGCTTTGNGTNTCTTGATCATCCTNCGTAGNCGCACACGCCGCAGTCNGANANATTAACGNTACGCCCAGTACAAATGTAGCCAGATATTTCACACGCAAATACTATCTGACTCAGGTCCNGGAATGGTAGCGGAGNCTCAAATCGCAGAGGTTTCACGAANTTCGGATATNTCTTCCCAGTNATAACCTAATTCAAGCAATATCTCTTCTGTATGTTGACCNAACTGTGGTGCCTCNGCAGATATCTCAGGAGGTGTACCTGACATCTTGATGGGAGAACCAACTACGCGTCTTATGTTCCCNCTTGAATCCTCAAGGTCAACGAGGTAATTNTTCTNTAGAACCAAATTGTCATTCGCTGCCTGTTCATAGTCATTCACGGGTGCGTATCGCACTTCCATTGCATCGAGTATTTGACCCCACTCNTCAGTTGTTTTTTTCTTGAANCNTGGTGCTANCAACTCGAATAACGATTTCCGTANCTCTGTNGTGNAGATAATGGGTGCGAATCGNTCATCGTCTATCAACTCAGGCACACCNACTGCGTCATAAAACGCTTTTCGCTTATCTGGCAGAACACCAACTAAAGCTATGTGNCCATTGGCTGTTTCAAGAATTCCATATGCCATTGGAAGNAAGGGGTGCCCAGCATTACTGCGACCTGGTACTTTNCCTGTCATCAGAAAGGATGTGTANTCTGAAGCCTGAGCGTATATCTGCCCGCCGAGNAATGAAACATCTATTCGCTGACCTTTGCCACTACTTTGCCTNGCAAAGAGAGCGGCTAGAATNCCAACTGTCATGTTCATGCTTCCGATGTGNTCAGCGATAGTCGCCCCAACTGGAGTCGGAGGTTCACCATCATTACCTGTTGTNCTAATGAGACCTCCGGCAGCTTGACCNGCCAAATCNGCGCCTTCTCTNTGCGAACCNTCACCCTCNGGACCAAATGTTGATCCCATTGCATAAANTANCCCNGGNTTNGANNGGCTGAGTTCTTCATANCCNAGNCCCCANNCCTCNAANGTNCCTGGNTTAAAATTGGCNAGAAGNACATCTGCGCTATCNACNAGTTTACGAAAAATTTCTGNNCCCTTAGGAACCCTCAAGTCAACTGTTATGCTTCGTTTACCTCGGTTACACGCTTCAAAATANGGTGNCCGCAAATCCTCCATCGATATTGGGATCCACCTNGCCATNTCCCCCATTANNGGNAGTTCNACNTTAATNACTTCTGCGCCAAGATCAACTAGTGTTTGACCAGCTTGGGGACCTTGCACCAGAAGCCCCACGTCNATNACGCGTATTCCACTTAATGCTCCCAANTCNTAACCTCCATTAACTNATGATGGGAATAGTAGNAAATTTTTTTAATTNCTTCAAGAAATCAAAGAGANATATCCNCATTTGGAGTTATCTTGAGTCGCAGTTTATTANTGCCTGAGCTAACCTCATGANAGCAAAGAAATTCAGGAGATTCGAAATGGCAAAACTTGTTGAAGGAAAAGTTGCACTAATTACCGGAGCAGCAGGTGGCATTGGNCGTGANCANGCATTGATGCTCGCTTCACATGGAGCGAAAATTGTTGTNAACGACNTAGGCGGGGATATGTCCGGACAAGGAGAGGATCTAACTCAAGCTCAGAAGGTTGTTGAGGAAATTCAAGCAATGGGAGGCGAAGCTGTAGTCAATGGTGGGAATGTTGCCAGCTTTACAGATGCTAAAGCAATGATTGACCAAGCGATAGACACCTACGGAGATCTCAACATTCTCATCAACAATGCTGGAATCCTAAGAGACAGAATGCTTTTCTCCATGTCAGAAGACGACTGGGACTCAATCATGGCAGTCCATCTAAAAGGAACATTTGGCCCTACCCATCATGCTGCCGTTTATTGGAGAAACAAAGCTAAAGCTGGGGAAGATACATATGGGCGAGTAATCAATACCTCTTCACCATCAGGAATATATGGGAATATCGGGCAAAGTAACTATGGCGCCGCTAAAGCAGGAATAGCTGCGTTTACGGTTATAACAGCCATGGAACTGGCCAAATATAATGTGACCGTCAACGCATTGGTTCCTGCTGCATTATCAAGAATGACAGCCGGTCTCGTTGGAATGGATAATCTATCAGATGAGCAGAAGGAAGCAATGTCGCCGCGATGGCAAGCTGTAACCGCCGCTTGGCTTTGCAGTGAAGAGGCTGCGAAAGTTACTGGTCGTTGTTTCGATGTACGTGGTAATCAGATCGGAATTTCAGAGGGTTGGGTATTAGGTCCTACTGGGACTCAACCAGAAGACCCGCAGGACCTTGGTCCGCTCATGACAGAACTGATGTCCAAAGCAAGACTTAACGCGAATATGGGTGGGCATCCAAGTGGTGGAACAGGCAGGCCTGAAAACGAGATTTAAGTGATTGAGGCAGGCGCAACAACTTCAATCCCTAACTCTACTGCTGCAGACATGTGTGCGTGATCAAACGTTACATATCTAAATGGTCGAGGAATTCTATCAATAGCAGCTATATGCAGAGCATCTACCATCTTTAAGCCAAACTGGGCCCCAAATTGGGCGGCCCGATTAAGACACTTGCTATCTAATGGAATTACATAAAATGACTCCCAATCAGAGCGGAAAGACCTTGCGATAGCATCATAATGGTGAGGCGAAACGGCTCCATGACGAAGCGCTAATAACATTTCAGTCTTTACCAACTCACTGGCAATCCACTTTTCTTCAGTATCCATCTCTTCTACGAGAAATTCCCTATTTTTTCCTGGTAGGTAACGGTAAAGAAGCGCAGATGTATCTATGGCAATACAGTTCGTCATCCTCTCACCTCCCGAATGATTGCTGAGACATTACTATCAACTGGAAATATCGCCTCCTCAGGATCCCCTAAAGACTGATCACGCAATGGCTTATTCACCAAACCACCAGCTACAAGGTGATCTATTGTGATCTCATTTTGAGCCTCCAACGGACCCAAAGCAGCAAATGGTTTACCATCAACAGTAATAACTACTTGTTCACCTGAATTCGCAATCCTCAAATAACTAGCAAGATCCTTTCGAAGCTCTGTCATAGAAGTTTTATGTTTTCCGTCCATGTCCGCATTATAGAACATATGTACATTTCTGTACATATTCTGATGTGCAAGTCTTTCAGGATACGTGTAAATTTGAGAATCAAAGGAGAATATTATGAACTTTGCATTTTCAGATGAACAAGAACAATTGAGAGAATTCGTCAGAAGCTTCCTTGAAGAGAAGTCTGATGAAGCAGCCGTACGCGAACAGATGGAAACCGAACAGGGTTTTGACGCAGACGTATGGCAACAAATGTGTGACCAGCTAGCACTTCCAGCCCTTATTATCCCTGAAGAGTTTGGAGGCCAGGGTTACGGCTATGTTGAGCTCATTGTTGTCCTCGAGGAAATGGGTCGGTCATTACTATGTGCCCCCTACTTCTCGAGCGTGGTCCTTGCCGCAAACACACTTCTCCATGCAGGAGATAAAGAGGCCAAAGCTGAATTACTTCCACAGATTGCTTCAGGAACCATCGCCACCCTAGCTTTAACCGAAGAGAACGGGAAATGGGATGAATCCGGAATCACAATGCAAGCCAGCGGATCAGGTAAAGAATTCACTTTAGATGGAACTAAAATGTACGTCATTGACGGCAACAATGCTGAAATTCTTATAGTGGCTGCTCGAACTGATAACGGGGTTAGTTTATTCCAAGTTGATGCGAATGCTGAAGGCCTCACAAGAACGTCCTTGGCCACAATGGACCAGACACGTAAACAATCTCGCATTGATTTCGAAGGCACTCCAGCGAAACTAATCGGTAATGAGGGGTCTGGTTGGGAAACCCTTTCTACCGTGCTTGATCTTGCGGCTGTAGCTCTAGCTGCGGAGCAAGTCGGTGGAGCACAAATGTGTTTGGACATGTCAGTTGAATATGCAAAGGTACGAGTTCAATTCGGGCGCCCAATTGGATCCTTCCAAGCGATCAAGCACAAATGTGCAGACATGCTCCTTGAAGTTGAGTCTGCAAAATCAGCCGCCTACTACGCTGGGTGGTGTGCGGCCGAAATGAACGATGAACTTCCTTCAACGGCCAGCCTTGCAAAGGCATACTGCTCCGAAGCATATTTCCATGCAGCTGCAGAGAATATTCAAATTCATGGTGGAATAGGATTCACGTGGGAACACCCCGCTCATCTTTACTTCAAGAGAGCGAAAAGCTCAGAGTTGCTTTTCGGTGACCCTACCTACCATCGAGAGTTACTTGCTCAACGCATAGGTTTATAAGACCTCTGAGATTTATTCTCTAAATTACATTGTGAGATTGCTTTACGGTAATTTAAGAGGATGCGGGTAGCAATAACGGGAGCCACAGGTTTCACTGGCGGACACACCCTTAAAGAATTAATAGCTTCTGGTCATGAACCTGTCGCTTTTGTTCGGAGCAGTTCTAAATTAGATGCTGTCATTAAACTCCATAAGCTTCCCGATATTGAGTATGTTGAAGGTGACATCACCTCTCGTGAATCTTTGCGCCCGCTATTAGAGGGTTGTGATGCTGTTATTCATACAGCTGCTGTAGCAGCAACAGGTAAGAAAGCCGTACCGTTGATTAAGAAAGTGAATGCAGCTGGAAGCAGGAATGTTCTGGAGTTATCTAGCGAAGCTAAACTTGATCCGATAATTTACGTATCCTCCCAGAGCGTTCTACACCCGCCGCCAGGAGGGTTATATACAGACGAGTGTCCGATAAGCCCATCCCCGATTGATGAATATGCGAAATCTAAAGCTGAAGGTGAGATCGTTGCGCGCAAACTGCAAGGCGAAGGGTACCCAGTGGTTATTATCTGGCCATCAGGGATAATCGGACCTGATGATGTTGGAGTGAGTGTGGCTGCCAAGGGAATCGCAAGATTGTTGAAAGCACCCATAATTCCGTTGCCCCAAACTGGCGGTATTTTAATGCACGATGTGAGAGATCTAGCAAGGGTTCTAAGTCGTTGTTTGACAGCTATGCAGGGGCCCCGAAGATACGGAGTGTTCGGGCATTATCTAGATTGGCCTGAAACAGAGATCTTTCTTGAATCGGTGACCGGCAAGCGGCTTCGCACAGTTACTCTTCCAAATTCTGTATTTCACACTTTTGGGAGATTCGGAGACCTTTTAGGGAATCTTGGAATAGATTTTCCGCTAGATNTCGCTACTTCAAAGTTCATGACAAGTTTGACGCCTGGTATTGATGAGCGAACTAGATCAGATTTAGGAATTGAGTGGAAGCCCCTATCGGAAAGCTTTACCGATACTCTTCGTTGGCTNGTTCAAGAAGGACAAATTCCTAAGCGATTGGTCCCAAAGCTTGGATCCTAAGAGTCCATTTCAAAGGTTTTCACTATCGACTGCTGTTTGTATCCGGTGAAGAATGTCCGGCATCGCTGACATGGCCACTGACCAGGATGGGATAAAAGGTTGCTCCATGGGATGCATTAAATAATCTTCACCAGCTTTGGTGATTGCTCGCGAAAACAGTTCAATGAGATTCTCTTCGGAATGCCTNTCTATCGGGTACCCATTCATTTCTGCATCATGTTGATAACGGTCTGATAAATCAAGTGCAGTTCGGTAGTAGGTTGCTTTTAAGGTACGGAAAAATCCTTGCGAAAATACTTCTCCATTAATTGCGAGTTTACGGAAGATTGATTTGGAAATATCAATTGCCATTCTGTGGAGTCCTTGAGACGGGTTATCTTCAGANGCAATTTGATGCTTATGTGAATAGGAGTCAGCTATATCTACTTGGCAGATACGACTTGTTGTGTAGTTTCGGTAAACTTCAGAGAGGACCCCTATTTCGAGACCCCAGTCAAACGGAATTCGAAGGCCTCTGACAAGGTCTGCATCCATTGAAAACTCACCTGCCAACGGGTAGCGAAAACTATCAAGGTAAGTAAGGAAATCGTCTTCACCCAATATCTGCTTCATGGCTCGTAAAAGAGGCGTAACCAATAATCGTGCAACTCTTCCATTGAAGCCGTCGTTNTCAGTCCGAAAGTAATACCCTTTACAAAAGGCGTAGCCGAATGTCGGATTAGCTAACGGGTAAAGCAACCTTGCTAACATTTCACTTCGGTAGTTTAAGATATCNGCATCATGCAAAGCTANTATTTTTCCNTTGCCNGATGCTAAGAAATANCCCATGGCNTACCAGACGTTGCTTCCTTTCCCACGCTCTANTGGGGCTAGACCTTCAGATGCTAATTCGCTTTGCANATCGAGCATCACAGGCCCATCATTCCAGATGACCTTCACATCAACTGGTATATCCCTAACCTGTTCCTTGACCATTTTGAACTGCTGGCTATCTGCTCGGTCTAAGCCAATTATTATTTCGGTGAGGTAACTATTTGTCTCAAGTTGAGTTATTATCTCGGGCATAGCNGGCCCCTCAAATTCGCTGTAAAGAGCAGGAATAATTAATGACATTGGTCGCTCATTGGACCACCCTTGAAGATCCTTTTCTAATTCCTCCACGGGACGGTCAGCAAGGTTGTGGAGGGTTGTAATAACGCCATTTTGGAAAAAGTCGCCCATAATTGGCCTTTCTTTNTTACTTTGAGTGTCCCACATAAGTTGGGGTATACGACAAGTAAAANAACTAAAGAGACCAATCGATTTCAGTTNTGCCCTGCTGTCTTAACAGTTGGTTGATTCTAGAAAATGGCTTGCTGCCAAAGAATCCCCTGTACGCGCTGAGGGGTGAGGGGTGAACCGACTCAATGCAGGTATGCTTTGTGACGTCAATGAGGCTCTTCTTNCGTCGTGCNGATGCCCCCCACAACACAAAGACGATCTTTTCTTTCTTGTGACTTATGCAACGAATGACTTCATCTGTGAAAGTTTCCCAGCCTTTGCCTTGGTGAGATGCAGGTGCTCCCTGCCGTACTGTCAANGTCGTATTCAAAAGCAAAATACCTTGCTCTGCCCATGCAGCGAGATCCCCACTTTGTGGCTTCGAAACTCCAAGGTCATCTTCTAGCTCTTTGAAAATATTTTGGAGCGATGGAGGGAACGAAACCCCAGGCGACACAGAAAAGCACAAGCCATTTGCTTGACCGACACCGTGATATGGGTCTTGCCCTAGTATCACGACTTTTAAAGTTGCGAAGGAAGTCAGATGAAAGGCACGGAACACATCCGGATGTGCTGGAAAGACCATATGAGACTCACGTTGATCAAGAATATAATTTTGAAGCTTTACCCAGTATGGCTTGTTGAATTCTTGCCGAAGAATGGGGTTCCAATCAGTCTGCATAGTAAGCAAGTTAGCTGAATTCTCTTGACACCTAGTTGAGGGTTACCAGAAGTACTAGGTGTCGCCTGCACTTGTGCGAAAAGCGATGTTCTAGATAGCATGCCCAAATGGACGAAAAACTTGTATCTTTAACTGCTGGCATGAGGGTTCCTTATGGCGGGAACAATGTTGCGATCGTGTCCGAGGAACTAGCTTCTGAATTTGAGAGTGGCGATAGATTAATTGTCATCCAAACAACTGGGGATCTACTTCATATTCCTTCANATGTATGGGACATTTCTTATAAAACAGTTGAGCAGGCCCATAACGCGTTTCTTGAAATGGGTTCTGTNGACGATGATTCAATTACAAAGTTCTTCAAATTGTTTGCAGATTACTTATCAGATGATGAAAGGTTCTCTGCT
Source organism: Actinomycetota bacterium (assembly GCA_002712415.1). Classification (GTDB taxonomy): domain Bacteria; phylum Actinomycetota; class Acidimicrobiia; order Acidimicrobiales; family UBA8592; genus UBA8592. The sequence goes on along the minus strand of PATO01000026.1, from coordinate 32,896 downwards.
ATCAAAGATTCAAATGATGAAGACGTGAGAATNGCTAGGTCTAAAGGACGGTCAACGACGAGGTTAATTCTCTCTGAGAAGATGAGAACGGATATGGTCGCCGGTTTACGCTTATGGGAGAATACTCCGTCTCAAAGAGGCTCAACCATTGANGAAATTAATCATGATGGGTGGAATGTTAAATTAATAACTGCTGGGCTTGGTGCTGTCGGTTTTATTTTTGAGGGGAGACCTAACGTCTTTGCGGANGCTACTGGAGTTCTTCGNTCAGGNAATACAGTTGTCTTTAGNATAGGNTCTGATGCCTTGTTGACTGCGAACGCTATNGTNGAGCATGCTTTGAATCCTGCTTTGGAAGAATCAGGGTTGCCAAGTGGNTCAGTNAGTCTCATCAATAGCGCCGAGCGATCTGCNGGNTACGCTATGTTCTCAGATCAACGACTCGCCTTNGCTGTGGCNCGAGGGTCTGGNCCAGCCGTTGCTCAACTAGGTTCAGTTGCGAAACAAACAGGTATTCCNGTTAGCTTACATGGGACAGGTGGCGCNTGGCTNGTTGGTAGCANTAACAGTGACCCTGAAANGTTNAAAGCAGTTGTCTATCATTCGTTAGATCGAAAAGTTTGNAACACNCTTAACACGTGTTGCATCACTAAAGAAGCTGCATCGGTTTTAGTTTCAGAATTTCTGGCTGCACTCTCAGAAGCTGCCGAAGTGAGAGGAGCGAATGCTAAATTACACATCACCGAGTCGGTAGATCCCTTTATCCCCGATGCATGGAGGGGAACCGTTTCTATTGAACGAGCAGAAGGCGAAGTCGTTGAGACTCAAACCGAAAAGATAAAGATTGAGGAAATTGGCGTTGAATGGGAATGGGAAAATTCGCCAGAAGTTACTTTGGTCGTTGTTGAATCAGTTGAACAAGCCATAACGCTTTGTAATAGTTACTCTCCGCAATTTGTTGCAAGCATGGTTACCGAAGACGACGCTGAATTCGAAGCATTTTTTGATGGCATAAATGCCCCCTTTGTTGGTAATGGATTTACAAGGTGGGTTGATGGGCAGTATGCCCTAAATCGGCCTGAGCTAGGGTTATCTAACTGGCAGCACGGAAGACTGTTTGGTAGAGGTGGTGTTCTCTCCGGAGACTCAATTTTTACTATTCGGACACTCGCGTCCCAAGAAACTTCTCAGATAACTCGCCGTTCATAATCAAAACTCCCAAGAAATATCTTCAGCTAAGAGGATAATTGCATTACTTGACTTATTAATAATAATTATTATTAAAAGCATTCTTTAAAAAGGATTACAAATGTCAACCCTCGTTTACACTTTCAAGAAAGTTAACTTCCTTTACCGAAATCTAGGTTGAGTGGGTTTCACCAACATGCACCACAAATAACATATGCTTGATTACAACAAACCTCCCTCTGGAATCACCAAATACGGTTATTTCGATTACGCGCACAAACTAGTAAAGGCAGGAAACCATGCATAAGGTCAAAATGTTCCGAACAGTAGGATTGATACTCCTGATATCGCTGATAGCCATATCTTGCGGCGGTAGTGAGAACCCTGAATCCGCAAATGTCATCATTGGTCAAGGAGGTCAAGTAGTAATCGACACTGACGCAGTGAAGGCGGCAGAGGATAAGCAAGCTAATGAAAGTAGTGGAACAGAGACTCTTTCTGTTGAAGACGTTGACGTGGAAGAACTCAATACGGAGGCAGAGGCGGTTGAAGAAGAAGATGACATTGATGTAGCTACTGCAGAAGAAGACCCACTGGACAACTTGCTAAACACTGTTGCACAATTTCAGGGTTGTCTAGAAGATGACGGATTTGAGTTTATTGGGGCGCCGGGTCAACCTGGTCCTGACGGAGAAACTGTTGACCCGAGTTCTTTCACACCCGACTACATTGCTGCCCTACAAAGGTGTGCTACTGCAACGAATATTATTGACGCCTTTACATCTTTTAGCGAAGCTCAGGAGAATTTGACTCCGGAGGAGATCGCACAAAATAACTTCGGAATACCAGTTTTTGGAGAGTGCCTAGAGCGACTTGGGTGGGAAGTCGGTGAAATAACGCCCGATGAGCGCGGGCAGCTCGGATTTGGTACAAACGGATCAGGCCTAACTCCCCCTAATGATTCGGAAGGCATATTCCCTGCCGGTGATATAAACACTTGCAGGCAAGAAGCAGAAACATATGTGTTGGAGAATTATGAGGCGAACGAGGAGTAGTTCAAAAGTTGAATAATAAAAAGAAAATTTTTATAGGAATAGGAATAGGGGTTGTCCTCGTTCTATTAATTGGCGTATTTGTCTGGCCGGGTACAGGGGGAAACAGCAACAACACCCAAAGGAACGATGGCCCTACCTACGTTGTTGCTCCTGTTGAGAGAAGAACTCTATCTGATGAAATTACTGTCCGAGGAGAAATTCGCCGAGATCAACTTCAACGGATAACGGCCAATGTTGACGGACAGGTAAGTTCGGTTCTTGTGGATGACGGGGATACTATCAACGCCGGAGATGTTCTGTACGCTATTGACGGACGTGCTGCTGTTGCCGTTAACGGGGATTTTTCCTTCTTTAGAAGATTAGATGTCGGTTCTGATGGCCCAGACGTCCTGCAGCTTGAAAGAATTCTCTCAGAAAGCGGCTACGACGTTGGAACAGTGGACCAACTTTTTACTGAAGAAACGAGATCAGGTTTGCGTGATTGGCAGATAGCACGAGGGTACGGAGGGGCCAGCCCGGAACCCAACGAAAATATTGTTATCTCTTTAAGTTCCAATTCCGCCGGGTATTCAATAGGGGCTCAGAATACGATCGCTATAGAACTTCAACCTAGTGTCCCTGACCAGAGTCTAACTTCAGCGAAATCTAGTTGGGAAACCCAAACTGCACTTTACTCTCAGAATACAACGAACGCTGGTGCATTTGTTCCTGCTAATTTTGCTTCCCAAAATAATGCGTTACAGGATGATAGACCCGTTATTGAGGTCAGTGTGAATCCGGGTTCTGTTGTTGAGGGAGAAACTGCGACCTTTACATTTACGTCAGATATACCAATGGCTTCGGACACTGTGATCGATTACGTAGTCACAGGCTCTGCTACTGCTGATGATGATTACGAAGACGACCCATTAGACGGCTCATTTATTTTCCCCGCCGGTGCACAATCATATGATTTACAAATAGAAACTTTGACTGATAATGAAATTGAGAGTGCTGAAGAACTCGTAATTGAGGTTGGTGAGGGTTTCAGCGTAGGAGACAACCTCCCCTACAGACTTGGGGCCCTGCGGGAAGCGAAATTAGAAATAACTAGCCCTGCCGGAGATGTACAAACAATAGAAATTCGGTCTATAACTCCGTCGGTCTCAGAGGGCGGCAACTTAACCTTCGAATTCCAAACCGACAAAATAAGCAATGAAGACACGATGATAAAAATATCTGTGTGGGGAACTGCTACGAGTGGGTCAGATTTTATAGCTGAAGACTTTGAAGTTGAACTACCCGCTAACCAAGAAACTGTCAGCCTCACCTTCCAAACAAGAAATGATTCACAGGTTGAACCTGATGAAGAACTCTGGGTCACTATTTTAAGTAACCCCAANGAGACGTACGCTATTGGCTCGCCAAAATCAGCTTTAGGNATAATAGAATCTAANGATCTACCTGAGCTAACGATCTCAGGAGGAGGAGGCATCGGAGAGGGTGGAAATGCNGAGTTCGTAATCAATGCCGATCAGCCTGTCACCGAAGACACATCAATCAACTANACGTTACGTGGNAGCGCTACACCAGGNAAAGACTACAAAGAGTTACCNGGGACAGTAATTATGCCAGCAGGNCANAGCCAAGTNACTGTTCANATNGAAACTATNGATGACGATGTCCTTTTTCTACCTGGAGATATGGTTGTNGCNTCCTGGCCAGCAAGAATTGGAACAGTATCTGTTGACGATGGAGAGTTCATTCTNCTAGGGCAACAAGTNCTTACACTTACAGAGCCTGACTTCACNATCACATTGACACTCAATCCNACTGACAGAGGAAACTTNGAGGTNGGAATGGAAGTNGAAGTTGANCTTCAAGCAAGCGANCAGGATGCCGTNCCAGGNGTAATTCTCGANCTTGATGAAACTGCAACAGTTGCAGCAGATGGTTCAGANAGATACGANGGAGTNATCCAAACATTTGAGGACCTNGACGCAGTGGATGGTGCAAACGTCAACGTTGATGTAACGCGAGAAGAAAANATAGANGTCATCACCGTTCCAGTCGCCGCTGTCTTNCAGGACGGACAAGGCAACGATGTCGTACGAGTAGTTCTAACGGATGGAACAACTCGNCAAGTACAAGTTAAGGTTGGCCTTTCTGAAGGNGCTTACGTTGAGATCACNGANGGGCTCTCAGGCGAAGAACTTGTANTGGTAGAAACCTNATGAGNACCNCAGNTNTATCCNAGTCAAATCTNAACATTGCAAGTAGAAGAAATTTGTTCCGNCTGCGCGATGTGTACAGAATCTATGGACAAGAACCCGTTGCTGTTCATGCTCTTGACGGCGTATCTCTCGATATCCATGCAGGGGATTTCATGGCAATTATTGGNCCTTCNGGGTCTGGNAAGTCNACGCTCCTTGGATTATTNGGGTGCTTAGATTTACCGACAAAAGGNTCAATCAAAGTCGACCAAACAGAGATAACNGACTTAGAAGACAGCGANCGTTCAAAGCTACGAGGCAATTCNATAGGGTTTGTCTTNCAGCAATTCCACTTAATNCCACACCTTACTGCTTTGGGGAACGTTTCAACGGCCCTTTTGTANCGCGANCTAACGAAACCTGAAATCAGANAGCGCTCACTAGCCGCTTTGGAGATGGTAGGACTAGGNGNNAGNTANGATCACCGNCCTATNGAGATGTCAGGCGGNGAGCANCAACGTGTTGCTATTGCAAGAGCCTTGGTCACTGACCCTCTNATGATCCTTGCTGANGAACCGACAGGTGCGCTGGATACAAAAACTGCAACAATTGTTATGGAAATCTTTAAAAATCTTCAAAGCGAAAATCGTGCAATCGTACTNGTTACCCATGATTTAGAAATAGCTGAACAAATGGATCGTGTGGTTTCTATGCGAGATGGAAAGATCGTAGCTGATGACCTTCGNAGCGAACGAACCGATGCTCTCGAAGATAGATTTTGGGAAGCTGGTAANGACGGCAAGTTAGAGTAGCTATGAATTGGTTTCGCGAAATACTCAGTGTCGCTCTCGGTGGCCTAACAGCGAGAAAAGTTCGTACCTTATTAATTATGCTCGGGCCGGTGCTGGGGGCAGCNGGNATTGTTGCAGCAGTGGGGTTAAACGAATCAGCAAAAGGTGATGTGAGGCANACTNTAGAGAAATTGGGAACTAATTTAATAGTTGCCTCGGCTGACGGAACCTTCTCCGGAGGTGAGGCCCCAACNCTTCCTGAAGAAGCTGTGGAACGCGCTATGAATGTTTCAACTGTTGATCGCGCTGCAGGTATNACNGANATAGGAAGCCTTACCGTACTCCCTTCACAAGGCGGNAGGGATTTCTTCAGAACNATACCTGTTCCTGTGCTTACTAGTGACCAAAANCTCCTTAATGTACTGGATGCCNAGATGCTNTANGGTCGTTTNATTAACGGAGCAGACGAAGACAATATCTTCCGNAGTGCAGTCATTGGTCAGGATCTTGCAAGGGATTATCAATATCTTCCGGGTGAGGCACGGACAATTGATGTCAATGGCGAAACTTACGGAGTGGTAGGAGTTCTAGAGAAAGTTGCGTTAGTTCCGAAATTAGATACCGCAGTAATTATCCCTAAATCTTCTGCTGAGGAAGATTTTGATGTAGAGCAAAAGCCAACAACGGTGTACGTACGAGCAGCAGAAGGAACTGTTGATTCGACCTCTCAGGCTTTACCTGTAGCAATAAATCTTGGTGGACCAGAAGGTGTTGTAGTAGCAGTCCCTTCTGACCTACTTGAAGCTCAGGGAGCTGTGGATACCACACTGCGAAATATTCTCTTCTTAATGGGAGGCCTGGCACTACTTGTCGGAGGTGTTGGTATTGCGAATGTTATGTCCATATCAGTTATTCAACGATCCGGCGAAATTGGCATTAGACGTGCTCTTGGCCATACAAAAGTAACGATCGCCATGCAATTTGTTCTTGAAGCTTTATTTGTGGGTGTTCTCGGAGGTTTAGCGGGGGTTCTCGCAGGTGTTGGAGTTATCTATCTAGTGTCTGCTGTTCTTGGATGGGTTGCCACCCTGAATCTCCCACTATTTTTAGTAGCAGGTGGCATGGCACTGATTGTGTCGATAATTGCAGGCCTTTATCCAGCCCTCAAAGCTGCTCGACTGGAGCCCTTAGAGACGCTAAGACTTGGTTAAAAGTTTACTCAAAGCGCTTTCCCTCTTCTTTAAGGAAATCAATCCACTTTGATCCTGCGAAGTCAGTCAGATCACCAGGCAGGTACCGTACCGTTTCTAGTAACCCTGTGTACTGGAAGTTTCGGTACTTTTCGTATACCTCCCAATTAACAGGGGACTTACTATCAATTCCGATATCAATACCCTGAAAAGGGGCCATAGCAAGTAACGCTAGTAAACCTGTATGAGTCGCCATAGTTGTCCCGTTAAGCGATATCTCTAAATCCCAGTGCAAAAAATCAGGAGGGGTCACAGTGACGACAATTGTGTTATGACCCTCTGACATTTCGCCACACTGAATATTCGTCATTTCCCCATAACCATTATGCGAAAATAAAAGAGTTCCATCCATAACGTAAAGAGCGTACCCGCCGCCTTGATCACCGTGAGCAAAGAGAGTCCCTTGATCAGCTTTTTTGTAGTCAAGATCTACTTCAACACTCCAGTTTCGGAAGCTAATTAATTGTTGCGATTTCCATCGCTCAACAGTTGGAGTCCCAGGATAAAGGACCATTTCCTGAACAAGTTTTTCATTCCATGGGGGGCGGAGAATATTTTTGACATTGTTTCCTTCATCCAAAGGGAAAACCTGGTTTTCCCAAGCCGTTTCTTCCCAGAGACTTTTCATTGACTCCACTTTCTCAGGGTACTTTTCGGAGAGGTCTACACTTTCAGTTGGGTCATTACGTAAATCATGCAATTCCCAATGCTCTTCCGAGAATACGGTTTCAGGTTGTCGTATCGTTGAGGCTGACCATCCATCTTTATACATTCCTCGATGTCCTATCATCTCGTAATATTGTTCCGAATGCGTAGAATCTGCCGACGGGTTTGTAAGCGAGCTTGCGAAACTATTCCCAGCAGCTCGGGGCAGCTGTTCTTCACCCTTTGATCTAGGAATTTCTATTCCCACTAGTTCACAAATTGTTGGAAGTAGGTCCGTCACGTGCTGGTACTGATGTCGTAATTGATCATCAGATGGCAATCCTTTTTGCCAATGCACTATGAGTGGCACTTGTTGACCACCCTGATGAGTATTAGTTTTATACAATCTAAAAGGCGTGTTGGAGGTCATAGCCCACCCCATCGGGTAATGCGCAAGGGATCTAGGCCCACCCAAAAGGTCAATCCTAGAATGATCCAATTCTGTACTTTCAAGATCAGTATGACCGGTAAAAGCTAATAATGTGCGAAAATACGCTGAAGTCCCTAATTCCTGACCTTCCCTTGATCCTCCGTTATCTGATGTGAAAACAATAATTGTATTATCCCACTCATCCATTTGTTCTAATTCGTCTCTCAATCTCTTAAAATTTTGGTCAACGTTGTCCACCATCCCTGCAAATATTTCCTGATACCGGGCAAAGAGTTCCTTTTCAAGAGAGGTCAATTCATCCCATGGTTTGACCGCATGGTTTTGCTCAAAATTTCGATCCGGCAATAACGCTTGATCGGACACGACACCTAACTCTTGTTGCCTTTCAAAACGTTGTTTGCGCAATTCATCCCATCCAGCATCGTACTTTCCTTTGTACTTTTCTATGTCTTCACTCTTAGCCTGTAAGGGTGCGTGGACTGCCCCGTGAGCAAAATACATGAACCACGGCTTTGTAGGGTCGGAACTTCTCAATTCCTTTATCATTTTTATCGCTTGGTCAGTTAGGTCGTCAGTGAAGTAGTAACCATCTGGGTAATCATCTATGTCTAAAGCATGATTATCTTCATGGAGCCGATGAGGTTGATGAAAATTGGTGAAGCCTCCAAGTATTCCATAAAACCGTTCAAAACCCTTTTGCAACGGCCAGCTATGTTTGGGTCCTGCCTCAGATAAATTAGAGTCCTTGCATAAATGCCATTTCCCGATCATGAGGCTCGCCCAACCATGTTCTTGGAAAAGGTCACCCATGGTGAGTGCATCTTCTCTTATCTCCATTGCATACCCTGGAAATCCGGGATCAAAGTGAGCTACGTGACCCATTCCAGCCATATGGGAATTTAGGCCAGTCAGTAATGATGCTCGAGTCGGTGAACACATAGGATTGACATGAAAATTCGTATACTGAATGCCATCAGAGGCAAGTCTGTCAAGAGCTGGAGTTTCAATCTCAGAACCGAAACATCCAAGATCAGAAAAGCCTAGGTCGTCCACAAGCATCACTAACACATTCGGCGCATCTGGAGGTGCTGTGGGCGGCATAGGCCATTCAGGTTCAGAAGTAGAAAAGACCTTTCCTACTTTCCCTCCGAAATTTTTATATGCATGGTCTTTATTGCTCACCTGCAACATCCTTTGGCTGCGTCCTGAATGTTCTCAAAACTATTTTCTGTATGCAATGCATACTGCGGTCCTTTGTCCATTATTCTACATTTATGACTAATACTCCTGATGAAATCATTAGATCATTTTGTGCTAAATGGGCTGATGGGAACGTGAAAGAAATTGTAAATTATTTTGACGAAAACGCGATTTACCATAACATCCCTATGGCTCCAGTTAATGGTGTAGATGAAATACGATTATTTATTGAGGGATTCTTTTCCTCAGCTGAGTCCATTGACTTTGAGATACTGCACCAAGTAGCGTCTGGCAATATTGTCATGAATGAACGAATAGATACTTTGGTGATTGGCGATGCAACCACGCGGCTTCCAGTAGCTGGAGTCTTCAAAGTACTTGATGGCAAAATTATTGAATGGCGAGACTACTTTGACATGGGGCAATTCACCGCCGGCATGACTTAGTCAGCTTCGAACTAATTTTCCTGGACGTTCCCCTGTATCTCGATCAAATTCTCTTGCTGAGGTGCCGTTGCATAAAGTATTGATGTAGCCGGAAACTGGCTGCATCAAACGAGTTCCACCAGTTGGCAAATCATGGTGTGGTACAGGTGGAGAAACCCTTAGGTTATCCATATCAATCACGTTAATATCCGCCTTCTTTCCCAGCTCAAGCGTTCCCCTGTCATCGAAACCGTAGAGTTGAGCATTTAAAGCGGTTTGCTTACGAACGATGAACTCAATTGGAATTTTTTCACCCTTTTCTCTGTCGCGTGTCCAGTACGCAAGTTGAGTAGTAGGCATACTTCCATCACAAATAAGTGTCACATGGGCACCCGCATCGCTTAGCCCTGTTACCGTGTCTGGATGAAGGAGCATTTCCTGCAAAACTCCCATTCTGGCTGGGAGGTCAACAGCACTGAGGGAAGCGAAGCGGGTTCCTCCATCTTCAAGAAGGAAATCATATAAATAGTCAATAGGGTCAACTCCCGCTGCTCCTGCCTTGGCCCCTAGACATTGGCTAATGTCAGGCTCGTAATCCACTGGGTTGTCAAGTGGATAAAGAGCGGGCGCAGCCATCTTGAAAAGTCCATATACATTTTCCATGGACCCTGGTTCGTCAGGGGCTATATCTTTTTCGCTCATTATTGCCGCTCGCACTTCAGGCTTACTCATCATGGCTACCTTCTGGTCAAGAGGAAGGTGCGCTATCTCCCTTAGGTATGTTGGTCTCCTCATGAAGGCGTGATAACCACCAAGTCCTGTCAGGAAACCAATGGGTCGTGACGAAACCTGCGGGTAAATTTGTGCTCCATTACTGTTTGCTTCCTCGGTCAAAGCGAGAATCTCTCTCCAAGTGTCTGGGTCATAGTCCGGTGATTGCACCAGCGTAAATGTAACTGGTCTACCGCTGACCTCTGAGACACGCACCATAAGCGCATGCTCTTCTTGCTGAGTGAACTTTTCCCCTCCAAGACTTTCCATCTTTCCGATAGTTCCTGCAGGAATCATTTGGAAGACGCCCTTACCAGATTTTTTCATGGCCTCAGCTATCGCAAGAACTTCATGATCAGGGGCGAAGGTGCCGGGGACAGGCTCACCCCAAAGAGAACGATGACCGACAATTCTTGACGTGCTGAACCCAACTGCGCCTGCTTCCAAGGCTTCTGATACGAGACTCGCCATTTGACTAATATCAGATTCAGTTGCATCTTCATTTAGTCTTCCTCGCTCGCCCATTGCGAAGTATCGGAGTGCTCCATGTGCAATTTGGGCGCTAATGTCTAGTGCGAATTCCCGTTTCGATAAATAGTCTAGATATTCGGGGAAAGTTTCCCATTGCCCCCATTCCATTCCTTCATGAAGTGCCGCACCGGGGATATCTTCAACGCCTTCCATCAGTTCGATGAGTTCTTTCTCATGGCCGTCATGAACTGGCGCAAAACCTACGCCACAGTTTCCCATAACGATGGTTGTTACTCCATTGTGAGAAGATGGAGCCATCTCAGTGTCCCAACTGACTTGTCCATCGTAGTGAGTGTGCAGATCAACCCAACCTGGTGTCACGACAGCACCATCTGCATCTATTGTTCTCGCTGCATTGCCAGTGATCTTCCCACCTACTTCAACAATAATGCCATCTTTGATAGCCAAGTCACCAGTTTCGGGTTTCGTTCCTAATCCATTGACTAAAGTTCCGCCTTTTACGATGCAATCAAACATTTACTCCCCTTGTGCTTCTATCTTAGTCAGGTATCTACCTAAGTGCCCGAGGTGGGACTCGAACCCACATGCCCCTGTTCGGAGCCGGGGGGTTTAAGCCCCCTGCGTCTGCCTATTCCGCCACTCGGGCCTTAAATCACTATAGAAGTAATATTTCANCTGAAGCGCATGTGAGCCAATTTCAATAAGAAAGATTTATCCGGCAAGGNCATATACTCTATGAGTGAAAGGAAGGCGTTATGAGNAATTTAGACGGAAAGATAATTCTCATNACTGGAGCAGCAAAAGGTATGGGNGCGACTGAGGCAAAAATGGCTGTNGAGAGAGGGGCGACNGTAATCCTCAGCGATATTATCGAGGNCCAACTTGAGGCTACAGCTGACTCTCTAGACTCTGCCTTCTNNCGTTTGGATGTGACCTCAAAAGATGACTGGGAAAAGACCATCTCCCAAATACTTGATGATCACGGACGCATAGATGGTCTTGTCAATAACGCTGGNATTTTTATTCAGAANACATTGTTTGATGATGCTCAAGAAGCTTTTGAGGCGATGGCAAAAGTAAATCAACTCGGTACTTATCTCGGTATCGAATGCATTGCACCTATCATGAGAGATCAAGAGTCTGGGAGCATAGTTAANATTTCTTCCGTAGCGGGCTTACGTGGCCAAAGNAATATAGGCTANGTNGCNAGTAAATTCGCNGTAACTGGCATGACGAAAGCTATTGCTCTTCAACTCGCTAAATTNAATGTCCGATGCAATAGCGTGCATCCAGGAGCGATTTCAACAGATATGGCNTTAGNTTTAGGTCCAAGTGACGTGGAGTTACTCACGAANAAAACACCTATGGGNAGAATTGGGGAACCCGANGAAGTAGCGGAGGCAGTGATGTTTCTTNTGAGCGACGCAGCAAGCTATCTAACAGGTGCAGAAATCACTGTTGACGGAGGNTTTNTCCTCTAGTTAGGCCGCAGATGANATNGCTGGGGAACTTTGNAGNTCAAAATCATTTTTTTGTAGANCGTTNGAACCGATCGTGTCCCATAGGATGTTTCTTATCTCTGAGTCTTGACCTGACTTTGCATTAGCTATCACGAANCCTTCGACTATGTCAGCTAGGACNGCTAACCATGGGCGACCTCTTATNACGATTGAGATGCTGAGGTCATCTTTATTACGTCGAATAGATCGCTGGTACTGAGCGGATGGTGGTGGGCAACGGAATTGAGGAGTGACATACCCCAATTGATTCGCTATTCGCCCAAGAGTCCTGATNGTTCTTGAGAATTGAATTGAAACTGATTCCGCCATANTNTTAGTATGCAACANNGATATGACATTTCTGAGTTCCTAGATCGTCACTTGTGGNTTTCTATAGGACTAGATTAAGTATGTGGATGATAATGAAGCTCTCAATCCGTCTCAAAGGAACGTNTTNGAGCATTTGGGGGCNAANCTAGCNGATAGGCCNTTCTTTAGNGAGCAACTTCAGAGTGAACTGAANGAAGAACTATCGATTCGTCTTTCGAAGTTTCAAGATTTTATTCCTNAGAATGAAACATTATTTGTTTCGAAATTCCATCTGAATCAGATTATGCGATGCGAACGTCAATTCGTTGCTGATCGGGAATCNCAGTTTGAATGGTCAGTCCCTACTGCACGTGGGCTCATTTCTCANAAAGCTATTGAACTCTCGGTCTTTTGGGAGCGTGAAGTTGAACCGCTCTCATTAGTTGATGAAGCTTTATCNCGTTGCGCCAGCGGTGACGATGCTCTCGCATCATGGTTGTATGGGCTTCAGGATGGTGATCGTTCCCAACTNAGAAGTGACGTGAATAATCGTGTAGGNACTTTNCTTGAGTCATGGCCCCCGTTGAANAAAGAATGGAGACCTATGCTTGAAGCTCCTATTCGTGCTGAATTCGCAGAGGGNGCNATAATTCTCTCAGGCAAAGTCGACCTATCTTTGGGTAGACCTCTAGGAACCACTGCTGGGAAAGTGATTGTTGANTTTAAGACTGGAAATTTCTATTCATCTCATCGCGAGGATTTGCGTTTCTATGCGCTTCTTGAATCAATTCGCCTTGGGGTACCTCCCCGAATGGTAGCTACGTACTATTTGGACCGCTCNGAGTTCTCCAGCGANCACATCACCGAGAATGTTTTNGAATCTGCTCTTTTCCGTGTAGAGGATGGAGTAGAAAAGATAGTAAATATTCTCTTCAAAGGAACAGAACCTAAGATGTGTTCATCAGAGTGGTGCGCTTTATGTGCGCATGAGGATTCGTAACGTTTAAGTCAATCGCTTTTGCTCTAGCATTATGAATGAAGAAAACTTTGGAGGAATTGATGCGCTATNTAAATACAGATATTTCGAATGGAGTNGCCACCCTTACACTNAATGATCCNGATAAGAGGAANGCAATAAATCTACNAATGAANGATGAAATTTGTGAGGTACTAGATGAGTTAGAAACNTCTGAAGAAGTTGGTTGCTTNNTGGTCACTGGAGCGGGNAAAGCATTCTGCGCNGGTGCTGACCTAGGAGATCTTCTCGCTGCGCGCGAGCGTGACAACATCCAAGACATATATCGGGGCTTTCTTCGGATTGCTGACTCAACTCTTCCCACGATCGCTGCTGTGAACGGNGCTGCAGTTGGAGCNGGGATGAATATGGCCTTAGCCTGTGACATGATACTCGCTGGTGAGTCTGCCCGNTTTGATAGCAGGTTTCTCGAAATAGGAATTCACCCGGGAGGNGGTCANACATGGCGCCTCCTATCAAGAACAAACGANCAAACGATGCGCGCAATGGTTTTNTTTGGACAAGTATTGTCCAGCCAAGAAGCTCGTAGGCGNGGGCTTGTTTGGGAAGTGTTCCCGGATGAAATACTNNTAACAGAAGCAAAAGATATCGGAGAGAAGGCCTCTTCATATTCAAAGGATTTAACGAGGTCTACTAAAGAGGCATTTAAAGCCTTACCANCNATTGATAATTCAGGTGATGCCGTTCAACATGAGGTGGTTCCTCAAGTTAAATCTATGGAGTCTGATGCTTTCAGAAGTTTAGTGACTGCATTGCAAAAGAAAATTAGNTCNGGNAGTTAACAAATCCAATCAGCCTGCAAAGAGTCTCCACGTTCNTTCCATTCTTCAGATGTGATCGCAAACCGAATGTGGTCNTCCCATNCGCCATTGATTTCNAGGTACTTTTCAGCTATNCCTTCATTACGNAGGTTTAACTTTTCNGCGACTCNTCTGCTCGCNGTGTTTCTCGGAATTATTGCGACTTGNACTCTATGAAGTTTCAGGATTTCAAACGCGAACTTTAGGAGAACTACAAGGGCCTCTGGNGTATATCCNTGNCCTGCTTTTCTNTAATCAATCCAATANCCGACGTAGCAGTTCTGNAAAGGTCCNCGTTGAATAGANGATATGTTGATCTCGCCGCTAANTTCNNCATCTACGAAAATTCCAAATCCGTATCCAGAACCTAGATGCCGTTCNCTGTCCCTTGCATTGCATCTTGAGGTGAACGCTACTTTATCGTTTGTAATATCCGGANCGCCATTGGGCTTACTCGGTTCCCACTTNGTTAACCATTCTNTATTTGCATTTCGTACCTCCGNCCATTGTGTNAAGTCTTCCGCNACCAANGGTCGAAGCATGATNCGTCGCCCGTTCAGTAAATTACTCTGGGATATTGCNGCAGGGCGGAANCGCGAAACTTTCATTCTTCTTTCATTCTTTTGATTGAGTATCAGAAACCATAGTCGGCAAATGTTGGAGTAGACGACTCGGCTCGGAGGTTTATTTCATNTGGCTGAGTATTAACCCNTCAAGAATGTCTNATTCAGAGACTTGAATTTGTTCAAATTCAAGCTTTCGCATGATNTGCGCCANGATACAAAGGCCTCCGACTATCACATCGACGCGCCCCTCCTCCATCCCTGGGTTTGACAGTCGTCCTTCTCTNTTATCTGTCGCNAGGAGCCGAAAGACCTCTTCNATGTCTTGTTTTGACATGATGTGTCCATGCACCNAGTCAAAATTGTAATCAGNTAANCCTTGTTCNATCATTGACGTGGCACTTATCGTNCCTGCAACACCNTATATGTTTGTTGTTGACTGAATGCTNGGAATGTCCNTCAGGACATCATCNAGGTGGAGATCTATAAGNGATTGAGCTGCGGAGAGTTCCTCTGGTAACGGGGGGTCGTTGGCTATGAAGCGCTCTGAGATCCTTACGCATCCGATATCAGCAGAGTGNGAGNATTCAAGCTCGCCGTCACCGAAAGCAAATTCGGTNGATCCTCCTCCGATATCAATTACGAGACTTGGCCCAGTTGATGAAATANTATTTGTCGCNCCTAGAAATGTGAACCTGGCTTCGTCAGACCCGTCTAATATTTCGGGTTTGATAGTAGTAACTTCTTCGGCTGCCATNAGNAAGATGTCTCTATTTCTCGCATCACGAACTGCTGAAGTCGCCACAAACTTNATTTCTGAAACGTCATGATCTTTAATNTTTCCTGCNNAATCNATAAGCGTAGCTAAGACTCGATCCATGGCCTCTGTGCCGAGTTCTTGTGTTCTGTCGGTGCCTTCACCTAAGCGCGTTATCTGTGCTTCGCGATGGAGCGTCTTGTATTCTCGNTGACCTGTTNGTTCNACAATGAGAAGTCTTGTACTGTTTGTGCCNCAATCGATTGCNGCCAGAGTTTTAGCCATTTATTTCCCGATNCCGTTGGCTTTCTGCNTNTATACGATCCTCAATCCATAATCCGACCGGATCATTTCCTCCAGCTAGAAACCATGCATAATGNGCATGCAGGCATTTGATTCCTTGCCTAGTNCCACCAACCCCTCCCGANGGTCTGGGNCCTTCATNGTGTTCNTCTATCAAGTCATTGCGTTGCTTTTCGTAGTCNAGATGCGTTTCTNGGAGCTTTTCTAACCCTATTTCTGATTCGGCTTGGCTTATTGCTCCTGATGATTCGAGTCTACTTATNCGTAATTTNTCTTCTGGATCTATNAGCCAATAGGTTGTGGGCATCGGAGTTCCGTCGCTTANAAANGGTGAATTCTTGATTACCCTCGGAGTGCCGTCTGGTTTCCTNACTGCTATTTCGTAGTTGCCTTGNGGTTTTCGGCCAAGTAGGTTTTCAACGATCACGGCATCTTGCGAGTAATCTTCTTNCATCTCGATATTGCCTTACAAAATAGCGTACCTNATTACCATGAACACTCCGATTGCGAGTGCANCTATTGGAATTCCGAATCGTTTNAGNATTGGGATNGCAACAACCGATAGCAGGTTAAGTTCNCTATCCTTGGCTTGATTTTCTTTCGCATTGGNATCAGTTTCGGCCGTTTCTGTTTCNGCNGACGGCTCAAGGAGTTGTTCTAGGTTTTGCGCAAACTGCGTCATAAGTTTTCCACTTACGTCACTTATTGCCCCTCTACCGAATTGTGCGACTTTACCGGTTATGGTTAGTTCAGTTCGAACGCTCACGTTCGTTACNTCAGAAGAAACTTCGGTGAGTTGGGCAGTAATAGTTGCACTAGCGTTTCCGGCACCACGTGTGTCTCTNCCATCNCCCTTTATGANGACTTTTTGAGCATCCTCATCTTTTTCGAGNTAGGTTGCGGTTCCTTTATATTGNGCTGTTATNGGGCCTACCTTAATTTTCACAAGACCATTAAAGTTATTTCCATCNACTTCTTGAAGTTCTGCTCCGGGTAAGCAAGGCGCAATTCTTTCAGGAGTGTTGAAGGCTTNCCATACTTCTTGTATTGGTGCGTTCACATCAATTTCATTATTTAGCTCCATCGTTCTAAATCTCTCCTTGTGTCAATATCTACAGGGTTTCCTTCGCATGNTACCTCATCCAACANGTCTGGCCGAAGCCGTAGAAGAGAACGTGCTCCTTCATCACCTGAAATAGGTATTAGGGGCCACAATTCTTNGTCTATCTTGACTGGNGGTCTATGGTTTCCAGCGAATGNTGCTGTAACTAGTTTTCCTTCAGCTTCAGCTACAGATTTCCAGGCTTCAGANGGNACAAGAGGCATGTCGCCAAGCCCGACGGTNACCGATGAATGGCCATCATANCCTGCAATCTCAAGACCACTTCTGAGAGACGATGCTTGTCCCTCNGCAAAGTTATGGTTATGNACAATTGTTATTGTGNCTGCTTCGAGACTAAGGACTTGGTGNTCTTCAAGATTTACTGCTCCGGAAACGATATAAATNTCGTCAAANTCTGCTGCTACGACATTNTCAATTACCCANTGCAAAACAGGCTTACCTTTGAAAGTTGCGAGAAGTTTATGCGAGTTGCCTTCAAANCGCTCCCCTTTCCCTGCTGCGAGAATGATTGCAGCGGTGCGNTTGTCTTCTNCAGGAGCCTCTTTTTCGTTTTCAAACACTTTTCTATTCTAGGGATAGGCTCTGTTATTGANAGGCTATAGCGAATATTTCATCTATCNCCGTGNATTGCGCCCTCTATGGTNTTTAGGTGGGGGGCTTTNCTGCCGGTNCGCATTGCTATGATTTCAGCNCAAATNGAAATAGCTGTCTCCTCNGGAGTTCTAGCGCCGAGATCNAGTCCTATTGGNGACATGACTCTTTCGAATTCNTTCGTTGTGACTCCTGCTTCAATGAGNCTTTCGGTTCGATTNTCATGAGTTTTTCTACTCCCCATTACACCTATATAGCCAACCTGTGTTTGCAATGCTGAGGTGATAGCAGGAACATCAAATTTATTATCATGAGTTAGCACACACACTGCATCTCGTGGTCCTAGACTNGCCCCAAGCTTTTCCATNAATTGGTCTGGCCATTCGTTTTCAANTGCNTCTGCTTGTGGGAATCGCGCTGNNGTTGCAAATACTGGGCGTGCGTCGCAAACGATAACTTTGTANCCTAAGACTTTGGCGATTCGNACCAAAGCAGCAGTAAAGTCCACAGCACCGAAGATNACCATTTGGGGTGGCGGCGCGAAACTCTCAATGAAAATTGATAATGTTTCTTCTCGCGCTTCGCCCTCTATTCCGTAATGACGAATNCTTGTTCGCCCAGCCGCTAATTCNCCTGCCATATCACGNGACAACACGTTGTTGATCTTTTCATTACCCAGTGAACCTAAATACGAACCGTCAGGGAGNAGAAGTAATTTAGCGCCTTGTCCTGGTCCTTCAATGATGGTTGCTAANGCNACAGGAAGGCCTTTCGTCAGGTTTCTTTTGAACTCGTNAAATATCTTTTCTGCCATGTTTACCAGTCAAATGGTTCTATGTAGAGATTGATTGTNCCTCCACAGGTAAGTCCAACTGCAAAAGCTTCATCATCGCTGTACCCGAAAGAAACAGTTTTTCTTTCACCTGACTCTATTATTTCTAACGCCTCTGTTACGACAGCTCCTTCGACACAGCCNCCNGAGACTGATCCAGAAACTACACCGTCTTCATTCACTGCCATAGCTGCACCTGCATCACGGGGACCNGAGCCTTCAAGTGATATTACTCGTGCAATNGCAACGCGCTTACCTTGTGTTANCCATTTCTCAATATCTGAGATTATTTCTCGCATTATTTCNCTATTCCGTCAATATTTCAGCNAGTTCAATTAAAGATTCTAGACTATGCCCNTCAATAAATTCATCAATGTAAGGTAACGCTGCTGCCATACCTTGAGCGAGCGGCTCGTAGCCAGGCGAAACCTTTAAAGGGTTTATCCAGATTATGTTGTGAGNGATTCTTTTGAGTCTAGCCATTTGCTCATCCATGACTTCACTNTTGCCTCTGTCCCACCCGTCAGAAAGTATTACAACGGTTGCGCCTCGAGCCATTCCTCGTTGTCCCCACAGATTNAGGAACTCTCCAATAGTTTCTCCTAGNCGGGTCCCTCCCGACCAGTCGGTTATTGATTCAGATGTGATGTGCATTGCCTTNTCAAGGTCCCTATTTGAAAGNTCGTGAGTNACCCGTGTCAATCGTGTTCCTATCGTGAAGGCTTCTACCCTTCTTCGACTTATAATNGCANCTTGTATAAAGCGTAGAAGCGCCCTTGCGTAAACTTCCATTGATCCAGAGACATCNAGTAAAAAAACAATCCTTCTAGNTTTATCATTNTTTTGCATGAAGTATCTTTCGATGGGCTCTCCCGCAGTTCGAAAGGAGGCCCTGATGATACCTCTNAGGTCTGGGGTCTTATTATGTCTCGCAACGGAGCTGACTCGCCGGCTTTTCTGAGTGCTACCTATTAGTCGTATTGATTTCATTAATTCNTACGCCTCGGATAACTCATCGTCGTTGTAATTAGCAAAATCTTTTTTCCGGAGNANNTCTGNANGTGAGTANTTGAGAGNNATGAGTTCTCCTTCTTGACTCGTATCTGTTAGGTCGTCGTTTTCATAATNATCGTTGTCTATNGCCAANGTCATNTCTTTTATGGTTTGTGTCTTTTCTTCNCCGAGAACTATGTANTCCTCCCAAAATGCNTGGAANGCGTCATCGTANGCTGGTATGTCTTCGGGAGATCTGACAAGAGTTGATCTTCCNGCCCAATAGACATCATCTCGGTTAGNAATAGTGACGNAAGCGAGTGACTGGAAGAAGGTAATNGATGCGGAAATAGGTACNTCAACACCCATTTTTCTAAGAAAGGTGATAAATCCTTGAGTNATATATTCGGGCTTGNTGATGTCTTGATGAATGTCAGACTGCACGGGCATAAGCATCTTCGATGACTTTATCTAAGCCATATTCCATGATTTTTTGTTGATCTTCGCGGTATTTCAGGAGGGCTCCGATTGTTGCAGTGATGCCATCTTCTGTGAGNTCACTATTTCCTATTCTTTCAAGAGCCATGGCCCANTCAATNCTTTCCGAGACTCCTGGTGGTTTATATAGATTCATTTCACGAATTTGCTCAACTGTGACAGCTATNTTTTTGATTAATTNNTCNGAAACGTCNGGGGCTTTAGCTTTAAGTATTTGGATTTCTCTNAGGTAACCNGGATGGTCTACCCAGTGATAGAGACACCTTCGCTTGAGAGCATCGTGAACGTCTCTTGTTCGATTGGATGTAANCACGACGATNGGCGGCGCAGTTGCTTTGAAAGCTCCTATCTCAGGGATAGTAATTGAATAATCTGAGAGCAANTCAAGCAGGAAAGCCTCAAATTCGTCGTCAGCGCGATCAAGTTCGTCTATNAGNAGTACNGGAGGGGTTTCTCCTNCGTANTCAATTGCTTGCAGAAGTGGTCGCCGAACTAGGAATCGTTGATTGTACAATTCGTCTTCGAGCGCCTTTTCATCTATCTGTTTAGCTCTTCCAGATGCTTCGGTAGTTCTTAAATGCAATAGCTGTTTTGAGTAATCCCACTCATAGATAGCGTGTGATGCATCTAGGCCTTCGTAACACTGTAAGCGTATTAGATCAGTATCAAGCCAGCTTGATANCACTTTCGCTACTTCTGTTTTCCCGACGCCNGGTTCGCCTTCCAAAAAGATTGGCCTCTGTAAGNTGATTGCTAAAAAAANTGCTGATGCTAGACCTTCAGAGGGNAAATAACCCTGCCCTTCAAGGCCATTTTGTACGCTTTCTATGCTCTGTGCCTGCTCATATCTCACATCTATAATCTACAGGTTGCGTGTGTGGGTAGCACATGCGNAGTTTTATTCAGCCCTAGAGNCCAGCTTCTTCAAGTCCGCGTTTCACNAGAACTCTGGCTAAATGTTTACGNTANTCAACTGATGCGTTGATGTCNGATGTTGGTTCNGTTCCTATCGCAGCCTGTTCNCTAGCTTCTTTAGCATTTGCNCCACTTGCAATTGCTTCTTCCACTGCGGTTGCACGGAATGGGGTTGAGTGCATATTNACCAGCGATACACCACTTTGGCCATTNTTTACTAGAACGGATGCGCCAACAATAGCCCAGTCTTGTGCTCTTCNATTAAATTTTTGAAATGACCACTTTGCGTCTGGAACNCTGGGAACCTTTATCTGCGTGAGCATCTCATCATCCTTAAGGTCAGTTTCTAGGAATCCGACGAAGAAGTCATCNATCGGAATGTCTCGTGTNCCTTCAGGGCCNGTTACGACAACGGTNGCGTTNAGTGCAAGCAGAGCTGATGGGATATCGGAGGCTGGGTCGCCGTGAGCAATTGCGCCTCCTATAGTTCCACGGTGTCGAACTTGTGGGTCTCCTACGTGGTGGGTGGCTNAGGCTAATAGTCCAGCATTTTCCTTAACTAATGAATTANCTTCGATATCGCTATGTCGGGTTAGGGCNCCTATAACTAAACTGCCNTTTTCTTCTCTTACATATTTTAGATCATCTANGCGATTNATATCCACCAAATAGGCCGGTGCGGAAAGGCGAAATTTCATTAGNGGGAGTAGTGAGTGACCTCCAGCGATCAGCTTAGCTTCATCTCCATGTTCTTGNAGGGCCTCTAATGCTCCTTCAACCGAATCTACTCGCAGGTAATCAAAGTTTGCNGGAATCATTTATGCCTCGCTTACTTCTAGTACTGCTTTGACAATATTGTGGTAACCGGTGCATCTNCAGAGATTNCCTTCGAGTCCCTCTCGAACTTCANCTTCAGTTAGGGTTTNATTTTCCTCAACAAGGGATACACAGGCCATGANCATACCNGGCGTGCAGTAACCGCATTGGAGAGCATGACATTCATGAAAGGCCTGCTGCATGGGGTGGAGCGTGCCNTCTGACTGTGCTAAACCTTCTATAGTCGTGACCTCCATTCCATCAACTTGCGCTGCTAAAACNGTNCAGGACTTAATTGATTCGCCGTTCAGGTGTACTGTGCAGGCTCCACATGATGAAGTATCACATCCTATATTTGTTCCTGTTAGCCCNGCNGATTCACGTATGAACTGAACCAGTAGCGTTCGAGGCTCNACATCATGTGACTGCTCGACGCCATTAATNTTAAGAGTTACTTCCACTNACTTCCCCTTTGNTCTNNTANGAANTNTAGTACAACTGTNGGGGTAAATACTAAATCAATTTAGATATCAACCTTNTGGTAGCATGCTCTGGCCCACAGACTGGAACCAATTAANAGTAATGCTAGTGAGATAAACCCTGNTTGTGTCTCTGCCCATGTTACGTCGCCAAGAAANCCTTGGCGCCCCATTCTGATGACATGTGTNATCGGNTTATATTTNGCTACGTGATATAGCCATCCTTGTATAGCTTCTAGAGGTGCCTGTCCTACCGACAGAAACATTGNACTGAACATAACCACTTGTGCGATTGCTAAAGATTTTAAGGTCTTCATCGTGAAAACAATGCCTANTACAAATAAGGACATGACCGCNGCTATTCCTATTGCAGTCAAATATGCGACNATGAANCCTAAAAGGCCACCTGGCATNTCAGCGTCAAGAGCCGCAAATGAGACTATNAGNACTGCAGTAGTTGGCAGCACGGCTCTNGTAACGGAATATCCGACAAGTCCTGAAATTAATGCTNATGGAGTGATTGGCGCTGNTCGCATTCGATCAAAAAATCCATTTTCTAAGTCTGTTGCGGTAAGTCCTCCNCCACCAAGTCCTGAGAATGCTGACCCTTGNAGGATTGCCCAAGCTGCCATCCAATTAACTGCTTTGTCGGTGCTNTAACCATCGAGTTNCACAACCGATGAGAATGATCCGCTGAATGCTACTACGAAGAAAATAGGCATAATNATGGANGGGATCATTAGTGACGGCAGTCGACGCATCCGCATTAAACCTCTTTTGGTGATAGCCACNGTTACGTGCAACTGANNTGTATTTCTNGTTGATGCTGTGGTCATGATGCGANTGCTAAACGTCTTTTGAGTTGATGTATNGAAGTCGCNATCCCTNCAAGGGAAATCAAAGAGATTATGCCAGATGCTTGCANAAATGCTTTCNATGAGAATCCTTCTANTGTGATAGCGCG
Source organism: Actinomycetota bacterium (assembly GCA_002712415.1). Lineage (GTDB taxonomy): Bacteria > Actinomycetota > Acidimicrobiia > Acidimicrobiales > UBA8592 > UBA8592. The sequence goes on along the minus strand of PATO01000026.1, from coordinate 9,958 downwards.
AGTCCAGTCAATAATCCATGTCAATGGATTCCANTCTGCGATTTGCCCGTACCATCCGTCCATCAGTTCAACTGGGAAGAANGCTGAACTGATAAAGATGAATACAAAAATTATAGGGAACAGTGAGTTGACGACTTCTTGGGACCCTGTCCTTAACGCTATGGCAATCAGGAAACTACCTACACCCATTGACANAAAAGAAGTGATAAAAACGAGGGCTAAAGCACTGCTTACACCTCCAGATAATTCTGCTCCGAAAGCAAAGAAAATAGCTATGAGGATTGTTGCCTGAACTAGACCNTAGATGAATGCGCTTGATAGGCGGGCNATTAGGATAGACGATCTTGANACCGGAGANGAAAGTAGTCGGTCCATAAAGGAATTTTCGATATCGCCGGCCAAATCAGTTGCACTATTNGTTGACCCAAATAGGACACCTTGTATTACGCAAGCTGGAAGAATGAAGTCGAGAAAGGTCACATCAGGGTATGGAAACTCGGGGAGGTTCACNGCCTTGCTAAATTGTGCTGCATACACAGCNGCTAGCAANAAAGGAAAGAATAGTGTTGGTGCCCAGGCTTGTGGTTGGCGTATCATTCCTAAAATNCTTCGGTGAGATAGTTGTAAAGCTTGAGGAATGGAGTATNTAATGTTCATTTCTGACCATCACGTATCCGCTCCGCCTTCAAGTCGTCTTCCAGTCGCATCTGCGAAGACATCGTCAAGACTTGGTTCGTCGAGTTCAACATGCTGTACTTCTATGTCTTGATCTTCTAAGGATTTCAGAACAGATGTGATGGCTCGTGTTCCGCCATCAAGCCCTATAGCAATTCTTCCTTTTCTTGCAGGTCGTTCCTCCCCCAGTTTTGTCATTACCTGCTTGGCGGTCTCAAAGTCACTTTCAGCTACATCCACGCGCAATGTTGGAGCCCCTACATCTGATTTAAGTTTCGTGGGAGTTCCCTCTCGGACGATCCTCCCATTATCAATTATCGCTATTCGTTGAGCTAGCTGATCTGCTTCCTCTAAATATTGAGTGGTCAGGAACACGGTTGTTCCTATTTCCTTATTAAGTGTTCGCACTTCTTCCCATAAAGCAACTCTGCTTGTTGGATCAAGACCTGTGGTCGGTTCATCCAAGAAAAGCACTTTGGGTTGATGAACAAGTGATAGTGCGAGGTCGAGTCTTCTGCGCATACCACCCGAGTAAGTTCCGACTCGCTTATCGCCTGCGGCAGTAAGCCCAACGCGTTCAAGCAATTCTGAACACCTTTGTTTACCTTCATACCTTGAGATACCGTGAAGGACTGCTTGTAACCTCAGTAACTCGTTGCCGGTCATAAGAGGGTCAATAGCGGCATCCTGAAGCGCCACTCCTATTTTTTTCCTAACCATGCTTGCTTCTGATGCGACGTCAAAGCCGGCAACTCTCGCTGCACCCCCTGAGGGTTTTAGAAGAGTAGTGAGCATACGCACAGCTGTTGATTTTCCGGCCCCATTAGGGCCCAAGAATCCGAATACTTCACCTTCCTCAACGGTCAGGTTAATGCTATTGACAGCAACTAAATTTCCAAAAGTGCGCGTGAGATTCTCAGCTTCTATCGGTCTACTCATCTACCCTCCGAGAGTTTGGGCGAGATGAGTAAACGGCCAATTTGCCGGCAGCCGCACCGGTTCAGGTGCTGGCGGTGGGACTGCGTAAGCCTCTTCACCAGGTCGAACAAATCCATAATTTTGTCGGGCTAGCTGTTCGATCTTTTCAGGAGAGTACAAGGCATCNCGCTTTTCTTCTAGCTCAGCGTTCTCAACGGNAATTGATGTAAGTTCCTGTTGTTTGGATGAAAGTTCTTCTCCTTGTTTTATCCAAAGTTGCAGTAGATCAAAGCTCCACCAAAGAACAAAGAGGGCAATAATGGCAGAAACTACCCAAAAGGCTATTTTTCTAGTTCGCTCAGTGGCTTNAAGGTCACTGTCGGGTGTTTCAGTTACGAGTGCCATGTCAGCCGACCTTTAACGCGTTTATCCCTCGGAATGCAGCTGCGTCACCNAGCTCGGATTCAATCCGGAGTAATTGATTNTATTTNGCTACTCGNTCGCTTCGCGCAGGGGCCCCAGTCTTGATNTGTCCACAATTGGTTGCTACAGCGAGATCGGCAATTGTCGTATCTTCGGTNTCTCCTGACCTATGTGACATGACTGATGTGTATCCATTTTGTGTCGCAAGGTCTACAGTTTCAAGAGTTTCGGTTAAAGTTCCNATTTGGTTTACTTTGATGAGTATTGAGTTTGCAACTTCCTTATCTATGCCTTGTTGNAGTCGTTGCGTGTTCGTTACGAAAAGGTCATCTCCGACAAGTTGAACTTTNCTTCCTATACTTTTCGTGATTTCTGACCAGCCTTCCCAATCCTCTTCTGCCATNCCATCTTCAATGGAGACGATAGGGTACCTTTTCACTAGATCAGAGTAGTACTCTGCCATTTCTGTTTGGTTNAGTGTGCGATTTTCACCTTCAAGATGGTAGACCTCACTTTTNAAAAATTCTGAACTCGCGGGATCTAAAGCTATGGTGATGTCTTCGCCTGGGNTAAAGCCGGTTCGGTCAATTGCTTCAACTAGAAGTTTCACAGCTGCCTCATTTGATNCAAGGTCAGGAGCGAAGCCNCCTTCATCCCCTACAGCTGTTGATAAATTTTTTTCTTCAAGNACGAGTTTGAGTGTTTGATAGCATTCAGCTCCCCATCGGAGAGCTTCAGAAAATGATGCAGCNCCTGTAGGCATAATCATGAATTCTTGCAGGTCAATATTGTTATCTGCGTGCTCGCCACCATTTAGNACATTCATCATAGGAACTGGGAGTACGTGTGCCGATGCNCCCCCTAGATAGCGATAGAGTGGTTGATGNAGTGAGGTCGCTGCTGCTTTGGCTACGGCCAAAGAAACACCTAACATTGAATTAGCTCCNAGTTTGGATTTATTNTCCGTTCCATCAATGAGCAGCATCGCCCTGTCAATAGCGCGCTGGTCGGTTGCTTCCATACCAACTATTTCTGATCTTATTGCACCATTTACATTTTCTATGGCGCCNTGGACACTTTTACCTAGGTAACGGTCTCCCCCNTCACGCAATTCGACAGCTTCATATNTTCCAGTTGATGCGCCAGAGGGGACAGCAGCTCGACCTTTTGATCCATCATTTAGCTCCACATCGACTTCAACTGTAGGGTTACCTCGAGAATCAAGAATTTGTCTTCCGGCGATTGCTATGATTTTCTGCCCAGTCATGGTNNTTCTTTCGTAGTTCTGTTCGTTCAAAAGGGGTTTTATCTAAAATACCCGTAATGAAGGGAAATGTTGTTGATAAGCGGAATGATGAGTATGCGTCCGATNTTTAATCCGAAGTGGAGACTGGTTTGAGGCTTTTGAGATAATCTGTGATTTCTTGTGAAGCTTCTCTAATTTCTGGCAATTTGAGAATTAATTCTTGNTTCTCTTCTTTATATAGTGAACCCTCGTACAGTCTNAGTGTTCTAACTCGCTGTGACGGNCGNAGCGCCAAAGGCATNAAATGAATATTCCATTCTGCTTTCCCAAANCCCGGTAATTTTTTGGCAATAATTTTTTCAATCCCAANAGATCGAGCTGCAAGCTTTAGATGCGCAATTTTNAGTAGGTTGATTGCTTCCTCGGGGACTGGACCATATCGGTCTAACCAANTTTGCTGTATTCTNTCTAGGTCTTGATCGTTCTTGATGTCGGCAATCGACCGATAGGATTCCAATTTTGCATCATCTCTNGTGATGTAATCCTTAGGTATGTAGGCTGTCATCGGGATTTCNATCTCTATCTCCTGTTGGCTATCTTNAGGGACATGTTTTAATTCTTCAACTGCCTCNTTCACAAGTTTGCAGTAGAGATCATATCCGACTGCTGCTATGTGCCCTGACTGTCCTGTGCCAAGCAAGTTTCCTGCGCCTCGGATTTCAAGATCTCGCATCGCAATTTTAAAACCTGAACCAAGTTCTGATGTCTCTCCAACCGTCTTGAGTCGNTCAATTGCATCTTCTGTTAGATTGTGNCCTTTAGGAGTGAAGAGATAGGCATAAGCTTTTGTCCCTGAACGCCCGACACGTCCTCGTAGTTGGTGAAGTTGCCCCAGCCCCATTCGGTCGGCGTTATCAACAATTAGCGTGTTCACNGAAGGCATNTCTATTCCCGACTCGATNATCGTTGTGCAAACTAAAACATCATATTTCTTTTCCCAGAAATCAATNACTGTTTGTTCAAGGAGGCCTTCGTCCATTTGCCCATGCGCNGTCACTATTCTTGCCGACGGAACTTGTTCCCGAAGCCTGTCAGCTATGACCTCGATGTCGGAGACCTTATTATGCACAAAGAAAACCTGACCGTCTCGNAGGATCTCNCGACGGATGGCTGAAGAGACTATTGAATTCTCATACTCCCCTACAAAAGTCATGATCGGNTTTCTGTCAGTCGGTGGTGTATTGAGTAGTGTTAAATCCCTGATACCTGTGAGACTCATCTCAAGCGTTCGAGGTATCGGTGTCGCTGTTAGGGTTAGGACATCGACGTTGCTCCTTAATGACTTAATCTTCTCTTTGTGTGTAACTCCGAATCGTTGTTCTTCATCAATTACGAGTAAGCCAAGGTCTTTAAATTTAATATCTTCTGACAGNAGGCGGTGTGTCCCGATGATGAGGTCAATTTCCCCATCGCTTAANTTGGAAATTACTTGTTTGGCTTCTTTGNTAGTCAGGAATCTACTAAGAACANCGACTTCAATAGGGAAAGGCGACAATCTTTCAGCAAATGTTTGATAATGNTGCTGGGCTAAAAGAGTTGTTGGAACGAGCACAGCTACCTGTTTGCTGTCCTGAACGGCTTTGAAGGCTGCTCTTANAGCTATTTCTGTTTTCCCAAAACCTACATCGCCACATACAAGNCTATCCATTGGCATCTTNCGCTCCATGTCGTTTTTGACATCATTCATTGCGGTNATTTGATCATTAGTTTCAATGAAGGGGAAGGATTCTTCCAGTTCAAGTTGCCATGGCGAATCTACCGAGAAGCTGAACCCNTCTTGGGACTCTCTTTGCTGATAAAGCTCAACTAACTCCTCAGCTATCCTTTCTATCTCATTTCGGATGGCAGACCTAGTCCTTGTCCAGTCAGACCCCCCCATNCGGCTTAACGAAGGTGCACCTCCGCTGTTGTATTGACTGATTTGGTANACCTGATCNGTNGGGACGTAGAGTTTGTCTCCNTTTCGATACTCAAGNAGGAGATAATCTCGCTCAACNTCGCCTAACGACCTTTTGACAATTCCGCGAAAGATAGCAATCCCGTGATGTTCGTGAACNACAAATGCCCCTTCTTTCAGGTCCATGAAAGCANTGNTTGGTGNATTGGGCTTCTGTTTGANTTNACGTGGACTCTGTCGTCTCTTTGATANTTCACGTTCATTAATGATTGCGAATTTCAATTCAGGGAAAATNACGCTANCGATATCAACNCCTGNAATTATAGAAATTCCTGAAGTTTCTTTGATTGGTAAATCNGTGANATCAACCACTGNGTTGAAGTCCAATTGGGCNAGTTTGCTACCNAGTNTTTCGATTGATTTCTCATTCTCTGATAGAAGAATNACGTCATACCCATCTTTGACTAAACCTTGGAGANCATNCAGAGGCTCAGTGTTGGACCTCTCAGGTGTAAGANCTGTTATGTCAGGGTCGGTAAGTTCTGCAGAAGATGAGTTNACTTCTACTACTCTGGCTTTCTCTCTTGTGAAAACTTCGTCNAAAGCAAGGTGAAGAGTCTGCATTNTATGCTCGGTTTCAGGACTTAATGTTTCGAAGAGCATTNCGCTNATGCTCTGTTCTTCAGATATTAAATTCTCTATACGTTGCTGAATCTGTTTGGCGTCAAACAAAAGTACTAGAGTTGAAGATGGAAGTAGGTCNAGTATTGTCTCACGTTTGGGATTTAGCCANGGTAACANATTCTCNACTCCGTCGAGTAACCCGCCTTCTGCAATAANTTCCCAAAATGTTGCACCCCAAGGCATTTCTNCGGNGAGCTCNTGCGCTCTTNATCTCACNTCGTCTGTTATGCAAAGCTCGCTGGCGGGAAATATTTGAGCNGCAGTCAATGGATNTTTAGAGAGTTGATCTCTTGTNGAAAAGGTNGTCAAGCGCTCAACTTCGTCTCCCCACATCTCCAATCGGATTGGCTCTTCATAAGTTGAAGGATATATATCNATGATTGACCCNCGGATAGAGAATTCCCCACACCGCTCTACTTGGGTAGTTCTCTTNTATCCGAAAGAAGAGAGTTGATCTANCAACCCTTCGTAACTCAACTCATGTCCGTTATGAATGTCAATTGTGCTGTCAAANTCTTGATTGGTTATCACCTGCGATATGGATCGTGCGGTNGAGATAACGACATCGGGATAGTCCTNCTTCTTCAATCGCCANAAAACTTTATTTCTTTTNCCCATGATATGGGTCTGAGGGCTTATCTTTTCNAGCGGNAATGATTCCCATGGAGGAAGCACTTCTANGTCAATTGNATTGTCGACTTGAAGCAAGTTGTTTTCAAGTTGTTCAGCTTGTTCAAGACTACGGGTGACGATAACTAGAGGTTTCTCTTTANTANTTCTGATATGGGTATTGACGATCCAGCTACGAGCAACTTCTGGAACNACAAGTTGTGTTGTTTTCGGTAGCATCAATTTTGTTATTATTTGATGCTGACCTAACTGCTTTATGTAATTATCAAATTTCACGATTGAATTCGTTCATNGTCATTTCATAACCATGGGAAAGGATTGCTTCAATAGCATCTNTCGCTTTCTCNATACAGTTGTNGATTGCTANCCTATCGGACCTACTCGGAGGCTTCAGAACGTAGTTTTTACCTAACTGAGATTGCGGGGGCTTTCCTACTCCTATTCGTAAACGACCAAAGTCATTNGACTTGAGGTGTTTTGATATTGACTTCAAGCCGTTATGCCCTGCTAGCCCTCCATGGAGTTTTACTTTCAAGGTGCCGGGNTTGAGATCCAATTCGTCGTGGATAATAAGAAGCGCATCTAATGTTTCNAAGTCATGCTTTCGCACTAGCTGNTGAACTGCCAGTCCAGACTCATTCATGAAAGTCGTTGGTTTAGCCAAAATAATCTTTTCCCCATTAACGCGGATNTCGGAGCAAAAGGCGAGTTCTTTTGTTCGTTTAAACTTCCCTNCATGCTTGGTGGNAAACCTATCAAGNACTTCAAATCCNACGTTGTGTCGGGTATTTTCGTATTTCTTTCCTGGGTTTCCCAACCCAACGATTANAAGTCGTATGGGTGTTGATNTGAATTTGCGCTGTCTTCGCAGCACGGAGTTTATTCGCTATCCTCGGTCGAGGCTTCGTCGGTTTCTTCGGAAGTTTCGCCTTCNATTTCTTCATCACCCTCAANTTCGGNTGCTTCTTCAGCGGCCATTGACTCCATCGTTGACCTTGTAACAGTTCCNACTGCAATTGCCTCTTCGGGATCTACTTCTGTTCGAACTCCCTCNGGAAGGACAACATCACTNACTCGTATTGCATCATTAATTTCTAGTTCGCTCACATNTGCGGTTAGTTCATTTGGTATTGAATCTGGTAGCGAGAGGACCGATAGGGAGAACATTGTCTGGTCAACCATTCCATTCTGATCAGTNACTTTCTTAGCTACTCCTTCAAGTACGATTGGCACTTCAACTGCAAGTTCCTGNTTNGGATCTACGCGCACAAAATCNACATGAATTACTTCGTCCTTAACTGGGTGCCTTTGTAGTGNTTTAAGAATTGAAAGNTGATTTGTCCCATTNACACTNAATTGGATTAGTGCGTTTAGTCCGGCATCTGTAGTCAANGCCCCTCTGAGGTCACCGTAATCAACACTGAAAATTTCAGGATCCTGACCTAATCCATATAGAACGCCAGGTACTTTCCCATCTCTTCGTAATCGTCGTGAAGAGCGACTGCCGATTGTTGTTTTCTCTTCGGTGTTTAATACTAAATCTGCCATTTACTTACCTAAATATGCTCTTCCAGATGATGCATCTGNTGAAATTACGTCAGTTCAAAAGTGTACAGGTGAGTGAGTCCTGAACCACCTTTTACCTAGCTAAGATGCTTTCCGCCAAAAATTTCACTTACGCTTGTGTCCTCAAAAACAGCATCAAGTGCCGATGCAATGATCTGAGCCACGGATAGAACCTTGATTTTAGGGATTTGCTTTTGTTCTGGAAGTGGAAGGGTGTTGGTCATCGCCACTTCCTTTATGACAGAGTTTTGAATTCTTTCAATCGCAGGGTCTGAGAATACTCCGTGGGTGGTACAGGCGAAAACTTCCTTTGCTCCCTTTTCTGCTAGGAGCTCAGCTGCGCCGACAATAGTTCCTCCTGTGTCAATCATGTCATCTATCAACACACAAACTCGGCCGTCTACGTCGCCCATTACGTCTTTTGACTCAACGACGTTCTTTTTATGCTTCACTCGACGTTTGTGGACAATTGCTAGGTCTGCTGCAAGTTCGCTTGCATAACGTTCGGCCACTTTGACTCGTCCGGTATCTGGCGAGATAACTACAAGGTCATCTCCTAATGTCCTCATGTAGTCAACCAAAACTGGCATTGCAGTGAGATGGTCGACAGGCTTTTCAAAAAATCCTTGTATCTGACCTGAATGTAGGTCTACAGAAATCATTCGATTTACTCCAGCTGCGATGAAGAGTGTTGCCAATAAGCGAGCAGTTATAGGTTCTCGACCTTCTGATTTTCGATCTTGCCTTGCGTAACCGTAGAAGGGGCAGACAACTGTTATTCTTTTTGCCGAAGCTCGTCTTGCTGCGTCAACCATGATTAGTTGCTCCATTATGGAGTCGTTAATTGTCATCCCTTCTGAAGCAGAGTGACTCTGGATTATGAATACATCTCCACCTCGAACGGACTCCGAAAATCTGCAATGAACCTCCCCATTCGCAAATTCTGCGAGGTTAGGTTCAGCTAGTTCAACTCCAAGATGTTCGGCAATTTCTTTCGCTAATGGCAAATTGGAACGTCCTGATATCAGGTGTAGACGTTTTTTTGTTATTAGCTCCATGCTGCTCCCTTATTGTTTGCTGGCCCGGCAGGACTTGAACCTGCAACCTCCTGGACCAAAACCAGGCGTTCCGCCAGTTGAACTACGGGCCATTGTGTTCTTCCGAACATATCGCATCTGATGTGCTTCTATGCACTCAGATCTTGATTTATATCTTTTATTTATCACTTGATACCTTTCTACGATACTTTGCTCTGTCAAATGAGAAAAATTCATAGAAATCTTGCGAAAACACCACATTGCTAAATTAATCGGGTATTCTGCGAAAGCTATGGGATCACTAATAAAGAAGCGAAGAAAGCGAATGCGGAAGAAGAAACATCGCAAGATGTTAAAGAGAACGCGTGCGCAGAGACAACGCGGTAAATAAATCTAAATAAAAAAATTTCTTGTAGTTCAGAAATTCTCTCGAGTCGTCGTAGCGACTATAAGCCCTTCTGCTGGATAGCTTCCTTCGACAAACCATGTAGATCCGCTACCTGCTAAACGAGCTTCTTTTCTTGAGTGTTCTTCCAGAATTTCCTTCCACTTTTGCAATTCTGGATATAGATCTAAAGCTGCAGGTTCCAAATCATTTCCATTTGGGGACTTGGGACCGCCCATTTCATCCCACCTTTTATATACATCTGCCGTTGAACAACTGAAGGGTGGCAAAATTAATGTGAATGTTTTTTCTTCATAGGGTAAATAAGTTACAGACTCTCCAACGCCTGACACACTAGCTCTTCCACCTCGGATATTAAACGGGACATCTGACCCCAGATGCACCGCTTTCTTTTCATCTTTGAAGTTCGCCCATCT
>PATO01000025.1 GCA_002712415.1 Actinomycetota bacterium | reverse complement strand
GCTGGCTTTGATTGTGTTCTTCCACCGCCTGAAGCGTGAGGTTTATATTTCTATACTCAAATCCCAGCAGGTGTGAATATCTCGTAAATTAAGAGCGGTGAGCTTTGGGTTTGTACCCTTTTGGAGCTTTAGATCTGGATGGGAATTTAGAAGTAGCTCCGATGCGATTACAGCGGAGTCGCGAACGATCGCATACATTGATCTAGCTCGCTCCTTTGGAACAGCAGGGTAAATAGAAGGTTTACCAAGAGAGAAGGCTATTCCTGATGGCAACCCATCGGCCCTGTATTGACCTCTTGGCTCGCGTTGACAAAGATCTTTTCTTCCGACAATAAATTTATCTGGGTCGTTGAATTGCCTCGGATCCCGATTTGCAGCTGCAGCGGAACACATCAGTAGCCCGCCCTGAGGGATTAAGCGACCAAAGCGCTCGATTTCATATTTCGCAAAGCGTTCAGCCGACAAAACAGGCGGGCTGAACCTGAGCGTTTCTAGCCAAGCAAATTTAAGCATTCGTCGATCATCTGAAACCTTTTCCATCTCGGTTGGATTAGCCAATAAATTAAACCACAAGTTTGATAACCCGCCTATAAATGTGTCTTGGTCGATATCAAGTAATGTCAGAATCGCATCCTGTGCGGTCAAATCGCGATTGAGATTCGTATTTTGGATGATGCTCGTTATCAGATCATCCTGCGGTTTAAGTAGCCGAGCGGCGCAAACCTCCCCCACCATAGTTTCCATTTCTTGCATAGCTGAAATACCACTTTGTTTATGGCTCGGGTTCCATCCATTTACAAGTCTTGATTTCCAATAAAGGGTCATGAATTGTTCCACATTCTCTTCGGGAATGCCGATTACTTTCCCGAACAGACGAAGAGGAACTTGAATACAGAATTCCGTTGCTAGGTTCATTCTTTTATTGCTAAACGTAGATAGAACCTCGTCGACTACATCACGTATATGTCTGTCCACTAGGTTTTCATATTCCCGCTGGACTTCTACCTCTTGCCAAAGGCTAATAGAGCCGCTCTTCATCAAATTTTGCCAACTCTTAGGGCGAGTCTCGAAATTCCTATCATCAGTAAATACAGATGTAACGTCATCATAACGAGTTATCCAAAATCGATTATTTAGCCAATCCCGATAGCAAGGATAATTCTCACGCAGTATCTTAAGAAGTTGGTAAGGATCCTCAAGGTATTCATTCGAAATCAGTTGCCGAGGTTTTATGAGATTAGTTGTCTCACCGACTCTTTCGCGCTGGTATACCTCGTAAGTTCGGAAACCTGGTGCTGCTTCTGGTTCCTCGTCATGGTCGTATTCCTCTGGAAGATCCATGTCACTTCGTGGGGATTTCAAAGTCAAGCCATAATTCTCGTATTGAGCCGAGCCCTATAGGGGCAAGGGAGACACCATCTACGTCTTTAGGCATTCGCTCGTTGTTGATTCGGACATTCGTGAATGCTGCTTCGAGTATTTGTGAACCTATCACCGTTTCTTGATGCGATATCCAAGCGCCAGGACATAGGTGTGGACCAACCCCAAATGCCATGTGGCTGCACTTACCTTCTTTATTATGGCCTGATCGTAAGATTTTACCCGAATAAAGATCGTCTCGGAAGATATTGAATTCCTCGGGATTCGAAAAGATTCTCTCATCATGATTAGCTGATACATCAACCATATGGATTAGAGATCCAGCAGGGATTGTGACTCCATGCATTACTATCTCATTGGTGTTGTGCCTCGGCTGGCCACCAATTGAAGTTGAGTGCCTAAGCATTTCATGAAAGGCGGTATCCCAAAGTTTCTCATCCCTTTGAACTGCTTGATACTGGTCTTGATGTTGGAGTAATAAATACCACAAATTCATTATTGCTCCACGCGTAGTTTCTCCGCCTCCACCCACTACCAAAGCGATAAAAGAAGTTATTTCTTCTGTAGACATAACATCGCCGTCAATTTTCGAATTGCACAGCTCTGAAATGATATCCATGCATATCTGTTCACCTGACTCATCTTCTAGGTAGGTTGGGTTACCTCTTTTCTCTTCAACAAGATCTTCTACATAGTTTTCGAGGTCCTGGCGAGCCTCAAGTCCTTCGTGATGTGTCTCCGAACCACCAAGCCCAGACATCATCGCATCGTACCACCAGGTAAATTGTTGCCTTGCATCTTGCGGTATCCCGAGCACCTCTGCAACAACACTGATAGGGAACTCGTTCGCAAAGGCTTTTCCTAATTCCAGNGTNGCTATCCCCCTCNCATTGTCNATAATGAGNTCTTTNGGNTTATCTTGTGACCACCATTCTTGAATTAATTCCTGAGCGATTGCNTCAAGAGCGTGCAATCTCTTAGTGAGTGCCGCCCCTACTAAATGACGACCGTATATGTTTCTTCGTCTGCGGTGCTCTATCCCACTCAACTCAAGTTGCGTATTGCCCAACACTCCACTTGATGAGCCTTTAGGGATCGTGTTAAAGCCCAATTCATCGAAATAACAATTTGTTATGTCCTCATATCGAGTAACGAAGTAACAATTGTGCAGTTCATCATAGAAAACCGGATAGTGATCTCTCATTATTTTGTAATAGGGGTATGGATTACGCCCAAACTCTCCACTGTCAAATATGCGTGGATCAATGAGTGGCACTCCATTATCATCGAAGCCCATGTCAACTGCTTCCCCTACCGGCATATGTGGGAATTTTCTTTGAGCTGCCTCACGGTTTTCTTCGTAATTCAGGATTCCATTCATTGTGTTATTTGTTGATTTTCTAGCCATAGCGTCCTCAGGTTAGTAGGTGAATTCTCTTCGCTCCATCTTCATTTAAAAATCAAGGAACAATTCCATTTTCTTTCAAAAGATCTCTATCAGATTTTTCAATGCCTAATTCATTTAGTATCTCATCAGCATGCTCATTCAAGAGCGGAGCATTAGCTAAGTTAGCGAGCTTAGTTTTGCTAAATAATGTTGAGTGTCTCGGCGTTCGAACTTTCCCGGCAGTGGGGTGTTCCCACTCGTAGAACGTTTGATTATGACGTATCTGGGCATTGCGATGAGCCTCTGCTATCTCCGTTACTTCACCACATGGAACGGAGTGTTCATGCAAGTTCTGAGCTATCTCATGCGTGTCAAACCCTCTGAAAGCATCAGCTATCAGAGTCCCTAATATCTCATTATTATTTCCAGTATGGCGCGCTTCGCGTGTAGCAAACCTTGGATCAGTAAACCACTCTGGATGGCCAAGTGATTGATAGAGGCCCTTAATTTGATTATCAGTAACTGCAAAGTACACAATGTGGCCGTTTTTAGTTTCAGTCATGTTCATGAGTCGACTCAGGTGGGTGCCTGGTTCAACATCTTCATCAAGCAAGGTCTCGGCCATTCCTCCATCGGGCCATAGGAAAGAGATAGCTACGTCAACCATAGCTATCTTTAGTTCTTGACCTCCACTGCCTTTCTCCCTAGCAAAAAGCGCTGCTGTGACAGATAAAGCGATTTCCCAAGCAACTGCTTTATCAATGATTGCTGTTCGCATAAGGTCCGGGAATGGTATTTCAGGGTTAACTTGCAAACTCACATAGCCACATTGTGCTTGTAGAACTGGGTCGTATACGGCTCGCCCAGAATACGGACCGTCTTGTCCGTAACCGGAAAGTGAAACATAAATGGCAGAGGGATTAATTTTGCTTATTGATTTATAGTCAAGTCCAAGGTCTTCTATTTTCCCTGGCCTCATTGACTGCACAACAACGTCAGCATCTCGAACAAGGTCTAGAGCGACTTCCCGCCCTTTGGCCTCTTTCAAATTGATCTGTATGGAACGCTTGCCTCGATTACAATTCAGAACGGCACTATTCATGCCACCCTTGGAAAATCCGGAACTGCGCGTAATGTCTCCGATTCCAGGGTATTCAATCTTTATTACGTCAGCCCCAAGCTCAGCTAATAACATCGTTGCTACTGGCCCAGCAACAACTTGTGTGAAGTCAACGATTCTAATTCCATCTAACGGACCCATAATTTACCTCAGTGCTTGATAGATGACAGCTTTGAGTTCTCTACGAATGGGGTAAAAGCTTGAAGGCATAAATTGTGTCATGAATACACAAGTCAGTTCTTCCTTCGGGTCAACCCAGAATCTTGTGCTAGCTGCCCCACCCCAAGCAAATTGCCCCTGTGATCCCAGCGCTGCATTAGCTATTGGGTCTTGCAGGACTGAGAAACCTAGACCAAATCCCATTCCTTCCATGGCTGTCTCAGAAAATGTTGATTGGCCAAAGTCATTTAACGTTGTTTGGTTCGGTAAGTGATTTGATGTCATGTATTGGAGTGTTTTGCGTCCAATNACTCGCTTCCCTTCAAGTTCGCCANCATTCAATAGCATGGTAACGAATCTTTGGTAGTCATTGGTNGTTGATACGAGCCCNCCACCTCCAGATAAGAAAGTTGGTTTCNCTAAATATTGACTTGTTTCCCAATTATCAATTCTTGTTAAAGGATTTTCTTTGGTGAATGCATAATTTGAAGTGAAGCGTTCTATGTTCTCGTCGCTGACATGAAACGCAGTATCAAACATTTCTAACGGTGTAGTTATGTGCTGTGACATATATTCATCAAGAGGTGTCCCGCTTATAACTTCGACGAGCCGTCCGCAGACATCAGTTGACATTGAGTAATTCCAACTTGTTCCGGGGTCAAACAAAAGAGGCATCTCTGCGAGACGCTTAACTGTTTCCTCTAGGTCAGGTTGGTCATTATTGNCCAAGCGCATCGCTATGCTTCCCAAGTTGGAACTCCGGTACATTTTGTCCAAGTTGTTTGAAAAGTGAAAGGCATATGTCAGTCCGGATGTGTGCATTAACATGTCTCGCATGGTGAGCGGGGTCTGAGCAGGGCGCAGAACAGGATTCAAGTATGAACCTCCTATTAATACTTGAGGGTCGGAGAATTCAGGCAGGAATTTGTCCACTTTGTCCTCAAGAAGAAAGAGTCCCTTCTCGTAAAGTTGCATTAAGGCGATGGAGGTAAGCGGTTTCGTCATAGAGTAAATTCGGAAGATCGCATTTTCGTGGAGATCACGACCCGTCTCCATATCTGCTTTCCCAGCTGTATGGCGTAGGACGACTTCGCCACGGTGACTTATTTGAATTTGAGCGCAAGGAAATTTATTGTCGTTGACATAACGGTCGCATAATTCGGTGACACGTTGTAATCTTTCGCCATCAAATCCAGTACTCATTTCCCTCCCTTAAAAGCCTTTTATACGGCTAAAGTCTAGACTGACATAATTCATTCCTTAAAATAGCGAGTTTATTAATATGACGTCAGATGATCAGGAACAGCCAAAGAAGGCGGATTTCATAAGAGATTCGGTCAAAGCTGATATATCTTCNGAAAGGCATTATGGCAGGGTTCAGACAAGATTCCCTCCTGAGCCCAACGGCTACTTGCATGTAGGGCACGCAAAATCAATATGTCTTAATTTTGGTATTGCTGAGGAGTTTGGCGGATTGTGTAACTTACGTTTTGATGACACGAATCCTGAAACTGAAAGTGTTGAGTTCGTTAATTCGATTCGCCATGATATTGAGTGGCTTCTTGGGAAGGCGCTGTCTACTGAACCACTATTTGCTTCTGATTATTTCGACAATATGTTTGAGTGGGCAATCACGTTGATCAAAGAAGGTAAAGCTTACGTAGATGATCAAGATGCCGCTACGATTTCTGAGCTAAGAGGTTCCTTTACGAAAGCCGGTGTTGATAGTCCTTTTCGGGAGAGAACTCCTGAGGAGAATCTAGAGTTATTTCTAAAGATGAGGGACGGCGGATTTCCTGAAGGAAGTTGTGTCTTGAGAGCCAAAATAGCGATGGATCATGAAAATATGAATATGCGTGACCCTGTTCTCTACCGGATCAGGAAGAAGTCTCACTTTCGCACCGGTAGCCAGTGGGTTATTTACCCGACCTACGATTGGGCACATGGCCAGTCTGATGCTTTNGAGANGGTAACGCATTCCCTTTGCACGCTGGAGTTTGAGTCGCANAGNTTGCTCTACGATTGGTTTCTTGAACAACTTGAAGTGCCGTTCGATCAACGTCCGTACCAAACTGAATTTGCTCGACTGAATTTCACTCACACTGTCTTATCTAAACGGCTTTTAAAGAAATTGGTTGAGGATGGTGTAGTTAANGGTTGGGATGATCCACGGATGCCGACAATCTCTGGTTTAAGGAGAAGAGGCTACCCGTCGAAATCTATACGGGANTTNTGCCAACATATCGGAATCGCAANGACCAATAGCACGCACGAAATTGAACTTTTAGAATCTTTTGTTCGAACTGAACTGAATCAAACTTCGCAAAGGAGAATGGCGGTGATTGACCCTGTCAGGCTAACAATCACTAACTGGCCGGAAGGAAAAATTGAATATAGGACTGCAGTTAATAATCCTGAGGACGAAAGTGCAGGAACAAGAGANGTACCTTTCTCTGGAAACCTTTACATAGAGCGCGATGATTTCATGGAAGATCCACCAGCAAAATTTTTCCGTTTATCACCAGGTAGAGAGGTTCGACTTCGATACGGATACTTTGTGACGTGCACCGACATAGTGAAAGATNACTCGGGAAAAGTAGTTGAGATTCTATGCACATACGACCCTGAGACAAGCGGTGGAAAGGCTCCAGATGGGCGAAAAGTCAAGGCGACAATACATTGGGTTGAGGAAAATAATTGCATCAGGGTTTCAGTAGCTACATATGATCGTCTATTCGCCTCTGAAAGACCTGATTTNCTTGATGACCCATTTGAAGATCTAAATAAAGAATCTTTAGAAGTCCTTGAATCTGCGGTTTGTGAACCTTCAGTTGCCGATATAGCAGGCGGTGATGTAATTCAATTTGAAAGACTGGGATACTTTTGCCGTGACGAAACCCAATTAAATCTTTTCCATCGCACGGTCGGACTTCGAGATGAATGGGCAAACATACAGAAACGTAACAAATCTAAGTAGCGGTGCGTTCTTCTGGGGTTCTCACCCTTCCATCGCCATGATTGAAGAGAACATCGTTGTAGCCTTTCCCCTCCGGTAGAGCATCTAAATACTCGGATTTATGAAAACTCACATAGACAGTACGTCTGTACCTATTTGAATTAGCAGGGGGCGGCGCTACATGCAATGTATGTCCATAGTGGACAGTTACATCTCCCGGGTTAGCAAAGATTGGAACTGCCCTATCAGTTGCTTCAGCCACATCTAAACCGCCAGAAAATCGATGAGAACCAGGTAGAAACATCAGTTGTCCAGACTCCTCGTTAGCCTCGTCAAGCTGAATTCCAATATTTAAGCCAGGGCAAATGAGCGGGTGGCCTCCCATTCCACAATCACGATGCCATGGTAAATCAGATAGTCCGTGCTCTATTTCGGGGACTTTCATTACTACAGAGATACCATCGCCATGATCTGGAGTTGGAAAGAGTTTCTCCTCGGCGAGATTTGCGAGATTGAGGAGACGTTCATCGTTTGGTAATTGTGAAAACTGCTTAGAGCCCTGGTTGAGGTACGTAAGTCTGCAGCAATGCTCTTCCCCACGTTTATCTGTTGCCCACCAAGATCTCTTGTCATCCACGGTCGCTGTTAATTTCCGTTCCTCGATTTCGTTTGACATAAGTTCTATCTCGTCAGCGCTGAAGACGTTTTTAACCAAGATAAATCCCAGTTTGCTTAATGAATCGCTCATTTGCTTTCCATCGAATCCATAATCGAATATGTAAGGTTCTTCATCGGGTATGTCTTCGTTCGAAAAGATCGGGCGGTTATTATAGAGAGCCTGAAGAGGTGCTTCCCATGCAGCTAAGTGGTGAAATTGGCCTGCAAGAAGGGAAATTTTGTTCTGCAAAATCAAACCCATCATTGACCAGGATTCGCTGGCAAGATTTTCCCACGTATCTATATCAGTGCCTAAGATTACCTTCGCTCCATCAGCACTTTTATCAAGCTCTATTCCTTGATTGGTAGAAGANAGCCTGAANTCATGACCTTCACTTAATTTCACNCCAAGAGATCGCCCNATTCCTATAAANGATGCCGCCTGCTTTCCAAGCGNTCCNCCGCCAACTTCGTNTAGAACATGNTTATGGAGTTCCTCNATGCTNCGTTGAGGAAAGAACGTGGCATCAAGTTGCATATCCTAAGTGTACTCTCCTACTGCTACNTGAGAAATTCTTTCATTATGGTTAATTTTANAGCCATTCAGATTTGAGATGATCTGGTATCGGTCGCACTNTGGGATACCAAGGAGAACGAAGCGGGTCACCTTCTTTTAAGGATAGAGACAGCCCCGGAGTCAAAGGAACAGTTGGCTTCGTGTCTGGCCTAGTGGCATAACAGATATCATCACCATAGATTCGGATCGTGATAGCTCTTCTTTTNCCTGAAGATNACGTAGGGCCACCTCCATGGAGCACACTAGGATGCGCTATGATAANGTCNCCCGGGATTATCTCCCATGACCGTATGTCATAATTGTCTCTATGNTTTTCAATATCTGGTAGCGGTGGGTANGAAGCGTCATAGTGCGGNAGAGTTGGATCCTCGGACACTTTTGACGGGTTGAAACCATCATAAATCAATCCCTTTTGNGAACCCGCCACATATTCTAAGCACTCTTCCTTNGTTAAAGCATCAAGTGAAATCCAAGCAGACGCTATCTGGTTTCCNTGTATGGGCCAGTATGGGGTGTCTTGATGCCAGGGAGTTCTGGCAGCATTACCCTTTTCTTTTATGAAAAATTCATCGGAATACAGCCACAAATTCTCAGATTCAATAAGTGTTCCGATTAGGTCCGCAATAGGAGAATCATAGATTAGTCTCCTAATCTCCGGGATGACTTCAAAGTTACGTATAGTCTCAATAAACTCGCCCTCTTCACCTTCAAAAAATAGGTGCTTTTCCTGACTACTATTGTTCAGTACCCGTTGTAGACCTAATTCCAGCAGAAGAAGCCATTGAGGGTCCAGTACGTTTTCTAACATGACAACCCCATCATGTTTAAAAGCTGCTTTAACTTCATCGGTGATAGCAACGAGCGGATCCTCCAAGGCCATTCGCTGTGGTCTCTTAACGGTAGAAGCTCGAATCCTTGTCTTTTTATTTCCCATGTCTATGCCTAACGAAAATCTTGCATTAGATCACCNGGTAAAGGCTCGTCAATGAATAATCTATCTTGAAATTTNCTCATCCCAGAAAGCCATTTCTCAGGGTTTTCAGCTTTGAATTCTGTGTAGCCTTGCACTTGACGGTGAGGAAGAATCATAAAGCGNTCCTCNCTGATAGCCTCCATGCATACTTCAGCNACNTCAGTTGGTTCGATGATCCCATCNGAACTTGCTACTCCCCCNTCTTCCCACTCTGGATCATCACCTTCTCTGTTATCNGGACTATTTGTTAAAATGTCTGTTCTGACTGCTTGAGGACATAANACGGAAACTCTAATGCCTTGATGATAGTGGGTNATNGAAATCCATTCAGCTAATGAAACTGCCGCGCTTTTAGTGATTGAATATGAGAGGGATCCTATCTGTGTAAGCAAACCAGCTGCAGAGGCCGTATTTAGAAGGTAGCCGCCACCNTTAGCTATCATTTGTGGCAAGACAGCTCGAGCNGCATAGATATGAGCCATTACATGGACTTCCCACATCTTTTGGATTCGTTCGTTCGCATCTTCTAAACCTGCCGATGTAACAAAACCAGCGTTTGAGCAGAANAGGTCTATCGGGCCATGGTTATNTTCAATNGTGGCTACCATATTTCGGATTTGGTTCTCGTCAGAAACATCAACCTCGTGGGGNNTTCCGTTAATCTTTTCAGCTACTTTGGTTGCATTTTCACCATTTTTGTCAGCAACAATGACTGCGCGAGAATTNCTGCTGGCNGCTGCTTCAGCGAGAGCAGCTCCTATACCTGCTCCAGCGCCGGTAACTACCACTACCTTCCCNTCAATATCCATAGATCTCTTCTTTCTTTAGGAATGNCCTTCACCAGAAATACATTTTCACGTTATTTCAAGTAAATATGAATTTTTCAAATTCTGCGAATAAAAGACATTTTTCATATTTCTCAGTAGAATGNNNACAGTNGTGGCGTTGTCATGTGACTTTACCCGAGAGTGATGTCCGTGATTTACGTAACGGCCGNANCTTAGGGGTNCGAACAAACAAGGAGAATACGTTATTAATAAAGGTAGTTCTGGTANGACTGCGCTTGAGTTTGAAATCATGGTGCAGAGACATCTTGATGGACTGANGGATGATACCATCCTGCANAAACTTCAGAANAATAAGTCGCAATGGGTAGAAACGCTCTTTAGGTTCCTTGAACAAACTGATANAAGCATTGCNCGTGTGCGTCGAGAGCACAGAGGGATTGAACGNAGAACTGTTTTGGATGACTTAAATTCTGAAGCTGATCGGATAGANAAGGTTTTAACAGATATCCTCGGTCCAGCTCCTAGCCATGAAGTTACTAACCNAGATGTGGAAGANGANGCCTCNAAAGCTGAAATTCAACTTGCGTGGAGAGATGGANGACTCATTGCGTGGCTAGGCGCGCATAAATCACAATCATTCGGGCATGAAACGATCCTAGATAGCCTTGAACGTCTTGGAGCGAACTCTATTGAGTGGAGTACCTCTGAGGATTTACAACTTCCTAATGAGCAATTAGCTCCCTGTGTTTCTGCACCCATTTCCTCAACGCTGGGGTGGCTTGTATCTCTTGGNAGTGATCGACCGGATTTGGCTGGNGCGACATCAATTTGGATGGGCCTAGCCGCAGGTTTGGCTGTAAAGCTGGTTGTAGANGGGAAGATTTTTCCAGCCTTACACGAAGTAAACGGTACTCAAAACTCTGACTCAGGTGATGCCCTATTNCATGTGCGGTGGTCACCTGCNCTGATTGATTTGGATGCCCATGCAGCGCTTGTTGCCTCCACTCCAAGTGCTGTGATGCTTGCATGCGATGAGACAGACCGTCATCGTTTTGTTGGGAAAGTTTTATCTGACTTAACTGATTCAATTGTTCGCATGGCAGCAGGTCAAGTCAANCTTCCATATGCTCCTGCTGATATTAAATCGAGAGAGGATTTCGGTGAGATGGTTGTGTCGGGCCTTGATGGAATGGCCTTTCGAGGNAATTCAGATTACGGGTCAGATATTTCCAGGAGGTTAAATCAGTGGGCTGTTCCNGTAACAGGCATTGAGAAGCTTCGTCTCTTAGTTCGTCTCAGCCCTCCTGATGAATCGGGNGCTTGGTTAAGTGAAGTACTTGTTCCAATCGAGTCTGGCGGTCTTGAACCTATTGAAATAACTATAAATACAGGAAGTGAAACGCGCCGCAAACTTGTCAACAAGCAAATTTCACGGTTAGAGCGTCTTTTTCCAGAGTTACTGAGACCTGGNGGNCGAAGGCGAGGGGAAGTTCTTCTATCGCAATCAGAGGCGTGGGACTTAATGACCCATACTGGCGAAAGACTTAAAGCAGCAGGTTTTAACGTAGAAGTTCCACCTATGTCTAAGCGAAAAGCGACACCGATATTGCGTATCACAGCAGAGTCGCAAGAAACTATGGTGAGTGCGCAGCAGCTTGCCGATATCAGTTGGAGTGCAGTGTTCGACGATGTCGAACTTAATGCTGAGGAGATAGAACGCCTTGCGAGCGAGGCGCGACCCCTTGTTGAATCCAAAGGNCAATGGATTGAGTTAGATAAAGCTGACCTTTCGGAAGCNGCCGCAGCGCTTGCNGAATACTCAAAGAAAACNCAAATGAGCGGNGCGGANATGCTTCGTCACGCTTTGGGTCTTGAGGGGCGCGCTCTTGGCGGNATAACGCTTGATGGTGATGGGTGGGCAGCAGATTTGTTGCGTAGCGTAAAGGAGTTACCAGAGAATCCCGTTACCAAGCCAGAGGGATTTGTGGGAGAACTTCGCTCGTACCANGCCGATGCACTTGCGTGGATTAATTTTCTTGATAACGCTGGTTTNGGAGGGTGTCTTGCGCTTGATATGGGCTTAGGAAAGACTCCCACAACATTAGCCAATCTAGCTAACACCCCCCGCCCTGAACCTGGCTTAGTGATTGCACCACCGGCTGTNGTNGGGAATTGGAGAGTTGAGGCAACTAGATTTGTCCCCGACGCTTCAGTAATGGTTCATCACGGTCCTAATAGAGCNAAGGGAGATAAGCTAAAGAACACNNTAGCCGANCACGANATTGTTATAACCACATATGGAACTGCTGTTAGNGATATNGATCAGCTTAAAGATATTCAATGGTCGAAAGTGGTTCTTGATGAGGCNCAAGCAATCAAAAATCCTGCTGCTGAGACNTCCCAACAATTACGAAAGTTAAANGCTCATTCACGANTNGCTCTAACTGGAACGCCTATAGAAAATGGTTTGGGTGACCTATGGTCGATTCTTGACTGGGCAAATCCGGATCTTCTTGGTCCNCGAAATCAGTTCATTGCCCAACTTACACCTGAGAAACGAATTGAGTCAGGAAATGAGAATGCATTAAAGGCACTCAATGGGATTATGGTNTACCGGCGAACGAAATCTGAGCCTTTAATCGCAGCTGAACTNCCGGACAGAATTGATGAACTTGATCACTGCGCCATGACTGCCGAACAGATAGGACTCTACAAAGCTNTTGTCGATAGTTTGATAGAAGAAACAGAAAAGACCAAAGCTGGGTCCCCTCAGAGAAAGGGTGCTGTTCTTGCTGCCATTACTGCTTTGAAGCAAATATGTAATCATCCATTGAATTACCAAGATGATGGNCTTGGAATTGAAGGCCGATCTGGAAAGTTNGAACGACTGTACGANATNATNGAAACTGTNTTTGCGGCTGANGAACGCGTNCTAGTATTTACACATTTTGCGACGTGGGGTGAACGCCTGGCTACTCATCTTGCTGAGCGCTANGAATTACCAATCCATTGCTACCACGGTGGTTTAGGAAGATCAGCTCGTGATCAAATGGTTGATAGTTTCCAAAAGGGNAAAGGNCGAGGNGCTATGGTTCTGTCCCTTAAAGCTGGTGGNACAGGTTTAAATTTGACNGCAGCAAATCATGTNGTCTTATACGACCGNTGGTGGAATCCTGCTGTTGAAGATCAAGCAAGGGATCGGGTCTGGCGTATTGGACAGAAAAATACTGTTATCGCTCACCGGTTAATCTGCCCNGGTACCGTTGATGAACGCGTTGAGGAAGTTGTTGCGGGCAAACGACAAATAGCTAACTTAGTTCTTCCTAAGTCCAGTTCAATTAGTGACCTTAATGCTTCACAGCTACAAGAGGCCTTGGGAATTGATACTGAGTCTTTGCTTGCATTTGAATCGGCGCACGGGAACGGAGATGGNTCATGACNAGAAGAAATGCGACNAGGGGTTCATCTGCTGCTCAACCTATGAATACGACGGGCAGAAAGAAGCGNCGTAGAAATAGAAATAGAGCAGATCCTAAAAAGTTTTGGGGNAANAAAGAGGCTCTTCCGTTNCCTGTTCATGATGTNNACGTTCCATCGGCGACACGAGCTGTTTTAGACTCTNTGGGTAAGCCACCAATCCCNGGGCAGGAAGTTCCTTCTTTGGAATATTTAGGNGAGATCTATGACCGTTCAGCNGGGCTAGCNTTTGCGCTNGCTGCTGCAGGAGGACTTGATAAGCCGCTTCCNGAAGGCGTTGACCAAGANGTGGACCCTATTAATNCGATTAATGACGATGACCCCTNTAACATTCTTCGACCTGAAGACGATATTGATGGAAATCGGATTTANTTCCTAGAACAATTGTGCTTGAACACTTATTTCATCTCCTGCTATTTTGCCGGATTCAA
The DNA here is from genome assembly GCA_002712415.1 of Actinomycetota bacterium. Classification (GTDB taxonomy): domain Bacteria; phylum Actinomycetota; class Acidimicrobiia; order Acidimicrobiales; family UBA8592; genus UBA8592. The sequence goes on along the minus strand of PATO01000025.1, from coordinate 6,851 downwards.
CNGTAATTCCTAAGAGTTCATTTAAATCTGCAGCGAGTGTCATTCCCGAATTNTGGCTNAGTGCAGCTACCCTCCCAACNACACTTTTCACTTTNAGGTCATGATTGCCACTTGAGAGACTGATCGGGTATTTCTGGATCNTATCCCAACATGNTTCTGCACTNTATTCATTGTCCCATGTTGAAGTNATTTCTNTGATATCNGTTATTCCTGAAGTTGAGATACAGTCTTTTACTTTTCTCGAAANTATTTNGAGTTCCNTTTGTAGAGCGTCCCGCATTAAAGGNTTCAGCAACCCGTCTANCTTCTTNCCTATTGAAACTGCTTGCCCGATACCCAATTCCTCGGTGATTAAGTCTTCTAATAATCGCACTGTAATTCCATCAGGTGTTTCTNCCANTAAGACNGCGTGAATGGCGCCTTGCTCAAGAAGGCGAGTTTGGATTCGGNTTGAAGCGCTGGTNCCTACTTTCGTTGATCCATCAAAGAAACCNGCAATGTAAAGAATATTTTCCTTTTGCATGCGCTTAAGTATCTTTTGTGAAATTGAGNTGCGGTCCTTTTTATGAACGCTATGAAATTGTGATGCGAAGATATTNTCTTCTCGGATGCAGTTGTCGCATTTCTTTCCACTTTTAACTNNTTTCTCACACCTATTTTGTTTTTCAGCCTGNAGTAAATCACCNTAATTGACACATACCCTTTCAGANGGTGTTGGCACCTGATANGAGAGACTGTANCCAATCAAACTCTGCNTCGTGATCTTCTCTGAATCGTGGTCGTAAATTTGGANAAATGGTTGCGNGTTTNCCCACAGTACTTTCAGGTGAGTAATTCTTTTATATGAACTATCTGAGACCATTTTTTTCATTCTAATTNCTTTAATCGGTGTACGTTAAGAGTGTTCTAAAGCTATCGTTCGTACTTATGGATACTTCTCCCCCATCTCAATTTCTTGTCACTCTGGATGTTGAAGGTGTTTTGACACCAGAGATATGGATAGCTGTCGCTAACCANTTTGGCATTGATGCNCTCAAGAGGACCACAAAAGACGAACCTGATTATCAGTTGCTCATGAAAGAACGTATTAGGTTGATAAATGAGCACAATATTAGTTTGGTAGATATCCAATCTGTTATTTCATCCTTATCTCCNCTTGATGGTGCTTTGGCNTTTTTAAATGAGTTACGTTCAGTTGTTTCAGTAGTGNTACTTTCTGATACTTTNGAGGAATTTATTCNCCCCTTGATGCTTCAATTAGAGAACCCTCTANTTTTGTGCCANAGGCTTTTTGTNGATGANGNCGGGCATATCTCAAGCTTNGTGGAGCGAACTCCGAACCAGAAGTTTGAAGCTGTTCGTGCTTTTCANAANTTAAATTATCAAGTGATTGCCGCAGGCGATTCCTACAANGATNTAGCGATGATTGATGAGGCTNACGCAGGGTTTTTATTTAGAGCACCGGACCATGTNCGCACTGAAAGGTCCGACCTTGNCTGCTTNNATGANTACGCTGATTTGCTCTCATCTATTAAGGAAATTGTTGNAAACNGCTNCTAGTCCCACTTNACAGGCAGAGTTGAGAACCCTTTCAGAACGCCTGCTNTTGTTTGTNTGGGAGGTCCATCAGCACGCATTTTCGGTAATCTTCTGATTATCGTNGTTAGAGCAACTTTTCCTTCNAGNCGACTTAATGGGGCTCCAAGGCAGTAGTGCGATCCGACTCCAAATGAAGTGTGGTTGCGAAGAGACCTAGGATCTCTATTGATGTCGAATACATCCGGATCCCTCCAAAGGTTTGGNTCNCTATTTGCAGAACCGAACATCATACAGACTTTTGAATCGGCAGGTACTGTTACTCCGTGAATGGTGGTCTCTTCTGTGTTTGTNCTGAATAAGCCATGCACTGGTGCATCAAACCGGAGACTTTCTTCGATTGCATTTGGAATTAGGTTGAGGTTTGATTTGAGGAGTTTGAATTGCGTTGGATTTTCCATGAGTCGATGAAGAACATTCCCGATCATTAGCGTTGTCGTTTCTGATCCGGCTACTANAAGGAATTGGCAGAATCCAAGTATTTTCTTCGTTGAGAGTTCTTTGCCGTCATTGGTGACGGTAAGTAATCGTGTTAATAAGTCTTCAGGGACGTCAGCTCCGCTGCTCAAGTGANCTTTTCTTTGCTCGATGTGATTTGAGAAATATTCAAAGAAATCCTGATACGCCGATTTCACTTCAGATGTGGCCTCTCTTCCTCCTGAATAAGCGACTGCTTCTGCCATTGGGAGGACCCAGCTTCTGAAAAGCCTAATATCAGTTGTNGGAGTGCCCAGTAACCAACACATGACGGTTANAGGAATTGGAGCTGCATATTCTTTGATNATGTCNCCNGACATATTTTCCTCGAAATTATNTATNAGNTGNTCGGTTAAGGTGACGATTTCANTTTCCATTTTTTCTATCACTGATGCTTTAAAAATTCTTGAGATGGCGACCCGNTCTTGTGTATGTTCTGGCGGGTCACTTGAAACAAGTACGCCTGTTCNTGGTTCCGAATATGCTAANCCTGGACCAAATTTTGAGGACCACATTTTCTCGTCTCGCAAAGCCGCTATTACGTCTTCTCCTCGNGACAATGTGAAATGTGCAGATGGCTCGCTTGTGTGATGAATCGGGCANTTATCTCTCAGTANTTCCATCACNTTCGTTGGATTATTTTGAAAATGTTGATCAGCGAAACTGAAGGGAATNTCTGAATTCATTTATTCCTAGAGTGACCGTATAAGGTTTGCTGCTTGATGGATTGCTGCTTGAATGCCATTTGTTCCNGATGCATCACCGATGGTGTGAATTTTNGGCTTCGTTTCTGTTATTTGTCCTGCTAAGTAGTCNCCTAGTTCTCTGTTTGGGTGGTTGTAAGAAATTAAAGCCACTGTGTTNGCTTGAAGCCTTCGCTTCCGCTCTGTGAAAGGAACTCCAATCATTACCTCATCTTGCGTTATTGCTTGAATGTAATGCCCACCAATGAAGTCAAAATTTTTCGACATGAGTCGTTCTTTTGCTGCTTCGACTGTNGCTGGCGGGNATGGGAGCGATGCACCGAGNCTTTCGTATCTACTNACGAGNGTTACTTGCATTCCTCGATCAAGAAGTGAGTCTGCTACAGAGATCGCTTCAAATGTTCCNGTGTCGTCAAANACNACTGCGGGCCCCTCAGTAGTGACTCTTCCTCCGAAGCCGAGNACATCCCAGCTGCTGTAAACATGGTCTAACTCAAATCCTTTGAGCGGTGCGATTGGTGTTGTCAACTGAAAGCCGTCACTTCGTGGTGTTGAACCTGTCGCTANGATNNTTCGGTCAGGGTTTATCTCTGCTACTAAATCAGGATCGACTAACGAGTTTAAGGTTACGTTTATTTCAAGTCGTTCCATTTCTGATTCAAGCCATTTNGTGATTGCNCCNATATCGGAGCGATGNGGCGCACTGGCNGCAATCGTGACTTGTCCTCCAAGTCGTTTGGTTGCTTCATGTAAGTGAACATCGTGTCCTANTATTGCNGCTGTTCTGGCTGCTTCAAGTCCGGCGGGGCCGCCTCCAACAATNAGGATCTTNTCGATTGATTTNGGCTTTTCGCTTGGTTCGAATGTGACTTCTGTTTCTTTTGCGGCTGCGACNTTAACGACGCAACCTAGTTTTCCTGTNGACATGATTTGCCCTACGCAACCAAAATTTGATCCGATGCANGGGCGAATCAAATCTGTGTTGCCTTGTTTTGCTTTATTGACAAGACCCGGATCGGCGATTANCGCTCTAACCATNGATACCATGTCNGCCTGACCTTCANTNACTATTGTGNTTGCTTGGTCTAATGTCATTATTCGCCCGACAACAATTGTTGGTTTCGTCAATTGCGTCGTTATTGGCTCGTTTGCNGGCATTTCATGNCCGAGTGGGTCATCCATTGGCGAGAGGAGTTTATGNAACCGCCAATATGAACCCATGTGAAGTGAAATGTAGTCNACGTGGGGTTCAACTATNTTTGCTATCTCGGCGTTNTCTTCNGCTGTNAANCCACCCGGAATATANTCTTCATTGGGTAGCCGTATNCCTACGCAGATATCGTTACCGACCTCTTGGCGTATGGCGTGAATTATTTCCATGAGGAATCGCATNCGGTTTTCCAGCGAACCCCCATATTCGTCTGTGCGTATATTGTTCGCCGGCGATAGGAATTGTTCAATGAGGTATCCACTGGATGCATGAATATCGACTCCGTCAAGACCGCCATCTCTGCATCTCCGTGCAGCAGCAGCGAACGCTTGAACCATTTCTTCAATCATTGATGGACTCATCTCTATCGGAATGCCCCCAGCGATCGGGTTTGGGATTGGACTGGCTGATATCTGAGTTGTTCCTTTTCCTGGTGCTCGTGCAGATCCGGGATGGTAGATTTGCTGAAGCATTTTCATGCCGTGAGGTTTAAGGGCTGTGCTCAGCTCTTTGTAGAAATCGATAACTGTATCGTCATGTAGCGGGATGATGCTTCTCATAGCAGGTGAAGAAAGGTGGACGCTTGTTGCTTCGAGGGTGCTCATTCCTACTCCCCCGACTGCTCGTGCTTCATGGTATGCAATCAGTCGTTTGAGAGGCAATGCTGTTGAATGAGCTGATCGAACGATTCTATTTGGGATCGTAAGTGGCCCAACTTTGATTGGTTGAAATAGCCTCTCGTACATGGTTTCCCCCTCCAGTTAGAGCACTGATACTAGTTTCTATCCTCGTGGTTCCCTGTCAAGTCCAAGTACGCGTTCGCCAAGAATATTGCGCATGACATTCGAGGTTCCCCCCATTATTGTGTAGGCGGGGGCGTAAGCTAAGCCCTTGGTTACCTGATTGTCAAGGAGAGCTTTGGGGCCAAGGACACGGTTTACAAATTGGGCTACGTTCCATTCATGTTCGGTGCAGAAGCATTTTGTGGCTGCGCTGAAACCTGATGGTGCTTGTTGGAGGGTTTCACGGTACACGAGGAGTCGTCCTATGTGGTATCCGGTTTCAATTTTGCTGATTTCTTGNCNNTTTAANGGNTCGGNNAGGTTCGCGCATTTTTTTGCTTCGTCGTANAGTGCTTTATTGGAGACGAGCCTGTCGATACCGCCTCGTTCATGTTCAAGTTGCTTCATTGTTTGTTTNAATGCTGCTCCTTCTTGGCCTACGAGATTCTCTACCGGCACTTCTACATCATTGAAATACACTTCACAAAAGTGNCTGTTCAGTGTCATATCNGTGATNGGCCTCACCTCTATTCCAGGGAGGTTCATGGGAACGATGATTTCTGAGATTCCGCGGTGTGGNGGACCTTCAGAATTNGTTCTGCAGATGAGGTAACAGTAATCAGCNACGTCGCCGAAACTTGTCCAGATCTTTTGACCGTTTATGCGAAAAATGTTTNCGTNGCGTTCAGCTGATGTTGATAAGGANGCCAGATCTGATCCGCTGTCGGGTTCGCTCATGCCTATNCACCATGTNGTTTCTCCGGTGAGCATCTTCGGCAAGTATTCTGCTTTTTGGTCATCGGTGCCGTAAGTTATGACTGTTGGNCCCATTTGCCGGTCTGCGAACCACATTGCGGCGATCGGAGCCCCTGCAGCGATCATTTCTTCGGCTACGATGACGCGTTCAATCGGTGGCCGTTCTTGCCCTCCGTGTTCTTTGGGCCATCCCATTCCGATCCAACCGTTTTCGGCCATGGTTTGTGCGAATTCTTTTGAAAATCCGTTGATCCAACTGTCGTTGAAACGTCCGTGCTTTTCTACGCCTTTGTGTGCTACTTCACGGGCCTGTTCACGCAATTGTTGTTGTTCGGCTGTGAAAGTGAACTCAAGTATGTCTGTCATCTGTTGAGCCTCGTTAGCGTAGTTCGTTGACTTTCGCGAGGATTTCTTCAGCGTGTTCTTTGGTCTTGGGTTTGGTGAACACATGCACGATTTTTCCTTTCGGGTCAATAAGGAATGTTGTGCGGTGAAGCCCCATGTAGGTTTTCCCGTAGTTTTTCTTCTCTCCCCATACGCCATACTTTTCTATGATTTTGTGGTCAGTGTCAGCTACGAGAGGGAAAGATAGATCATATTTTGTTGCGAATTTTTCGTGGCTTGCATTTGCATCCGGTGAAATACCTATGACTTGAATATCGTGTTTCGTGAGGGTTCCTAGATTGTCTTGAAGGTTGCAGGCTTGATTTGTGCAACCTGGCGTATTGTCTTTTGGGTAAAAGTAGACTGCAGTATATTGTCCGAGAAAGTCTGACAATTTAATTTTGTCGCCGGTGAAAGTAACGGATTGGAAAGCGGGCGCTTTCTTTCCGACAGGTAATGGTTGTGCTTGCGTATTCATAAAGTCCTTTTCTCAATATTGTTATTCTACCACTTAGACTTTTTTAGCTAGAAATCATCGAAGGAGTGGCAAGTTTTTCCTCCACATCGCATACAAGTACATTGATTATGTAGTTCATGCTGTCTTTGGTTGAGATGGGAAGTGTTAGTTTCCCGTTTTGATGCAGTGCTGAAAATCCGGAGATAGTTGAGAGAACGAGTCTGCTCCAATGGGTGATTACAGCGTCATCAATGCCAGCATTGTGGAGTATCGTGTGCATTGGATAGCTAACGTCCTGAATGGCTTCGAGCATTTGGGGATCGGTTCCTGGTGGGTAAATTGATGCTGCGAATTCGGCTGGATGCTCCAGAGCGAAATCGAACTGTGCCTTTAGGACAGATCGGACAGCATCAATACCGGCAACACCTATAGCTGCTTGATTTAATTGTTGTGCAAGCTTTTGCAAGCTACGTAACGCAATCTCT
>PATO01000024.1 GCA_002712415.1 Actinomycetota bacterium | reverse complement strand
CCTGACCATAAGGTATGCAGAGAAAACATTGACGCGGAACATTTCTTTCCAAATCTCTGGTGTTGTTTCTTGGACTGAAGTTGCTGGGATCGCAAACCCCGCGCAATTCACTAATGCATCCAAACCACCGTGCTTGGTTTCAACATCCTGCATTAATTTGTCAACGTCTGACTCCTCGGCAACATCACAGACATGGGTAGTAATATCACACTGCTGATTCACGCCTTGGATTTCTTCTTTAACATCGCTAAGCAAGTCTTTGGACCTTGCAACAAGTATCAGAGCAGTAGCGTCTTTAATGACCTCTGCGGCTATTGCAGCACCTATACCCTTACTTGCACCCGTTATGAGAATCCGCATAATTCAGCTATCTCCAAAGATCAGTCGTTCTGCTATAACTAGGTCTTCTGGATGTGTGATCTTAATATTCTTGTTGCTGCCTTCAACAAACACCACTTCATAACCTATTCGATGAACTAAAACGCTATCTTCAGTTGCTACCTGATTCTTTTGTTGAGCAATTTCGTGGGCCTGTTTAATAATTTCAGTAGTAAAAGCCTGAGGAAGTTGGACATTATGCAGTTCCGAACGTTCAAGTTCTGCGCTCATTGTGTCGCCCCCAACGGCAACTGTGAAAGGAATTGGCACAGTAGGAACCACACAGTCAGCGTTAATACTTAAAACTCGATCAATTAACTCATCGTCAATCAATGGCCGAGCACCTTCATGTATCAACACACGCTCAGATGAGACATGTTCAAGTCCGCAAGTAACGGATGCTTGTCTTGTAGACCCACCTTCAACCACCATGCAGCAATTCTCTAAACTGTAATCGGCGAGCATAGCTGTAATGGACTCAATATTTCCAGGAGCCGCAGTCACAATAACTCGGTCAATACTCTTATGATTTATTAGTCTTTCCAGTGAGAAGATCATTACAGGCTTCCCAGCTAAACGAGTTAACTGTTTATCAACTCCGGCACCCATTCTCTGAGAGGTTCCAGCAGCTAGAAGTATTGCATCCATGTATTCTCCGATGTCAATCCATAAATCTAGCATACGGAACTTGAACTTCTTACAGATAAGCAAATGTAATTTGTAGATTTATTCAACTATCAATAAATCAAAGCCAATCTATTAACTGAAAATTGTTACCCTAATACTCCAAAACATTAAGTTAAAGTATTGAGATGGCTATTGCTATTATTCTTGCAGCTGGAACAGGTGAGAGATTCTCCAAACAAAAGCCGAAACAACTTGCAGAAGTGAACGGGAAAGCCATCGTTGAATATTCACTTCAAGCTTTTGAAGAGCACAGTGAGATAACAGAAATAATCTTGGTAATGAAAGAAAATCAAATTCAAAAATTTGAACATGGATTAAGGGATAAATATAAAAAACTCACTTTGTTCGTAAATGGCGGAATGAGTCGCGCTGAATCGAGTGCTAACGCCTTATTTTCCCTTCAAACACATTCTCAGGAAAAAGTACTTATACATGATGCGGCTCGGCCCTTAATATCTTTCCAAATTATCAGTTCATGCCTTAACTTACTTGAAACCCATGATGCTGTTATGACAGCAACACCAGCAACAGACACCATTGTGGAAGCTAAATCAGGAAAGGTAACGTCAATTCTCCATAGAGAAAGTCTCTGGTCGGCTCAGACACCTCAAGGATTTAAATATGAAACGATACGAGACGCCTATGCCAAAATGCAACAGCACCCAGATTTCAAACCAACAGATGATTGTGGAGTCCTAAAAAAATTTTTCCCAGAAATAGAAATTGCGTTGGCAATTACCCAGTCCAACAACTTGAAAATTACATACCCAAGTGATCAGTTTCTGGCTGAAAAACTTCTTGATGCTGATGACGATTCTCAAGCAGATAAATCTTAGTCTCTCGAAATTAATCTTTTCCACCAGCTAGAGATGACTGCTTGTACGAGTCAATAACAAAGTCAACTTCTCCATCAAGTTTTAAATGACCGTTCTCCAACCAAAGTGCACGGGTGCAAGTTTTCTTTATTTCTTCAAGGTTATGAGTAACCATAACTATGGTCCCAGCTTCAGCTTGCATTTCTCGTACTCGCTTCAAACTTTTCTCACGGAAACTTTTATCTCCCACGGCAAGAGCCTCATCTATGAGAAGAATTTCTGGGGTCCTAACAGTCGCAATTGAAAAGGCCAATCTTGCCCTCATGCCGCTTGAGTATGTCCGAAGGGGCCGAGAAAGAGCATCGCCTAACTCTGTGAATTCCTCAATCTTTTTAAATTCCTTGTTGATCTCCTGAAGTTGTAGCCCCATAGCTAAACCACCGATTTCAATATTTCGGTGGCCAGAAAGCTCAGGTTTCAATGCAGCATTAACTCCCAGTAACGCAGGTTCAGAACGAACAAGTACAGATCCGCTTGCAAGGGGTACGAGTCCTGCAATAGCACTCAAGAGTGTACTTTTCCCAGACCCATTTGAACCAAGAACTCCGATTACTTCACCTCTATAGATCGTATTTGTTACACCTTTGAGAGCATTAACAACGGTCGCTTCACGTCCTGTAAATCCGGCAGAAGCTAAATGGCGAAGTGTGAGATGTTTATCCACATAGACTTTGTAGTCAACGACAACGTTGTCCACGTGAATCGTTATCTTCTTGTCAAACTCCATAGGAGGATTCTCCTTGCCTGAACCAGAAGATACCGAAAGTAAAAAAAGCCACAGTCCAGAGGAGAAGACCGATCACTTCAACGAAGGATACGTCTCCGCCTAGAATTGCCCACCTGTAAATCTCGAGTAAATCAAAGATGGGATTAATCGCGAACAGGCTCCTCACTAGATCATTTGTCACGTAGGCATCAACGGAAAAGAGAACTCCCGATCCATAGAAAAGAAGCCGAAAAACAAAAGGAAGAATATTTTTCACATCATTAAAGTGAGTTGTCGCCCTTGCTGCAATTAGTGTTACTCCCGTATTGAAAATGAAATGAACTATTAAGAGTATGGGTACTAGAAGCCAACTCAATTGCGGTCTAGTCCCAGTTGCAAGACATGTAATAAACATGACAAATAGTCCTGGAAGGAAAGCAAGAAATTCAGTAGTAACAGATGTGATCGGGAGAAGAGCTCTAGGAAAGCTGATAGATCTGATCAATCCTCTATTTTTGATTAAGCTTTGCGATCCTGTAATGACAGACTTTTGTGTAAAAGAGAAAATAAAAACACCTACTGCAACGAATGAAACAAAGTTATTTACACCTCTATCTACTTTTAGAATGACACCAAAGATGAGAGCATAAACAGCTATAGAGAGTATTGGGTTAAGTAAATGCCAAACATTGCCTAATAAGGTTCCCATTTGCTGGCTACGAAGTTCATGCTTTGGGACTTTAATAATAAACTCACGCCGTTCTGCAAGCTTAGAGATATACGACATAAACGACCCATGGAAACCAGGGTAAAATAAACCCTCTAAATTCAGATCGTTGGATGATTTTGGCATGACTAAATCTCTTTCATGACTTTATCATTGAGATCCCGATTCAGATGCATAGCATGCGTCTAGAGATTCGCAGAGTTTCGTTATACGGAGTCAAAATAATGGTAGCTGAGGTACGTTGGATACGTAATGGGTTTCGACTTCAAGAAACTTATTTCAGTATGGAGGGTGAGTGCACCTAAAAAAACCTACGCCAGGAGATGTTATAGCGGGTATATCTGTGGCCCTTTTGGCCCTCCCGCAAGGGTTAGCTTATGCTGAACTTGCAGGTATGCCAGCTCAATATGGTCTATTTGCTGCCGGGTTCCCCTCATTACTAGCAGCAATCTTTGCTTCGTCTCCGTATCTTCAGACAGGTCCAGTAGCCCTAACAGCATTACTCACATTCGGTGCTTTACAGGGAATTGCAGAGCCATTTTCAGGTGAATATATTGAGCTAGCAGCTTTATTAGCACTCATGGTTGGTGTGATCCGGCTTTTTCTTGGCATATGCAAAATGGGATTTATTGCGGTTTTGCTTACCGACGCAGTCGTTTTGGGATTTACCACAGGGGCTGCAATTCTGATAATCAGCTCTCAGTTACCAAAGTCATTAGGCTTAGAAAACCTATCTGGTGGCATTATCTCCTCAGGGTGGGAAGCAATAACAAGCCCAAATCAATGGGAAGCTGGATCAATACTATTTTCACTTGGAACAATTTTTGTACTCTTTGGAGGAAAGTTAATACATCGACTCTTTCCAGGAGTTCTTGTGGCTGTAATCTCGGGAATACTAATAAGTAATCTGATTAGTTATGATGGACCTGTAGTAGGGGAAATAAAGGGTGGTTTCGTTCCATTTAAATTTAGTTTTGATTGGGGTTCAACGTGGGAACTTATGTTTCCAGCGATCGTTATCGCCATAATTGGATTTGCAGAACCTGCCTCGATAGCAAAAACATTTTCCAAAGACCATAAATCAGCATGGAATCCAAACAAAGAATTCGTCAGTCAGGGTGTAGCCAATTTAGCCGCTGCACTTTCAAATGCTTTCCCCGTCGGCGGTTCCTTCGGCCGCAGTTCGTTAAATAAATTTGCTGGAGCAGAATCCCCTTGGTCTGGAGCTATAACAGGAGCTTTTGTTTTAGTAGTCCTTCCTTTCACTTCAGTATTATCTGAGCTACCTAACGCAATTTTAGGAGCGACAGTAATCGGGGCGGTAATAAAATTAATCATCCCCAGCAACTTTATAAATCTCATAAAAAGTAGGCCTCGACAAGCACTAATCGCTATCGGAACACTTTTGGCAACGATTCTTACGTCCCCAAGAATAGATAGAGGTATTATCATCGGTCTTATATTGTCATTGGTTAACTATTTATTTGAGCGCTTTAAAGGCTAACACACCATAAATAGAGAATGGGCCAACGGTTACCCGCTGACCCATTCTGTGGTCGGGACCGGCGTCGATCCGGTGACCTACCGCTTTTCAGGCGGCCGCTCTGCCAACTGAGCTACCCGACCCCCACAAAATTTTTAAGTATTAAATTAAAAATTTGTGGCGGTCCCGACGGGATTTGAACCCGCGACCTCCGCCTTGACAGGGCGGCGTGCACTCCAAACTGCACCACGGGACCGTATTCTTAACAGATATTACTTTGTTAAGGATCACCTTAAGGCGATTTTTGGTTCTAAGAACCGGTTGACACTCTACGCTATCAAACTGAATAAACCAATTTAAATCACACTGAAGTGTATTTGTACCCCGTACGGGATTTGAACCCGTGTTACCGGCGTGAAAGGCCAGCGTCCTAGGCCGCTAGACGAACGGGGCGGGACACCTAAATGATTAGGTTCAGTCACGATACCAAACCTGAAAGGACCTTTGGCGCTATATGTAGAAACATTTTCATTTCTTTAAAAGTTTCGTTCAAGTTCTTCAACGCATTGAAAGAGCAATTGGCCTAGATATTGAAAGATCATCCATAACCTATAGTGGTTGCTGTCATCTACCAGTGGACTTTCAGAGTCATCATCAATGTCTAACTCCTCGCCTAATTCTAGGCGGATGATATTCAATCCCTTTATTACTAAAATCAAATCATCCAACGAGGTTTCCTTTTCTGAAGTCAGTGAATTTAAAGCTTCTAATGCTTTCCGATGTGAATTCTCCAATTGGTGCGCTGTCATCGCTCTGTATTCAGAATCCAAATCAGGCTGATTCAGAATTGCTTCCGGAAATAGTCTCGGTATCGAAGCTTGGGGATCTTCATTCCCTAGTTTCACTAAAAGATCTTGTGTTAAATCATTCAGAATTTCTTTCTCTATTTCATCAAAATGTATTGAAAGTGAACCTGCGTCAGTTTTTGTAATCTTCATTTTTCCCTAGTCCTGCCTCATGGTCGCCCAGAGCCCGTACTCATGTAATTGGAAAACGTCAAGTTCGGACTTTTCTTTGGTTCCACGCGAAACAACTGCTTTTCCTTTGTGGTGAACATCTAACATTAGTCTTGTGGCTTCCTCTTTTGAGTATCCGAATAGCTTCTGAAAGACAAAGGTTACATACGACATGAGATTTACTGGATCATTCCAAACAATCACAACCCATTCTTTGCCAAACTCAGGTTTGATTTTTCCTTCGTGCTTTTCTTGGACAACTGTTGATCCACTTGATGCGTAGGTGAAATTCATTCCTTCTTGGTTTGAGAATTTATTATGTAGGGCTTTGAGATGCAATTTTGCTTTTCTTTGGAATTGGCTGATGAACTGCGAGGTACAGTCTCAAAATCATAACCCAAATCAAAGTTGCTCCGGCGACGTGTATTCCAACAAGAAGGGCAGGAACACCAGTGAAATATTGGAGATACCCAATTCCAGCTTGAACGATTATAGCAGCTATCAAATTTTGGCTATTAGGTAGTAATGTTGGAAAATTTCGTTTAATGAAGAACAGCAGTCTTAGCGTGAGAAGAAGAAAAACCATAACGCTGATGCTATGTATTCTTGCGACATCAGGCACGTCAAAGGGAAGTCTCTCAACCTCGACTTCCAATGTTGAGATTGCTGAGGTTTCTCCTTGGTTTTCTAGCGCCTCTAGTATTTGTTCCTTTTCAGCGCCACTGTGGGGGCCTGAACCGGTCACAATAGTCCCAGTTACGATAACAATCACGCCGACTGCAAGAAGCAACTTTGTCAACCGCTTTAATGTTTCATTAGAGAGTGGCTTTGTGGTTCTGTCAGGTAGCCGAGACCTATGATCCAGTTCAACTGCATTCCAAACCAGGATCATAGAAACAAGAAAATGAGTAATCACCAAGCTTGGAGGAAGATGTTCGCGAACCACAAGAGCTCCGACAATAACCTGAACTATCACTCCGAAAACGAGCCCTATTGAAAGATAGGTCAGATCTTTTCGTTTAGGAGTTCTAAAGAGAGACCCTAAAACCGCAATAATTACAGCCAGNGCTACAAANCCAGTAATTACTCGATTNACGAACTCAACCATTGCATGNACNTCATCAATNTCNGCAACAAGTTGATCATTCTCACATGTAGGCCAGTCCGAGCAACCCAAACCTGAACCACTTANNCTTACAGCAGCNCCNGTNACAATAATGAANGCNAGAAGCANNAACGANATGCGCGTTATTTTCTGGTACTGNACTGGTGAGATAGAAAAACCTGCCATNTATATAGTCCACCATGANGAATCACNNAACGACACTTCGGAATGGAATTAATTTGTCTGTTTATTACCTTCCTAATCTTGGTGAAAATGTAAAGAAACCCCTACCCTCAAAGTATGGGGAACGANACAGTCTCTACACTTTCATTAAGAAGTAAANTACTCGGATTCATTGCGTTAATGAAGCTACGCGTAGTCGAACTCCTTCTGATCACAACAGTACCTACAATGATCGTTGCNGAAGAAGGCATACCATCAGTATGGCTAATCATTGCAACTCTATTCGGTGGAACTCTCGCNGCNGGAGGAGCTAANGCAATAAACATGTACATAGANCGAGACATTGACAAACTAATGGANCGAACAAAAAATAGACCCCTAGTAACAGGAGTCCTCACCTCAACAGAAGCATTNTCATTCGCAATNGNAATTGAGGCNATAGCTTTCGNGTGGTTATGGATATTTGTAAATCTCCTAAGCGCTGTTCTAGCAGCTTCAGCNTGCCTATTTTATGTATTCGTATACAGTTTGTGGCTCAAACGATCCTCCACAAGCAATATCGTTATNGGTGGCGCTGCGGGTGCTGTTCCAGTATTGATTGGCTGGTCCTCNGTAACGAATTCCATAGACTGGCCACCAATCATCCTCTTCCTTNTCATATTTCTATGGACCCCCCCTCACTTCTGGGCACTCGCAATTAGATATAAAGACGACTACTCAAACGCAGAAGTTCCAATGTTNCCTGTTATAGAAGGNACAAAAGTTACCGGATACCGAATGGTTCTTTATGCCTTTCAAGTATGGGCTGCGTCTCTTATTTTTGTTCCAGTNGCAGATATGGGAGTTGTTTACTTGATAACTGCAATANTAATGGGNGCAATCTTCACTCTTTTCTCCTTTCAAGTGATGATAAATCCAACAAAAAAGTCCGCTATGCGCCTCTTNGGATTCTCCATAAGTTACATAACGATCCTCTTTTCGTTAATGGCNGTTGANCAACTTGTAAGATCCGGTTTCTAGACTCATNNAGTAAAATNTAAGAAAATGCATCGAATTTCTCTATATAGTTCGGCTAGANGTCAATCTGGTGACTACAGTCTTGATGGGAATCNGTAGANATTTTGTACGGATTGTCTAGCATGTTTTTTTGCTTATTAAACTAANCGTTGGGGGATACCTAGCGAAAAATAATGACGTGACAGAAAATACACCTNTAACCCAAGACAACACAGAAGATATGGANACAAGAACCCTTGAACTAGGNGGTCTTGCAGGCACTTTTGGTACCGCTGACCANAAGAACCTGGGTCGACTNTATATTTTGTTTGGTCTAACTGGTGGATTTCTCTCACTAGTACTNCATCTCCTNGTTCGACTTGAACGTATNANTATAGGAGAAACATCAATCCTTGATTTTGGCTCNAGCAATCAATACTTCCAAACATGGAGNCTCTCCAGAACATCTCTTCTGTTCTTTTGCGTTATCCCACTTATTTTAGGNCTAGCAACNTATCTGGTGCCNCTTCAAATAGGAGCCCCATCNATAGCGTTCCCACGNGCAGCNGCAGNNGCATTTTGGGCATGGCTAGTTGGAATCCTGATTCATNTAGTGACCGTATTCTCAGATGGNGGTCTNGGCGTTCCCGAACCTCTCACNCAGTTTGCACAGGGTATGGACCCTGAGGCCACTGAATTATCAATTCTNTCCATTGCAATGGTNGCCNTAGCNGTATTGCTGGCTTCAATAACCCTCATAGCCACCATAGTTACCCAAAGGCCTCANGGAATGACTCTGTTTGAACTGCCATTGTTTAGTTGGTCAGTGCTTGTTGCAACAGGAGTTTGGGTCCTAGCAATGCCCGTCTGGCTTGGCAATTTAATGATTTCATGGGTTGACTTCCGAGGAGCAGACGCACTTCGCTANGGNAATGTTGANAATATATGGGGACAACTATCTTGGTTGTGGTCCCAACCNATGATATTTGCCTTTGCTATCCCAGTCCTNGGAATAGCGGGCGAGATCATTCCTGTCGCCGCCAGCAAAGCACAGAGGCAATACNCAATTCAACAAATCGGGATAGGCGCTCTCGGNGTCCTCTCATTTGGTGCTTTCGCTCAACCGTTCTTCAATGCTGACGTCGNTGANCANGCTGTATTCGTNGGCATGGGGCTNCTTGTAGTGCTACCTGTACTNATTTTCATGGGTGGCCTCNCNGANACCCTAGTTAAAGGAAAACCAAAATTCTCCGCACACCTAGTCCTTGCCCTCATCTCAATGATCGNACTATTGGTCGGNACANCACTCTCTGCTCTGCACGTATCCGGTCCAGCNATAGGCGCCATACGGGAGATCGATAGTGACTGGCTNAGCGGACTNATCAATTGGCTANCAGATCTTCAAGGAACAGTCATNGCAACTGCNGTNATGGAACACGCNCTTATCTCCAGCTTAATTGCATCNATAGCNGGTCTNTATTACTGGTCACCCAAAATATTTGGGAAAAAAATGAACAACAATATCGGAGTTCTTGNAGGTCTTTCGCTNTTAGGAGGGCTTCTATTNTCAGCAGGATCNAANCTGATTAACGGCTTCCTAGACGAAGGAGACGCAGTTTANCTAGCAACCTCCAACGCCGAAGTNTGGAACCAAGATGCGGTTGAATTCCTGAATGTAATNGGNTTCATTGGNTCAATCCTNNTAATCGGAGGCATCTCTTTAGCCNTATTAGATCTAANGNTCTCAATTTTCNTAGGTAAAGGTTCNAACGANAACGTCAATAATCCATGGGACGGCCACACNTTAGAATGGGCAACAGAATCACCTCCCCCAACNGGAAACTTTGATGAACCGCCAGTCGTTAACTCAGAACGACCCCTNCTAGAAGTAGGAGGTGGAAACGAATGAACTTGCGAACAACAGACCTTCCCGTAGCACCGGCTGTCCGNGGACGAACCCCACTTGTNGCAACNGGCTTTGCAGTCGCTGCAATGNTCATGTACTTCGCTGGAGTATTCGGCGTATANCTTAAAGAACGAGCTCAAGTTCGATCGGAAGGGCTGCCATGGATACCAAANAAAGCAACCATNGAACTAACTCAACCTGGAATGGTCATCTGGACACTCCTCATATCTATAGTCGTTATGCAATGGGCGGTTTACTCNATCAAACGCGATGATCGCCAACACGCCCTTTTAGGAATAGGAACAACTCTAGTAATGGGCGCCATGGTTGTAGTCCAAACAGCATGGCACTTATCACAAACNAACCTCATCGCTGATGAAGGNCCCACCACTGCTGCAACCCTCATNTTCACAATCGTAGGAAGTTATCTAGTAGCAGTCATCATCGGAATGATAATTCTTCTNCTAACAGGATTTCGAACAATGGCCGGTCAGTACGGAAGCACACAAACAGACGGNGTTGTCGCTGCTTCGTTGTACTGGTACTCACTGGTTTTCATATACTTCATCATCTGGATTGCCGTCTACATAGCGAAATGAGAAGGGGAAGGTAACACATGTTTTCACCAGGATTTCGNCTCTTCATGGGATTCGCAGGATTTGGACTCCTCACAGCCTTNTTCTANGCCGTNGTAACTGGAGACGGCGGAGGCGCAGATTACCTCGGCTTCATCGATGCTGAAGTNTGGGTCGGAGCAGCAAGCCTCGGCTGGTCTGGAGGAGTTGGTGANCACGTCGGATATGTCATACTCGTAATGTTTGCAATCGCCTCTGCAGGATTAGCAATAATGCTCACCGCATTCAGAGATGCCGACTCAGANGCAGTTTCCGAACTAAATAACGGCACATTACCACCAGCACAAGGACCAGTTTCATACAATTACTGGCCCATAATCGGGGCTGTAGGTCTAGGAACTCTCGTAATCGGACTAGTCACACACACCGCAATCTTCGTTGTAGGNCTNATTCTAATCTTGACAACAGCATTCGAACTAATGATGAGNGCATGGGCTGACCGAGCAACCGGAGATCCCATAGCCAATGCTGAACTCCGCAACAGAATAATGAAACCAGTAGANGTCCCAGTATTAGGAGTAATCGGAATAGCCGTCACCGTAATATGCGCATCACGAATTTTCCTCGCTGTGTCAAAATCCTGGGCCATCTGGTTAGCAGTCATCATCTCGGCANTNGTCTTCATAGCAGCACTAGCCTTCGCCCTAGCCGAGAAAGTCAACAGAAATGTTGTCGCTGGAGTCCTAGCAACCGGCGCAATAGTCCTTCTAGCGTCTGGAGTAGCTTCCGCAGTGGTTGGTGAACGAGACATGTCCCACCATCACGGAGAACACTCCGANCACTCTGAATCTCATGGAGAAGNCCATGNCGANAANCACTCTGANGAAGGCACTCATAGCGACATGAAAGAGAGTGACAATTGACCTCTCCCGAACTTGGCTATGAACCCAAAATCAAGCAAAACTTAAAGGGTAGGTCACAGAAAGAACCACAGATGAATCCCCTCTCAAAACGGAACCTAACATGGGCTATAGGCCTTCTAACTCTTGCATTTCTCTCATTAAGTGGTTGCGCAAGCGACGCCCCACTAGACACACTTGATCCAGCAGGAAGAAAATCAGAAGGCATAAGTGACCTCATCAATCCAGTCTTCATCATCGCTGGAGTCGTATTTGTTTTCATCCAAGGAGCAGTGCTCTACATAGGTTGGAAATACAAAGTCAAAGCACCAAAAGAAAATGAAGAATCCTTTGACGGTGGCTATTCGGACGAAGAGTTCCCCGAACAAGTGCATGGTCACTTTGGAGCAGAAATCAGCTGGACTATCGGACCTACCATCCTCATGGCAGCTATAGCAATCTTCAGCGTTGGGTTCTTATTAGACCTGGATGACGTGGACGCAGCACCAGAGGGATCAACATACCCAGATGCTGAAGTACTAGTAGTCGGACAACAATGGTGGTGGGAGTACCACTACTACCTTGATGGTATCGAGGGAGCGGACCAGCCAGATTTAGTAACTGCAAACGAATTAGTCATACCGGTCAACCAAGATATTCGAATTTATACAACATCTCGAGACGTAATCCACAGTTTCTGGATCCCACGGCTCAACGGAAAGAAAGACGCTGTTCCCGGCAGAACAACACCCTGGGTGATTCAATCCAATGAAGTGGGACGCTTCGCCGGTCAATGCACAGAATTCTGTGGATTAAGCCACGCTTATATGCGCATGTACACAATTGCGTTACCTCATGAGGAATTCTCAACGTGGGTAGATAACCAGATCAAATTTAGAACCCCACTTACCGAGGATGATCCCAACTACGAAGGCGAACAACTCTTCATCACAAACTGCGCACGATGCCATGCAATCAATGGCGTCACCGAAAGAGAAATGAACGGAGAGACCGTAGCTGACTCAATGGCAATGTACGGCAACATTGAAGAATTCCGAAACCACTCCGACGGTACTTTAAGNCAAGGTAAATACACAGGAGCTGCAAATCTAACCAGCGGAGCAGCCCCCAACCTCACACANTTTGCATCCCGNAGCAGTTACGCAGGATCNTTCTTTGAGCTCTACCCNAATGCACAAGAAATAGCNGACGGAGGNGGATANCTAGACCTATCACAAAATGATTANGCCCGAGGCACTCTTGAAGCATGGTTAAGAAACTCACCNAAAGAAAAACCAAACGCACANCCTAGGCAAGCAAGAGGTATGCCNAACCTAAACCTAANCGAAGCNCAAATAGANCTACTTGTCGACTACCTAATGACACTCAACTAACNATGAAACAAATACCNANACCAACCGGAGCCANAAGATGACAATCGTTGAAAGCGAAGAAACCCCTCTCGAGCTCGAATCAGCAGAAGGAGAACCACCAGCAGATAAACCTCTTGGAGCCTTTACCCGACNCCAAGGAGGAAACGGCTGGAAAGACTGGTTATTCACAGTTGATCACAAAAAAATAGGAATAATGTACGGCGCAGCCGGCTTACTGTTTTTCATCATTGGTGGGATATATGCCCTTTTCATGCGACTTCAACTCAGTAGGCCTGGAAACTCAATCCTTTCAGCAGAGACATACAACCAAGTCTTTACCATGCATGGGGTAATTATGATTTTCCTAGCAGCTATCCCGCTAGGAGCAGCATTCGCAAACTACTTAATTCCCTTACAAATAGGCGCAAGAGACGTTGCTTTCCCTAGACTNAANGCCTTCAGCTTTTGGGTATTCCTAGGAGGNGGACTATTTCTCCTATCCTCCATGTTCATTGGTGGATGGTGGGAAAACTCACCTGATGGAGGATGGTTTGCATACTCACCAAATACAGGGGTTCTCTTCTCTCCAAGCAAAGGTATTGACTTCTTTGCAATAGGCCTCCAAATCACTGGAATTGCCTCTCTAGTNGGCGCAATCAACTTAATTGTCACTGTTCTTAATATGAGAGCACCAGGAATGACACTCATGAAAATGCCCATCCTCACATGGATGCTTTTTATAGTCCAACTGCTTCTACTGTTCGCAATGCCAGTAATCTCAATCGCACTCTTCTTACTAACCTTTGATCGACTATTCGGTGCAAACTTCTTCAATGTCGCCGAAGGAGCTGATCCANTGCTCTGGCANCACTTGTTCTGGATCTTCGGACATCCCGAAGTGTACGTTCTGATTCTTCCTAGTTTTGGTGTCATATCGGAGATNATTCCTACATTCAGCAGAAAACCCATTTTCGGATATCCCTTCATGGTTTTCTCCGGTATTGCAATTGGATTCATGGGATGGGGAGTGTGGGCACACCACATGTTTGCCTCCGGAGTTGGTCCAGTTGCCGTAGCAGCCTTCTCAGTTTCAACTATGTTCATTGCAGTACCGACAGGCGTAAAAATACTTAATTGGCTCGCAACAATGTGGGGGGGACGAATACGTTTTACCACGCCTATGCTTTATGCGACTGCAGTTGTAGCTATGTTTACAATCGGGGGGCTTTCTGGAGTAACACACTCTCTAGCTGCTGCTGATTCNCAACAAACCGATACTTACTACATCGTCGCACATTTCCATTACGTAATTTTCGGAGGNATCATNCTAGGTTTCTTTGGTGGATTCTACTTCTGGTGGCCAAAAATATTCGGATACTTCTTGTCAGAGAAAATCGGAAAATCCAGTTTTTGGGTCATGGTAATCGGTTTCAACCTAACATTCGGCCCCATGCACATATTAGGCCTTCAAGGAATGAGCAGAAGAATACAAACCTACTCCTCAGGACAGGGGTTTGANCTTTGGAATTTAGTAGCAACTATCGGCGCATTTATGATAGCTATAGCGACAGCAATGTTTATATGGAATGTGATTTCTAGCAGAAAGGCGTTCAAGGCTGGGGAAACACAAGCTCCCGGCCCCGATCCATGGGATGCNAGNTCCCTAGAATGGATGACAGCCTCACCAGTACCTGAACATAACTTTGATGAAACAATACACGTCGAAAAACAAGACGAATTCTGGCACCGTAAATGGGGCAAAAACGAAGCTGGACAAGTTGTCAGAAGAGCCACAGCCGAAGAGGTCGCTCACGATGGAAGCAACACTAATGTGCACCTTCCTTCTCCTTCCTACTGGCCATTAGTAGCAGCTGCCGGTCTCCCAATCATCGGATATGGCNTAATCTANAGCCTATGGCTATGCGTACTAGGAGGACTCTTNGTCCTAGGCGGACTATATGGCTGGGTCTTTGAACCNGTCGACGACCCAAATGCTGATGACCATCATGATGATCATGAAGATGGGAGCCACGCAGAACTAGAATCAGCAGNAGTCACNAGTTCAGGNGAGGAGACGACCATTGAGTGAAACAACAACCCTTGGGGTCTCNCATGACAAACTGGGGATGTGGGTATTCNTNGGTTCAGATTGCCTACTCTTNGGNGCTTTAATCTCNACCTACATGNTNTACAAAGACNGAATAGGACCAACCGACCTTGGACCTGAAGAAATGTTNGACATTCCCTTCACTTCAGTAAGCTCGTTCGTTCTCNTNATGAGCTCCCTCACTGTCGTATTAGCAATCACAGCACTACGTCGAAATGACATCCGACGAAGTAGGATCTGGCTGCTTTCCACAGCAATTCTTGGCGCCATATTTGTAGGTGGCCAAGTTTATGAATTTACTGCCTTCTATCGTGAGGGATTGGGATACACGACTAATCTCTTCGGAACAGCGTTCTTCACTCTCACTGGCTTCCATGGCGTGCACGTCACTGTTGGAATCATCTTCCTCATGTCAATGTACATACAGTCAATGAGAGGGCGTCTAACATCTGCTCAAGAAGAACGCCTTGAAATTATCGGTCTATACTGGCACTTTGTTGATGTGGTATGGATCGTTATCTTTACCGTCGTCTACTTGTTCCCACAATAGGAAACTTATGACTACTATCGAAAACAAAGAATTAAAAGAATCTTGGGTAAAACAAGACTGGGTTTACATAAAGACCGCGCTCATTTTAGCGTTTTTTACCGCAATCGAAGTTTTTACCTATTTCGAGTCCGTCCATAAAGCCCCAGAGTGGTTACTTGTAACCACACTTTCATTCCTTATGGTGGTCAAATTTTTTCTTGTTGCCGGCGTCTTCATGCATCTCAAAGATGATAATTCAGTCTTCACAAAAATGATAACCATGGGTATGTGTATCGCATGGCCTGTGTATTTCATCATGGCATTTGCCCTCGGATTTCTCCCCGACTGGAACGTCATCATCAAGGTACTATTCCTATTCCTGCCACCAGGAGTCGCAGGGTTCTGGTTGGGATTCTCCTTTAAAGGTGGCGATGGAGGGCATCACTAAAGTACCAGTGAAATATGCCACAAGCACCTGATCAATTATTGCTTATGAACAAAAACATGGNAGGCTTGTAANGATGTTCTCCGCAAGNACAGACATTTGGCGCTACCAATTTCACCCAGAAGTATGGGTCATCATCGTCAGCTCNATTTTGCTAGGCTACTATGCGACCAGAGTTGTCGGGCCGAATGCCGTAAAGGATAACGAACAAGTCATAACACGAAAACACAAGTATGCATTNATAGCAGCTATTGCTTTCTTGTGGTTCGCTTCAGACTGGCCCATGCATGATATTTCAGAAGAATATCTGTACTCAGCACATATGCTGCAGCACTTGATCATATCGCTNGTTGTTCCTCCCTTACTGCTCCTTGCCTTCCCTGAGTGGCTTGGCAGGCTTCTCATTTCACCCTCTGGGAAAACAGGCGCAATTGTTCAACAATTAACTAGACCTGTTGTGGCAGGCTTTATCTACAATTTCGTAATCATCGTCACTCATCTGCCTTTCACGGTCAACTATTCAATAGAAAACGGGCCTTTCCATTACTTTATTCACTTAATTGTGTTTGTCTCCTCTTTGTGGATGTGGATCCCAGTTATGAGTCCAGTCCCAGAATTACGAAGAACTTATCCAGCGCAAATGGTTTACCTCTTTTTGATGTCAGTTATTCCAACCGTGCCAGCAGGGTTTTTAACTTTTGCCGGTGGATCCCTTTACGATGCTTATGATCATTCCGTGAGACTATGGGGAATAGGGATAACCACAGATCAACAACTAGCTGGACTTGTTATGAAACTCATCGGCGGAATATATCTTTGGGTTTGGATAGCCACACGCTTCTTCCAGTGGAGTNGACGAAACCGACCAGAAATGACACTCGTTACAGATATCACAAAACCTGTTGAAAAAGTGTAACGACTATCGCTTCGGCTGGACTACGTCTAAANCACAGAATGGACGAAGAACATCTGGAACCACAAAACTTCCNTCGTTCTGTTGACAATGTTCCATCAAAAATACCAAGGTCCGTCCAATTGCGCATGCTGTTCCGTTCAAGGTGTGCGCTAACTGATTCCCTTCGGCACTCTTAATTCTGGTTTTCATTCTCCTTGCGGAAAAGTCAAGGTAATTTGAACAACTTGTAATTTCTCTATATTGATTCTCGGAAGGAAGCCANACTTCGCAGTCATATTTCAAAGCAGCAGGAGCACCAAGGTCACCTGACGCAACAAGAATAACTCGGTGCGGAAGACCCAGTTCATTTAATATTTCCTGCTCTATTTCACGGAGCATTTCAAGTTCATTCCATGACTCTTCCGGGCTACAGAATGAGAACATTTCGACTTTGTCAAACTGGTGAACGCGAAAAATTCCTGATGTGTCTTTTCCGTATGTGCCTGCCTCTCTGCGAAAACAGGACGAGTAGCCCACATATCGAGCAGGTAAACAACTTTCCTCTAACAGATCACCTCTGTGTAAACCGGCTAGCGCAACTTCGCTGGTGCCTGTCAAAAATAAATCATCCTTCGGGAGTTCATAAACTTGATTTCGATCTGTAGGGAAAAATCCGGCATCAATCATCATTTCTTCCCTAACGAGAACTGGAGTAACTACCGGGGTGAAGCCTTTCTCGACAAGTTTTGACATGACGTATTGAATCAATGCAAATTCAAGCAACACAGCTTCATTTTTTAGGTACGCAAACCTGCTGCCCATATTCTCAGCAGCCTTTTCTGTTTCAATCCAGTCCATGAACTCCCCGTACTCAGAATGAGTCATTGGAGGTGCTTGATTACAGTCTCCGGTAATTTCTATGACTTCATAATCTTCTTCGCCTCCATTGGGGGACCTCTCACTCGCTGGATTTGGAAGGGCAATGGCTAGGTTATCCAGCGTCTCAGAGGCAGAAGAATATTCAGCTTCCTTTGACTGAAGTAATTCTTTCATTGATGATGCAGCAGCTATCTTTGCATCACGTTCTTCAGGGCTGGCTCTTCCAATATCTTTTGAAGCAGCATTTTGCTGTGAACGAAGTTCCTCAACTTCTCGGAGTAACTTACGGCAAACTTCTTCACGTTGCAGTACGTCGTCTATCACTTCCGGTTCAACGCCTTTTCGAATCAACCCGGACCTGTAGTTTTCTTCATCTCGTAATTTTTTTAAATCAATCACTCTTGTGAGACTATCGGTCATTACGTCCTACACATATACAAATTGAAAATACCTGCAAAAAATATCAAGATTTATCGTTATAGCTGTCCAAACGGTCTATCAAGTGGGAAACTTGATCTCATGCTTCCCAGCGTTATCAAATCAGTTTCTAGCGCGCATGGAATGAATGTTGCATATATAAGCCCAGACGGCAAAAAGATCACGTACAAGGAACTTGATGTTATTTCGGATGAAATGGCAGTTTGGTTAAGGAACGAGCGAATATCGGAAGGGTCGGTTGTAGGTCTATCGTTGCCAAGCTGCATTGAATACATCGTCAGCTATATTGCATTAGCAAAGGTTGGTGCAATCACTGCTGGAATAAATCCACGCTTTACATCACGGGAAAGATTAAAAACCCTAAGGACTTTGGATCCAAACTTAGTCATTACAGCGAAGGGATATGATGACGGGGTTGGAGACCAGTATCGTAAAACTCTAATCACACTCGACGAGACAGAACTGATTCAAAACCATCGGGTCACCGGTGGATCTCCCCAACCGCTAGAAGATGACGATGAGAGACCAGTGTGTATTTGTTTTACATCTGGAAGCTCCGGTAATCCCAAAGGGGCACTGTTTGCCAATAGACAACTAAGAGCGATTAGTGAACTAGATGCGGGAGGGTCTTGGGGAGGAGGAGGCCACCGATATGCGAGTACAGAGTTTGCGCATGTAGGAGTAATGACTAAGTTGCCATGGCTACTAGCCACCGCAGGTACAACCCACCTCATTCATAAATGGAATGCAAGAGAAATACTTCAGTTGATTCATAAATACAAGATGTCATCTGTGAGCGCGATCGCTCCTCAAGTCGCATTGATGCTCAAGCAAGATGGTATTGAAGATTTTGACTTTACTTCAGTGAAAGCAATCGTCACTGGAGGGGCATACGCGTCAATAAATCTAATTAAGAAAGGGCGTGAAATTTTCGGTGCTCCATGGTCGGTGCGTTACAGTTCAACTGAGTCAGGTGGAATAGGTTTGGGAACCTCGTTAACTGCAGATGACTATGAGGCTTTACATACTATCGGACGGCCACGTGAAGGAGTTAAGGCAAAAATNTGTGATTCTTCCGGTGCAGAACTACCAACCGGNGAAATTGGGGAGATTTGGATATCGTCACCCGCTGTGATGAGTTGCTATTGGAATGATCCGGAAGAGACAGCAAAAGTATTTGATCAACAATGGCTTAAAACAGGTGATCTTGCCTACCAAACACCTGAAGGGTATTTCATCCTTGCTGGTCGAACCACTGAAATGTANATTCGGGGCGGCTATAACGTTTACCCACTGGAGGTAGAGGGAATCTTCTCTGAACACCCTTCAATAGCTGAGGTAGTTATCATCCCTAGACCAGATGACATAATGGGAGAGATAGGAGTGGCAGTCATTGTTTTAGAAGAAGGATGTTTACCAATAACGATTGAAGATTTGCGATCTTTCGGGTTAGACAAGTTAGCATCGTACAAGTTACCCGAGCAGGTTATTTATGTTGAATCCGTTCCACGTAATACAACCGACAAAATTGATAGGCGGGAACTCAAAGAAATAGTCAAAATGAAAAGCGGTTAATTCTCATTCTTTCTTTCAATGAGTCGACTGATCCAGTTAATATATGTTTCAGTTTCTTGAGCTCCAGGAACCGGTAGCACCTGATTAATCACCACTGTAGGAACTGACGTGATCCCTTGGCTAATTGCTTCATTATGTTCATCGATCACTCTCTTAGAGAGTTCTAATCGCCGAGTGTCAAGTAATGAACTGAACTTGGCCTCACCAAACCCTACTTCGTTCGCTAAATTGGCGAGGACGGACCAATCGGAAACATCAAGATTTTTCTCAAAATATGCTTTAAGTAATTTATGATGCATTGCATCAGCGTATTCGGGTGCCTCTGACGAAATAATTTTCTGGGCAACTTGAGCTGGAAGGCTTCCGGTTGGCGGGTTACTTGAAGTAGACCAAGGAACAAAAGAGGTTTTGGGTTCCAATGCAGCTATACGTTTCCACCCGTGTGTATACCTAATAAATTTTTCTCTGTCCGGAGTCTTAGACCCAGGTTTAAGAAGAAAGCTTTTCCANGTAATACTTACCTGATCCCCAAAGTGATCCTTTACTTCGTCAAGACGCACGGTCCCGACATAACACCATGGTCAAAGAAAGTCCGACCAGGCAATCAAATCAATAGCTTCATCCATCNNTGCNATCCNGTCATCCAAACCTTAATCCAATATAAGCAAATAAAANACCAAGAACGATATTTNACCCNAGAATNATTACCGTCAACCAGTAGTCTCTGTCTTCAATAGTTTTCGCTGACTGCATAATAACAGTTGAAAATGTTGATAAAGAACCAAGAAATCCAACTCCTAAAATAGTCACAACCTCGCTTGCAGGATTAGCAGCAATTAAGNAACCGATAAAAAACGACGANAAAATATTCACACATACTGTACTGATCCAACTATCCCAGAGATGTAAATTCTGCAAACGCCAGCGTATTGATGCCCCACANCCCGCNAGGAATAAAAAAAGAAACGCAGAAAGAAAAGAAGCGCCTTTAACAAACGCAAATGAGTGCAAAACTGCAGAATTCACTTGGAGAGCCCAATACGGTTAAAAGACGATTTTGATATTAAGAAAAGAAGTAACCCTCCAGTAATTGAGGACCCTAAATAAGTCAAAGCGATTGATATCTGGTCATTCCGCAATAGTTCAGCGATATCAAAGGAAAACATTGAAAATGTTGTGAATGAACCACATAACCCTGTCGCTAACGCCGAGGTAGCACGAGGTGAAAGCCTCTGGAAAGGTTTAGAGACGATAGCACCAAGAATACAACTTCCGACCATGTTAAGGATGAAGATTTGCCATGGCCATGAGCTATTGTTCGGCAATACCTCCAGTAATGCCCATCGTGAGGTTGCTCCTGCCATTCCACCAATAGCGATAAAAGAAAGAGTTCTGATATCCACAGCCAAAGACGTTACAACAAGTCAAAAGGCTTTTGGTGGCCAAACCAGTACTAATTTTAGGTGAACGTAATTCAACTTCTTTTA
>PATO01000023.1 GCA_002712415.1 Actinomycetota bacterium | reverse complement strand
TAATTTAAATCAGGCGGACCTCAGTGAACAGTCACGAAACACAATGCTTAGAAACCCTTTGCGTGTTCTTGATTCTAAACGAGAACAAGATCAAGCAGTAATAAACCGTGCACCAGTTATATCAGATTTCCTAAATGACGATTCCAATAAACATTTTCAAATTGTTCAGGAAGGTCTTTCTATGCTGGGAATAGAGTATGAGTTGACTCCAAGGCTAGTCAGAGGTTTGGATTACTATACGAAAACAACATTTGAATTTGTTGCTCCTAATCTTGATGCAGCTCAGAATGCTGTGGGAGGAGGAGGGCGCTATGACGGACTCGTTGAGGCTCTAGGTGGCCCGCCCACAGAAGGCATCGGTTTTGCCATCGGCATAGATCGAACGTTGCTAGCCTGTGAAGCCGAAAACATTTCTTTCCCAATTAATGACTTAGAAATCTACATTATTGACACTACTGGTGGAGATGAGGCACTTATTTTGGCAGATGAATTGCGGAGAATCGGATTAAGTGTAGATAGAAGTTTTGACCACCGATCCATGAAATCTCAAATGAAGGCAGCTGACAGGTCAGGGGCTCAGCTAGCAATCATCATAGGAACTGATGAACTCGACGAAAATCAGGTTACCCTTCGAGACTTAAGAGGCAACGGAACACAAATTGCTCTCGACCGCCAGTCATTAACAAAGATTTTACCGGAAATGTTACAGGAGGCGACAAAATGACCATGCGAACTCATTACTGCGGCGAGTTAAGATCAAGCGATATCGATTCAACCGTGACTGTTTGTGGTTGGGTGGACACACGCCGGGTGCACAGCGAGCATTTAGCATTTATTGACCTCCGTGACCATACTGGCATAATCCAATGCGTGGTTGATGAAAAATTAGATCTTCGATCCGAGTTTGTTGTCTCAATTACCGGAACTGTGCGCTCCCGCTTTGAGGGGAAAAGTAACGAAAAGCTATCCACTGGCGAAGTCGAACTCGGAGACTGTTCGGTAGAGCTATTATCATCAGCTGAGCCACCGCCGTTCCCTATGCATGAACGTTCGGATGTTGATGAAAATATCAGACTTCGACACCGCTACCTTGATTTGCGCAAAACACGAATGCAAAAGAATTTGAGAATACGAGCTAAAGTCAATAGCGCAATTCGTAAAGCAATGGAAAAGCAGGGATTCGTTGAAATAGAAACTCCTATGTTGATCGCATCAACACCAGAAGGGGCGAGAGACTTCGTTGTTCCCTCTAGGCTCCATCCGACGAACTTCTATGCTTTGCCACAAAGCCCACAAATCTTTAAACAGTTATGCATGGTCGGGGGTATTGATAGATATTACCAAATTGCCCGTTGTCTAAGGGATGAAGATCTTAGGGCCGATAGACAATTCGAATTTATGCAGCTTGATATGGAAGCAAGTTTCGTAACCCAAGAAGATGTGCTGTCATTTGTCTCTGAAGCGATAAAAGATTCTGTTGAGAACATTACAGGTGAGAGGCCTGGAGAGATACCTACGATGACTTGGCACGATGCTATGGAGCGGTTTGGATCCGATAAACCCGATACTAGGTTTGGAATGGAACTTGTAGAACTATCAGATATCTTCCAAAACACGGAAGCTAACGTCTTCAAAGTTGACTGTGTCAAAGGCATCCTCTACCCGAAAGGTGCAGAGATACTCGGAAGAAATGCCATTGACTCGTTAACTGAAAAGTGTCAGAACTGGGGCGCAAAAGGTCTCGCTTGGTTCAGGGTTGGTGAAAATTCATCTCTGGAAGGAGCTCTTACAAAATTCATGTCGGACAAAGAAATTGACCAACTTGCGTCCTCAATGGGTGCAGACGCAGGTGACATGGTTTTTGTAATCGCTGATCAGAGGCGAACCGTCAACCACATTTTGGGTCTTTTAAGGCTNGAANTAGCTCGNCCTCCAGTAGGTGAGGGAGGATTAAANTTCTTNTGGATTACAGAATTCCCTNTATTTGAATCTGTAACAGATAGCGGNGANCCGATACCCGCACATCANCCNTTCACCATGCCGCANCCTGATGATCTTNCGATNCTGGANACTGCCTCAGGTGNAGAATATTTATCAATNCGATCTCAAGCCTATGANCTNGTTCTNAACGGATGGGAATTAGGCTCAGGAAGNGTGAGGATTCANAAGAAAGATATNCAGGCAAAGATTTTTAANATGTTAGGAATTCAAGATNAAGAAGCTGAGCAAAAATTTGGNTTCNTGCTCGANGCTTTTAAATATGGGGCCCCTCCTCATGCCGGATTCGCATTTGGTATTGACCGTCTTGTNGCTTTGCTTGCAGGGGAAGAGAATATNCGTGAGGTTATTGCATTTCCAAAAACGCAGTCGGGAAGCGATCCTTTAACNAATGCGCCAACACCNCTTGATTCAACACACCTTGAAGAGTTGGGTCTAAGNTTATCCCCGGATACAACCTGATTTANTCGCNACTATCTGAGGGGGTGATTAGGTAGATGCCTTCCGCTACTTTCTCAAACGTTCCTTCTGTGCCAAATGCTAGGCCNGAGAAAAAATCNACNATTCTCCGGCCTACNTCCTTCGGCTCCGCAATTANATTAATTATTGTTGGGTTCCCATCCTTGTAGNTTTGAGCAGGNGGCATTACGTCCTCAAAACTTGTNACGTCAAACCGGTTGGAATCAAGAGAAGTCATAAAGNAATGATACCTTAGCTAGGCAGGCGTGTCCGCACAACNTNAAAACCATGACTCANNAGACTNTNGAAANNGATGNGCTTTGGGATANGTAGTTAAAATTTCANGCTNNAATCTNGCTTGTAAAGGGNNCTAAGTCAGCTATGGTGTAAGTATGTTTAAGAGAATTATCTGGATTGCTGCGGGATTTGGTGCTGGACTNAGTTCATCTCTTTGGATGAAACGAGTGGTTAAGAAACGTGCGACTGAATATNCGGCTTCANTTGCANCAAATTTNCTTGAGAATAGTGTCAAAGCTACAAAATCAACGATTTCNNGNGTGNCTGGTGANGGTAAACGAATCGCAGGNAAATACCAAGNCAGGCTNCCNAACCGTGCNGGNAANAATTCCCGAAACGGCATTCTGATNCTAAACGATTAATAAACNAANCAGNGNGAAAAGCGCGCAATAATATAACAATGCNNTGGCATAAAATTATGCNTTGTTATTGCACTGTAGGATTGTTTTAATGAANGCCAGAGAACTCAGAAGCGCGTTTACTACTTTTTTTGAAAAACGAGGNCATGAGGTTGTACCCTCTGCAAGTCTGATTCCTCACGATGACACAATNCTTTTCACGAATGCAGGNATGGTCCCTTTCAAAAATTATTTCCTCGGTATCGAGAATCCTCCATACAGACGTGCAACGACAGTGCAAAAGTGTGTTCGGGCTGGAGGAAAGCATAATGANNTGGANGAGGTTGGCAGAACNAGTCGGCACNTAACTTTNTTCGAGATGATGGGAAATTTCAGTTTCGGNGATTATTTNAAGGANGAAGCTATACCTTTAGCGTGGGAGTTTTTCACTGATGTACTNCAACTAGANCCTGAAAGACTTTGGGTAACTGTTCATCANACGGANGANGAAGCTGCTCANATATGGGAACAAAAAGTAGGTGTCCCNCCGGANCGTATACAAAGACTNGGTGANGANAATTGGTGGCGAATGGCNGANACAGGTCCCAATGGTCCTTGCTCAGAGATNTTCTGGGACAAAGGTGAAAAGTATGGACCTCCNGGNGGNCCTGAAAACCCNGCTTCTGATGAGCGNTACATTGAAATCTGGAATCTTGTATTTATGCAGTNNGATCAACAGTCTGATGGNGAGCAAATTCCCCTTCCAAGACCATCAATTGATACGGGGGCGGGCTTAGANCGAGTTTTGTCGGTAATGCAAAATGTAGATGCTGTTTGGGAGCTTGATGAGTTCCAAACNCTTCTTGAGGNTGCAGANGCNATTACNGGNGTGGCAAAAGACTCCGNAAACAGCACTNTTGTNTCCTTACAAATTTTAGTNGACCATGCTAGATCCAGTAGCTTTTTGATNAGNGACGGAGTCATNCCAAGTAACGAAGATCGNGGATACGTTTTGCGTCGAATNGTCCGGCGCGCTGTNCGNCATGCATATTTACTTGGNGTGGAAAANCCCATTATGTCNGAGCTAGCNGACGCAGTAATAACTCTTATGGANGATGCCTACCCAGANTTAGCAGAGAACAAAANTCTCATAAAAGANTCNTTGCAACGCGAAGAAGAGGGCTTTAGGCGAACACTCTCTGCAGGTATGAAAATTTTGGAGGGTCATCTATCGGAAGTCAANGAGAATGAATCATTAAGCGGTGAAGTGGCTTTCCAATTGCATGACACCTNNGGCTTNCCTATGGAGTTAACTCAAGAAATTGCTGCTGAAAGAAAAATTGCGATCAATCTTGAGCAATTCAACGATGCAATGGCTCTCCAAAGAGAAAGAGGGAAAGCAGATTTATCNTNGAAAGGTAATTCAACTATTACAGATTCCGTACTTCAAAAGGCTGTNGAANAATTACCTGCNACGTCTTTCANAGGTTATATTGAGCATGAAACNANCTCAAAGGTTCTGTATCTAGATAANGACTTTGTAGTNCTCGACAANNCTCCATTNTATGCTGAAGCGGGAGGACAGGTNGGNGATACNGGGACNATCACAAACGAAAATGGAACCCTCGTCATAGGNAATACAACGGCTATGCCNAGCGGTCATTATTTGCACACGATCGAGNAGATAAACGGCGCNATAAAGACCGGAGANGTCGTCACAGCCATGATTGATAGNAAGAGGCGACTAGAAATTCAGCGCCACCACACAGGTACACATCTTTTGCATTGGGCANTACGAACAGTTNTAGGTGATCACGTCAAACAACAGGGNTCGTGGGTAGGTCCNGAACGNNTTCGNTTNGATTTCAGCCANTTTGCGTCGCTCACGAAAGAAGAGATAGAACAGATTGAAGACCTCGTAAANAAAGAANTCTTTTCAGGGTCTTCTGTGGAAATTGTNGAAACCACGATGAAAGATGCAAAAGAATTAGGGGCATTAGCTTTCTTTGGAGATAANTACGGCGATGATGTNCGTGTNTTGAAGGCTGGNGAACATTCGGTTGAGTTATGCGGAGGAACTCATGTCCATAATCTNAGCGANATCGGGCCGATNAAGATCCTGTCTGAAGGGTCAATCGGATCAAATATNCGACGCATTGAAGCAATTTCGGGTANNGGCACTATCGNCCTTATTCGTAGTCAACAGAACCTAATTGAAGAAGCTTCAACNANCCTCGGCGTTCCATCATCAAGTCTCATNGAGGGNGTGGCNAANAAGAATCGAGAAATAGATGAATTGATGCTTGAATTAGATGGGCTGCGCACATCCGTTCTCAAGAATTCGCTTGGCACACTCCTTGNTAAAGCACAAGACGGGATAATCGCAGAACAGATTGACGGTGTTAGCCGGAATGATATGAGAGACCTGATCGGTTCCCTTTGCGGCAGTGAAGGTATCAAAGCCGTAATCCTTGGAGTCGCTCTGGATAGCGGTGGGGTAGCACTAGCCGCAGGAGTACCACACGGCTCTAAACTAGAAGCATCCGAACTTATAGCTGAATCAACAAAACTAATCAAAGGTGGTGGGGGTAAAGGTAAAGATTTTGCAATGGCAGGAGGAAAAGATAGTACTGCATTGGAAAAGGCTATCCACCTCGCTCGACAAAAAGCGGAGTCAGGGTGAGGGTTATCGGTATTGATTTAGGATCCAAAAGGATAGGGATTGCACTGAGCGACTCAGACCTAACTGTNGCTACNCCGCTTGATGTTNTTGAAAGNTCAGGAAATGTGGAAAANGACCATATTGCAATTCTTAAAATCACTGNTGANTGGGAAGTANAAANAATTATCGTAGGTTTNCCANTNTCATTAGACGGCACTCTCGGGNCATCAGCTCAATCNGTTATNGATGAAATCANNANGCTTNGGANNNTAACAGACATACCAATTGAAACTCATGATGANCGTTTCACTACTGTGACNGCTGAACAAATACTCNTGCAGCAAAATGTAAAACGCGATAAAAAGAAGAGGGTTATTGATAAAGTCGCTGCCGCAATTATCTTGCANGGTTGGATTGATTCTTTTAACAAATCAAAGGATGCNAGGTCNGGGATAGTTACATGAGTGGGGATAATGAAGAATTAGAGCGCTCTGATCCCCAAAGCCAATCTGTATATCCAGACACNGACCCCNAAGNTGTTACTCAANGAGAGCACAATGNACCTTATAAAAANTTNTTCTTAGGGGCATATGNAGGAAGTAAAGAAACTACCNANAAGGGCAATTCAAGTTCGAAGGATATCTACCCCCAAGATTTACCACCTTGGTATGAAGANGAATATTATGANGATCGNGACTGGGAACGTCTTCCCAGNAGAACAAGCANAGCGATANGNTTCGGGATTTTCATAGGTGTTCTGCTCNNTCTCTNATTNGTAACTTATAGCTTTNTNAAGGGNTGGATTGATGATCAGCTTGACCCACCAGGTGAACCGGGNATTGCTATAACTGTTGAAATTCCNCAGGGAGCGTCTGCNGATGATATCGCAAGAATTCTTGCNGATAATGACGTTGTTGCGAATGCAACTGTTTTCAGATACTACTTAAGGTTCAANAGTGCTTCTGATTTCCAAGCAGGTATCTATACATTNCAGNTCAANAGCTCNGCTTGGGATGTTAAAGANNNNCTNNTAGCAGGACCNATNGAAATCCCTGATGANAGATNTTTCGTAACCATCCCCGAAGGTCTAACNCTAGTTGAGATGCAAGAAACACTTCTGAGTCAATTACCNGACTTTAATCCAGATGAGCTTAAGCAAGCCATTGAAAATTCTGAAACTCCTTCCAGCCTTGGANTNACTTTAAGTTTCATNAAAGAAGGCATCTTCTTCCCCGATACCTACGATGTTGATGAAGCATCACTTGCAAATGAAGAGAGCCTTCTTCAGAGAATGACTTCCCAATTTGATATTGTCGCAACAGAAACCGGTCTTGCAAACCCTCCCAGCGGTCTGGGTGTAAACCCGTATGAGGTGTTGATCGTTGCATCACTAATTGAGGAAGAAGCGGCACTTGATGAAGAGAGGGCAAAGATAGCGAGGGTAATTTATAACAGGTTGGATCGTTCAATTCCGTTGGGTATAGACGCAACTATCGTCTATGCCCTCGGCGGTGATAGAGAATTAACTCTTAGTGATTTAGCAGTTGATTCACCATATAACACTCGACTCGTTTCGGGATTGCCTCCAACTCCGATAAGTGCCCCAGGTAGGGCGTCGATAGAGGCAGCTCTTCAGCCTGCTCAAGGAGATTGGTTATATTATGTGCGAACAGATGAATCCGGTGTAGGGTCCCATACTTTCACAGTGACACAGGAAGATTTCAATGAGGCTGTTTTGATCTGTATAGAGAGAGATCTCGGCTGTGGTTGAATTTCCTGAGGCCAGCGGAGATCAAATAATTGCTGCTGTTGTAGGTAAGCCAATAGCGCATTCACTTTCTCCACTGATTCATAACACTGCATTTAAACAAGAGAATTTAAATTGGGTTTACCATGCGATAGAAGTTATGGAAGAAGAAGCAACTGAATGCATAGCCGCAGTAAGAGAAAAGAATATCCGCGGCTTATCTGTAACAATGCCTTTAAAAGAAGCAGTGATTCCCTACTTGGATGGTTTAACCGAGACAGCCAAAGAATTGAATGCAATCAACTGTGTCTTTTGGGATGGGGATAACCTCATCGGGGATAATACAGATGGGGACGGTTTCGTTAACGCTTTGAAGTCGCAGCTCAATAAATCTCTCAATGATAAAACCTTCGCAATCATAGGCGCTGGAGGTGCAGCCCGGTCTGTTGTTTATAGTTTGGGAAAGAACTCAGCAAAGCAGATCATCGTTGTAAATAGAAGTAAGCAAAAAGCCGAGGCAGCTGTTCAACTTGGAGGGTCTAATGCAAGGGTCGGTAGCTATGAAGATGTTGCTGCTTGCGATATTGTTGTGAACTCAACACCGCTTGGAATGGCCCGAACCCCTACAGAAGCCCTGCTCCCAGTGCCTGTTGAGTTTCTATCTGCTAACCAAACAGTAATAGATCTTGTCTATAACCCCATTGAGACAGAATTTCTTAGGCAAGCTAAAAGTTTGGGTGCAACAACTTTCTCTGGTTTGGGAATGTTGATTCATCAAGCTCTCTTGCAGTTCCGGCTTTGGACAGGCCTGAAGACGCCAATTGAGGGGATAGAAAACGTAGTTTTCAATGCTGTTAGTGGATAATACTTCTGCGGTTAACTCCCTGCAAAAGCTAATTTCCGTGACTACTCTCATAATGTGGACATGAAAGAAATTAAAGTTGAACTAGCCGA
This sequence comes from Actinomycetota bacterium, assembly GCA_002712415.1. Lineage (GTDB taxonomy): Bacteria > Actinomycetota > Acidimicrobiia > Acidimicrobiales > UBA8592 > UBA8592. Next base: position 52,208 of record PATO01000023.1, on the reverse strand, counting down.
TAGAAGTTACCCAGTACTTGTTGGGTCTGGTTGCCTAGGGCGTATTGAGAAGTACTTTCCCGAGTCGGCGAGAAGGGTCGCTATCGTAACTCAGGAGCAAATCGGTATAGAGATACCTTTTAGTAAAGACTTTAAAGTTTTTGAGATAGGTACAGGTGAGACAGCTAAATCAATAGAAACTGTTATCAAATTATGTAGGGAATGGGTTGACTGGGGCTTGACCCGTTCAGATATTGTCATCGGCTTGGGTGGCGGAATGGTAACTGATGTTGCAGCTTTTGCGGCTTCGATCTACCACAGAGGTTTGAACGTAATTAATGTTCCGACCACATTGCTTGGGATGGTTGATGCAGCAATTGGAGGCAAAACGGGAGTCAATCTTCCTGAAGGAAAGAACTTAATTGGAACATTCTGGCAACCGAAAGCTGTCATATGCGATATCGATACGCTCCGAACTCTTCCAGAACGCGAATGGAAATGTGGGTACGGGGAAGTCGCTAAGTATCATTTCCTCGGCGCAGATGATATGCGCGAATCTGGGCTGATTGACACAGTAGTAGAATGTATCAAAGTCAAAACAAGTATTGTCGCTGAAGATGAGCGAGAGACGGGTAACAGGGCAATTCTGAATTACGGTCACACTTTAGCCCATGCGCTCGAACTTGAAAATAAATTTACGCTCGCTCATGGCGAGGCCGTAGCTGTCGGTATTCGCTACGCTGCGCAAGTCGCATTTCACCTAGGGCGAATTGGAGAAGACCGAGTTGCATATCATGAGGAAATTCTCAATCACTATGGACTGCAAATGAAATTAGGGAAAAGAGTTGATATTGACAGAATCATTTCGCTATTTTCCAAAGATAAAAAGTCCATGGATGGGNTCACATTTGTTCTAGATGGAGATNTAGGTGTGGAACCTGTGCTTGTTCAAGACGTGAATATACTAATGAAAGCTATGGAGGTTGTTCAATGAAGTCAATCTTGTTATTGATGGGGCCGAATCTTAACATGCTTGGAGAACGAGAGCCTGAAATTTACGGGTCTGACACTCTTCACGAGCACGTNAAGGAAGCGNAAAGAGTCACNAATNAATTTGGTTATGAATTNCAGCACTACCAGTCNAANAACGAAGGGGATTTAGTAGATCAAATTCAGAACGCCAGAGANAAGCACATAGGAATCATAATAAATCCGGGCGCGCTCACTCATTACGGCTGGTCAATTCATGATGCTTTGGCCGCNTACGAAGGCGTAATCATTGAAATGCACTTATCTAATCCAAATCAACGAGAACCGTGGAGGCATACATCTGTAGTGGCACCAGTAGCGGANGGGTCAATTGTTGGCTTTGGAATACAAGGGTATGAGCTCTCAATCCGAGCGTTACATCAGATNATTGNAGATGATGANAAGTGAAGATGANATAATACTTCACAGCCAGAGACTTGCTNATGTCAGAGAATGGTGTGCCGAANNTAATGCTTGTTTCATAGCTCTTGATTCTTTTNCTATCAGATGGCTAACGGGGTTCACGGGTTCCAACGGCATTGTGTATCTGGACCCAGACTGCCAAGTACTTTTTACTGATTCAAGATACGCAGAACAAGCACCAGTTGAAATCGNACGGCATGGCGTAGACGTAAAGTGTGAGATTGCTTTAGACCCATTTAACAGAATTGCCCGACTTTCCAGNNAAAGGGATGTNCACTTGGATGGCGAAAAGTGTTCATGGAGNACAAAAGAAAAAATAGAAAGCCTNATTGAAGGAAAAGTTATAAACGCTCATAANTTCTNTCTNGAGCTCAGGTGCATAAAGGACAACAGCGAAATAGTCAAGATNAGAACAGCAGCTGAAATAACTTGCATGGCTTTAGATAGTGCCTTAGCTGAATTAAATGCAGAGACAACTGAAAGGGANTTAGCGCGCAATATTGAATCNTTCATGATTGAANATGGTGCTCTAAATGCGGCCTATCCACCGATAGTCGCAGCTGGCACGAACAGTGCACTCCCGCATGCAAGTCCCTCTAACCAGCGCATTTGTGATACGAATCTATTGCTCGTAGACGTGGGAGCTAATTACGAAGGCTACTGTTCTGATATGACGAGGATGATTCCTNTATCCAAACTGACCCAAGAACAAGAGTACGCTTCNCAAATGGTGCTTGACGCACAAACGAAAGCTATTGAAGCGATACGCCCNGGTCTAAAAGCAAAAGAAATTGATGGAATCTGTCGCGATGCCATATCGAACGTAATCNCAGGAGGAGAATTTCTTCATGGAACNGGTCACGGTGTAGGTCTGGAAATTCATGANTANCCNAGTATCAACAGTAGAAGTGACGACATACTCCGAGAGGGAATGGTCATTACAGTGGAACCAGGNATCTATATTCAGGGTTCATATGGTNTCCGTTGGGAAGATCTACTCCTGGTAACAGATAGCGGAGTTGAATATTTAACTAACTATGAGAAACGCACACAAGTACTGGANTCTAATGGTTAGAGTAGTAAGCCGACAGTAAAGGATTCATNAATGACTTCCATATCCACGAATGATTTTAAAAANGGTTGGACTGTGATGGTTGACAGCAATCTAATGCAGATAGTTGAATTTCAGCACGTGAAGCCAGGGAAAGGGCCAGCGTTTGTNAGGACAAAGTTAAAGAACGTGAGNACCGGATCNGTAATAGAGAAANCCTTCCGAGCNGGNGAATCATTAGAGCGCGTAAATATTGATAAGCGTGAAATGCAATATNTGTACAGAGACGGATCAGATCTGGTCTTTATGGATAGCGAAACTTATGAGCAGATCAGCGTTGCACCTGAATCTGTCGGAGATTTGCCAGATTATATAGTCGAATCAGATTCAGCTATNCTTCTAATGTTTGGAAGTGAAATCGTAGGAACTGANCTTTCGGCATCAGTNGAGCTCTTGATCACTGAGACTGAACCTGGAATTCAAGGTGACAGAGTTTCCGGTGCAACNAAACCAGCTCTTTTGGAGACAGGTTTGANTGTGCAAGTTCCNTTATTTCTNGAGACCGGCGAGAAGATAAAAGTAGATACTAGAACAGGGTCCTACATTAGTAGAGCTTGAAATTCAGACNATGGCANCAATCCNAAAAGGNGAATTACCTGAAGATACCCCAGAATACATAATCAACCGTCGCCACGGAAGAGAGACAGTTCTGGGCTTAATATANGAGGCTGAATCTAAGTCAAAANACCTACTGGCTNTAGCAACAGATATGCCAGTCCAGCTTGATGGGTATGCTAAAGANTTGCTTGATGCTCTGANAAGCNAGTTNTCAGCTATTGATTCCCTTATCNAAGAAACCAGTCANAAATGGGATCTAGATCGAATGCCACTAGTGGATTTNGCAATATTGAGAATAGCGGTTCTTGAGCTAAAGCTATTTACGTCCATCCCATCAGCAGTNNTAGTAAGTGAAGCCGTGGAGTTAGCGACTAAATATTCCACGGAGTCATCAAGTCCATTCATTAACGGTGTACTTGCAGGAATCTGTGGGTCTCTTCGGCCGGATGATCCGGTGAGCTAGGTAAAAAGTTTTACTCTTTGCATGCCAAAGTAGAGAAGTGGTGATAGTTTAAATCCAACCGTAAATTGAGTCCAGTGAGGCTCAGACGGAGAAAGGCGCCTNGATGGCCGATTCAGAAAGCANNANCACGCCCCTCAANAGGGGCGTTTTTCATGCCCGTTCAGAGATNATGAACGCAGATGGTGTCCGAAGAGCTCTTTGGAGAATGTCACANGAAATTCTAGAGCAGAATCGTGGANTATCAGGTCTAGTACTTGTCGGTTTAGAAGTAGGTGGAGTGCACCTTGCGCGCAAATTAGCCGAGAACCTTCTTGAGATCGAAGATCAGAGCGTGCCCGTCGGGACTTTGGACGTTGCCTTCTACCGAGATGATATTGGCATCAGGCAAGTGACGCCGAGTAGCCCAACTGATATGCCTTTTGACCTCACATCCCGGATTGTCGTGTTGGTAGATGATGTGCTCTTTACCGGAAGAACTATTAGAGCAGCGATGGATGCGATTGTGGACTTTGGACGTCCAGCGGCAATTCAGCTGGCCGTGATGATTGATCGTGGCCATCGCGAGTTGCCGATTCGGCCTGATTATGTTGGAAAGAACGTGCCGACGCGTAGAGACGAATTAGTGGATGTTACTGAAAATGGCGTTTTATTAGGTGTGATTGAAGAAGAGAAACCATGATAGAGAGACACATTCGTAGCATAGACGATTTAGGGAGATCAGGAATTGAAGAGATCCTGACTCTCAGTGACCATTTCCATGAAGTAAGCACCCGTCGAATCCCTAAAGTCCCTGCATTAAGAGGAAAAACTATTGCACTTTTGTTTTACGAGGACTCAACGAGGACCCGTCTAAGTTTTGAAACAGCATCAAAGCGACTGTCGGCAGATAGCTTGAATTTCAGTATCGGGTCATCTTCGGTTAAGAAAGGCGAAAGTCTTAGAGATACCGTAGAAACAATCTCAGCAATGGGGGTTGACGCAATAGTTGTAAGGCACGGTTCTGTAGGAGTCCCATGGTTATTGCCACGCTGGACTGACGCTGCTGTTATTAATGCCGGAGATGGCTCTCACGAACACCCAACTCAGGCATTGCTTGATTGCTACACGATACGGAATAAGTTGGGAGAACTTGATGGGAAAAGGATAACAATTGTCGGTGATATAAGGCACTCTCGGGTAGCTCGATCAAATGTTAAAGCTTTCTTATCTTTGGGGGCCTCGGTGACACTTGTCGCTCCGAAAACTTTAATGCCGTTTAATACCGATGATTGGGGTGTTGAGACAACTGATCAGTTTGACTCTGTNATAGGAGACTCAGATGTGCTTTACATGCTCAGAATGCAACTTGAGCGCCAACAGAAATCCTTCGTCCCATCCCTGCGAGAATACGCAAAAGAATATGGGCTCTCAAATAGTAGAGCGCAGAGCATGAAGCCTGAATCATTGATAATGCATCCTGGCCCGATGAACAGAGGGGTTGAAGTCTCAAGCAATATAAAAGAACACCCCAACTCTGTAGTAAACGATCAGGTAGCAAATGGAGTAATTATTAGAATGAGCGCTCTGTACTACCTTCTCGGAACGGGGAACGTAACTAAGCTTGAAGGTTTCAGCGATGAGTGAGCTACTTCTTCAAGGAGGCAGAGTCATAGATAAATCCGGTGAACGTCTGGCTGATGTCTTGGTCGATTCTGAGGGTCGCATAGCCGAGGTAGGGGAAGGACTTAAAGGGAGAGAAACGCTAGACGTTCGAGGAAAAGTTATCTCCTCTGGTTTTGTAGACCTAAATGCTTATATAGGAGGGCCAGAGGACCAGCTCTCAGAAACAATTATTTCCGGAGCTGAAAGCGCAGTTAAGGGAGGATATACCGCTGTTGTGGCGATTTCTAGGAATTCTGTTGTGGCTGATAACGCAAGTTCAGTAAAAGCACTAATGGAACTATCTCAAGAAGCATCATGCGAAATTATTGTTGCTGGCTCAGCGACTCTTCATAATGATGCGGGGACTATGTCACCTTTAGGAGAAATATCGGATACAGGAGCGAAGTTGTTTTCGGCTAGTGGTCCTCCATTGACCGACTTTGAAACCACAAGACGAATCATGGAGTATTCACAGAAGTACGATATAACTCTGCTTTACTCATGTTCCAATTCTTTCCTATCGCCAAAGGGAGTGATGAATGAAGGAGCAGTTTCTTCGCAACTAGGTATTCCTGGAATTCCCGCAGTCGTTGAAGAAATAGAAGTCTTTCAATTATCGCAATTGGCTCTACTCACTGGTGCAAATTTGCATTTTCAGCAAATTTCAACGGCGCAGTCCATCGAAATAATAANTGAAGCTAAATCAAANGGGGCTTCAATTACGTGTGAAGTATCACCTCATCATATCTCTTTAGATGAATCCTTGATTACTAGTTTCGATGCTCGTTATAAAGTCCTNCCCCCTCTAAGNTCAAAGCAAGAAATAGCNTCTNTCAAAGAGTTGATAACTTCTNTAGATGCGATCGCAACAGGGCATAGCCCATGTCAAGATCACTTAAAACACCAAGCGTTTNNAGATGCTCCGTTTGGCACTANAGGACTTGAGNCAGCGCTGGGAGCNTCAATAAAACATCTCGATATTCCGCTGNNAGAAATTCTCAGNCTCATATCTTGGTCCCCTGCAGAAATAGCTGGCATCGGCGACACGCATGGAGGAGACCTTGTGCCTGGCAGACCAGCAAACCTCGCTGTGTTTGACCCAGAAGCTACTTGGGTCGCTAAAGGAGATCAAATGGCCAGTAAGTGTTCAGTAACTGCATTTGAAGATATCGAGTTGAAAGGTTTAGTAAGTCACACACTTGTAAACGGAAAACTAGTAGTTATTGATGGAGTAGTTCAAGACCATGGAAGGTAAAGGTGATCAGGATTAATAATTCAACGCTAGTCCTAGCAGATGGAGCAATCTTTCAAGGTTGTCAGATTGGTCATTCCCCAAGCCAAGAATACGCTACAGGTGAAGTAGTGTTCAACACCGTTCTTAGCGGCTACCAAGAAGTTATCACAGACCCCTCCTATGCTGGGCAGATCATCACTTTCACCTATCCACATATTGGAAACTATGGGGTAAATAAAGTAGATAACGAAAGTGGCCGCCCTCATTGCAGAGGAGTCGTTGTTAGAGACTTAGCTCGTCGTCACAGCAACTGGCGTGCAACAACTGACTTAAACTCTTTCCTGGAAGAAATGAAAATACCAGGGATAGCAGGGCTTGACACGCGAAGGCTCACCATGCACATAAGAGAATCCGGAGCTATGCCTGCAGCTTTTGGAACATTACCAGCGGATGAGCTTCACGAAATTGCTAAATCTGAACCAGGAACGTCAGGGATTGATCTTGTTTCGCAAGTCACAACCAGCGAGAGCTATATGATTGAGGGAGATTGCCATGACAAGTTAATCGTGGCCATGGATTTTGGTATTAAAGCGACGATCATAAACCATTTAAAGCGTCTAGGAAACGTTTTCGTTGTTCCAGCGACTACATCTTCAAGGGAAATTCTGGAACTTAACCCAGATGGTGTTTTCTTATCAAACGGACCAGGCGACCCGGAAGTTGTCCAAGGGGCACCTGAAACAATATCTGAATTGATCGGGAAGGTACCTATCTTTGGTATATGTCTTGGGCATCAACTTCTTGGATTGGCTGTAGGTGGAACAATCGAAAAGATGACCTTTGGACATCATGGAGGAAATCATCCCGTGCAGCAAGTACACAATGGTGTTGTTGAGATAACAAGTCAAAATCATAATTTTGCTATTAACCCGGACTCAATAGCAAAAGTTGCGGAAGTAACTCACATAAATCTAAACGATGGGGTATGCCAAGGGATCCGATTGAAAAGCGCGCCAGCCTTTAGTGTTCAGCATCACCCAGAAGCAGGACCCGGCCCACATGATAGCTCTTATCTATTTGATGATTTTGCAAAACTAATGGATGAGGTGGCGAGATAAATGCCCAAGCGAACAGATATTCATAAGATTCTTCTAATAGGGTCCGGACCGATAGTAATAGGTCAGGCTTGTGAGTTTGACTATTCTGGAACGCAAGCATGCAGAGTCTTGCGTGAAGAAGGCTATGAGGTTATCTTAGCTAATTCCAACCCAGCAACGATAATGACAGATCCAGATTTCGCTGATGCAACTTATATAGAGCCTCTGACAGTTCAAGTACTGAAAGAGATAATAATCAAAGAGCGACCGGATGCTTTGCTCCCGACGCTAGGGGGGCAAACTGCGCTTAATTTAGCAATGGACCTAGAGAGAGAAGGAATTCTCGATGAGTATAACGTTGAACTAATAGGTGCAGATGCAGAAGCAATCTCCACAGCTGAAGATAGAGCAAAATTCAAAGAAGCAATGATTGAGATCGGGTTATCTGTCCCCATAAGTGGTGTTGCTCACAGTATGGAAGATGCAGACAAGATCATTAAAGATATAGGTTTGCCAGTTATTGTCAGGCCAGCGTACATACTTGGTGGGAAAGGCACCGGTATAGCCGAAACACCTGAACAATTTACGAGCCTCGCAAACAACGGCTTATCAGCCAGCCCAATAAATGAAATTTTAATCGAGCAATCAATTAAAGGTTGGAAAGAGTTCGAGCTTGAGGTAATGCGAGATACAGCAGATAATTGTGTTGTCGTTTGTGCCATAGAAAACTTTGACCCAATGGGGGTTCATACAGGCGACTCTATAACAGTTGCACCTACTCAGACTCTCTCTGATGTTGAATACCAGATGCTAAGAGATGCTGCTTTCGCATGCATGAGGCGAGTAGGTGTAGAAACCGGTGGATCAAATGTGCAATTTGCAGTGAATCCCGAAAACGGGGAATACGTAATTATCGAAATGAATCCAAGAGTAAGTCGATCATCAGCGCTTGCGTCAAAAGCTACTGGCTTCCCGATAGCTAAAATTGCTACAAAGCTAGCTATGGGATACACGCTAGATGAGATACCGAATGATATTACAAAGAAAACTCCTGCTAGTTTTGAACCAACGATTGACTATGTAGTCACAAAGATACCCCGATGGGCTTTTGAGAAGTTCCCTGGAACAGAAAATATTCTGGGTACGCAAATGCAGTCAGTTGGCGAAGTAATGTCCATTGGGAGAACATTCCCTGAATCGTTACAGAAAGCTCTAAGGTCTCTTGAATTGGGAAGGCATGGATTCAATGCTGACCCAGGAGAAAAGGATTTTGAAAGTCTAAGCGATGATGAATTGCTCAGAAAAGTATCGATACCAACACCTGAAAGATTATTCCAAATAGGCGAACTAATTCTCAGAGGCATCCCAGTAGAGAAAATTCACGAAGAGACGTATATAGATTTCTGGTTCCTTGACCAGCTTCAAATAATTGTAGAGGAGCGCGAATACCTTGAAAGTCTCTCAGTCGAGACAATTTCAAATCAGGATTTACGGAGGGCAAAAAGGCTCGGATTTAGCGATGAACAGCTCGGTTACCTTTGGAACACAGAGAGTGAAGAGGTAAGAAAGGCTAGAATAAAAGCAGGAGTTATACCTGTTTACAAAACGGTAGACACATGTAGTGCGGAATTTGAAGCTCATACGCCCTACCATTATTCAACCTATGAAGATACAACAGAGGTNGCNCCATCAGAAAAACCNAAAGTTGTCATATTNGGCTCAGGTCCTAACCGAATNGGACAAGGAATTGAATTCGATTACTGTTGCGTGCACGCAAGTTTTGCATTGAGTGAAGTCGGATATGAGACTGTGATGATTAACTGCAATCCTGAGACTGTTTCAACCGATTATGACACAAGCGACAGACTTTTCTTTGAGCCTCTAACTGAGGAAGATGTGAAAAATATCTTAGACGCCGAAACAGAATCAGCTAAGTTAGTCGAGGGTCCGGGCATTGCCGGAATCATTGTAAGTCTTGGTGGGCAAACCCCTCTTAAACTTGCATCAGCGTTGCCCAAGGATCTAGTGGTCGGTACGCCTCCTGATTCAATTGATCTTGCAGAGGACCGAGAAAGATGGAATTCGGTGTGTAACCAACTTGAGATACCGCAGCCACCAGGCGGGACAGCTACATCAGTCTCTGAGGCGATAGAGATTGTTAAGCGAGTTGGGTTTCCCGTTCTAGTCCGCCCCTCTTATGTATTGGGAGGAAGAGCGATGAGCATAGTTTATGACGAAGAGCAACTAAAAGATGCCATGCAAGAACTGACCGTATCTGGGAGCTTAGGTAAGGAAGGAGGATTATCCTCGGAACGTCCGGTGCTCATAGATCGATTCCTTGAGGATGCCACGGAAGTAGATGTGGATGCCATAAGGGATATTTCCGGAGAAATAATTATTGGCGGGATTATGGAACATGTTGAGGAAGCGGGAGTTCATTCCGGCGACAGCGCATGTGTAACGCCACCTGTCAATCTCAGTGAAACTACACTTGCAACCTTGACAGAATACGCTTCTCTGATAGCTGAAAAGCTAAATGTTATTGGGCTAATAAATATTCAATTCGTAGTAAAGCGTATAGGTGATTCAGAGACCGTTTTCGTTATTGAAGCAAACCCGAGAGCCTCAAGAACTGTGCCGTTTATCTCTAAAGCTACGGGAGTGCCTCTTGTAAAAATCGCTGCAAGGGTGATGATGGGCGAAACCTTAGAAACGCTTCGAAGCGTTGGTTTATTAGATCAAGAGAAAATCTTTAGCCACACCGCAGTAAAAGAAGCAGTGCTGCCNTTTAATAGATTNCCNAATACAGACGCCGTATTGGGNCCNGAGATGCGTTCAACCGGNGAAGTAATGGGTATTGACGCNACACCTGGATTGGCATTTGTGAAGAGCCAGCTCGCTGCTGGAATGTCTTTGCCAAAAGACGGAACTGTATTCATCTCAGTGGCGGACCGTGATAAGACNCAAGGNATACAGTCAGCAATNCTNTTTAAAGAATTAGGTTTCTCTATCGCAGCGACAGTGGGAACTGCCGAAGCGTTAAGGCAGGCAGGTTTGGAGGTCTCAGATATCGTGGCGAAGATAGGNGACGATGATGGGGTAACGGCTGTTGAATTAATTGAATCTGGAAAGGTTCAACTGGTTATTAATTCTCCACGTGGAAGGGGTCCACGTGCNGANGGAGCCCANATCCGAAAAGCTGCAGGCGAAAGAGGGATACCTCTNCTNACAACAGCTTCATCAGGTTTGGCTCTTGCGAAAGGGCTNNTTGACTGGAGCGANCATCCATTAAAAGTGAAATCTCTTCAAGATTTTCATATAGANAATGAGAACANCGGTAAAACNNATGAGCTCTAAGATCGCTGCTCAAGGTNCGGANANNNTGAANCCCTTGNCTACCTCAGTGGGTAATGTNNATCTAAANAATCCTGTNATGCTAGCTTCAGGAACAGCAGGGCATGGTACTGAACTNTCGTCTGTCACGGANCTATCAGGTGTTGGCGCTTTAGTTGTCAAAAGCCTTTCTGCATATGAATGGGAAGGTAANAGTGCCCCNCGTTTACATGAGACTCCCAATGGGATGATCAACAGTATCGGGCTACAGGGACCTGGTTTGTCATACTGGATNGAANNTATCCTNCCNCAATTAATTGATAAGGAGATCACTGTTGTNTTGAGCATNTGGGGAAGGACAATTGAAGATTATGCGGCTGCCGCTGATCTATGCTCNGACCTGCCTTCAGCAGTTAAAGCAGTAGANCTGAATATATCTTGCCCAAACGTTGAAGANCGCGGGAAAATGTTCTCCCATACTCCTGNCAGNACNTATGAAGTCGTGCAGGCAACTAGCCAGATTAAANCGCCTCGNTGGGCTAAATTAAGCCCAAATGTTACGAATTTAGTTGAGATTGCAAACGCTGCCAAAGAAGCGGGTGCTGATGGGGTTACTTTAATCAACACAGTAATGGGGATGGTGATAGATATTGATNAAAGGAGGCCATTGCTTGGTGCTGGAGGTGGCGGATTAAGTGGACCTGCAATTCGACCCGTCGCAATTCGCTCAGTCTTTGATGTCTACTCAGCTATGCCAGANTTTCCGATTGTAGGTGTAGGGGGTGTNGCCTCNGCAAAAGATGTAGTTGAGTTTTTGATGGCTGGGGCATCAGCAGTTCAAATAGGATCTGCAAACTTTGCTAATCCCCGTGTGTCTTCGAAAATCATCGCTGATTTAGCTCAGTGGTGCAAAGCTAATGACTTTGAAAGCATTGGAGCGATAAAGGGTTTAGCGCATAAATCATAACGAAAGAGGAATTGGAGATTCATGGAAGAAGAGATTGAAATTAAGCCAGAGATTACAAATAAACTCGCTTTAGCGCTTGATGTAGATGATCTAGTAGTAGCTGTGCGATTAGCTAGNGATTTGAANTCATACTTTGGNGTAGCAAAGGTAGGTCTTGAANTATTCAGCGCTGCGGGTCCAGATATCATAGGGACGCTTAAGGAGATGGGGTACAAGGTATTCCTTGATTTAAAACTGCACGATATACCGAATACTGTAGGACGGGCTGCAAAAGTATTAGGTTCATTGGGTATCGATTACTTAACCCTGCATACAGCTGGGGGAGAGGCAATGTTGACCGCCGGCGTAGAGGGGCTTACGCAGGGAGCAGAAAATGCGGAGTTGGAAGTGCCTTCAGCTTTAGGCGTAACCATTCTCACCAGNCAGAAAGAAACGCCAGATGCCTTAATGGCAGAGCGTTTACGCCTCGCAGAATCATCGGGCTGTAAAGGAATTGTCTGCTCAGCAAAGAATTTAGTAGAAGCGAATCAGATAGTCCCTGATTTAACATTTGTGGTGCCAGGAATTAGGCCTCGGGGAGTTGAACACCATGATCAAGCTAACGTTGCAACACCTNTAGCTGCGATAGAGAATGGTGCCGACTTGCTGGTNATAGGTCGCGCTGTCCTAAAAAGTGNTGACCCTAGGAGAGCTGCCCGTGAAATCATAATGGAGATCTCACAGATATCGCCAAAAAATATATAGCATTCACCGTTTCTTCAGGTGTGAGAATTATTATTTAACTATGCCCGCACCACCAAAACTCACAGCCGAACAACGTCGTGCTGCATTAGAAAAAGCTGCTGAAGCAAGGAGAGTGAGGGCTGAACTCAAAGCACTAATCAAAATGGGTTCCCTCACAATTAGCGAAGTTCTTGAGAAGTCCGACTCAAATGAGATCATTAGCCGGACTAAAGTTCTCGCAGTGCTTGAGTCAATGCCAAAGATAGGAAAGGTAAAAGCTCGCCGAATCATGAAAGAGATAGGAATCGCTGAAAGCAGGCGCCTACGTGGTTTAGGCGATCAACAAAGAGCAGCACTCGTCTCAGAGTTCAGTTAAATCTTCATGGTTATCGTAGTCTCCGGTCCTGGTGGAGTCGGCAAAGGAACAATCGCACAATCACTTGTTGACTCCATGGATAACCTTTGGCTCTCGAAAAGTTGGACTACTAGACCTATCAGAGTCGGAGAGAGCGCTGATAGCTATGTTTTCGTCACGCGCGAAGAGTTTGAGTCCTCTATAGAGAGTGGAAAGTTTCTGGAATGGGCTGAATTTCAAGGGAATTTGTATGGAACGCCGTTACCAGAAGCGCCAGATGGCATGGATATACTCCTCGAAATTGATGTTCAAGGAGCTACAGCTGTTATAGAGAAAGACATACCGGCCCTACTGATCTTTGTAGATGCGCCTTCCGTAGAGGACCAAGCAAGAAGACTCAGGGGAAGAGGGGATCCAGAAACTGAGGTAGAGAAGAGAATTCTCAAGGGGGAACGAGAACGCAAGAGAGCAAAAGAGCTAGGAGCGCACATCATAATTAATGATGACTTAGAGCTCACAATTCAAGAAATACGAACCTTAATAGAGAGCCAAGCCAAAGGCCATCACAAGTGAGATAGTTCATTTGGCTACCTTAAGTAGTATTTTCAACCAATCTCGTTACCATTAACTGTATATTTCGCAAACTGATGCGAAAGTTTGGAGTAAGAATGTCAACCGAAAATAACTCAATGATTTACCCTAAAATTGAGGGATTACTTGAAAGATCCCTCAAACAAGGGGAGGAAGATTCCCATTCAAAATTTCGGCTTGTGACACTAGCAGCTCAACGAGCAAGGCAGATTAATGCATATCGAAACCAGCTAGATGGAGGACTAGGAGTTGCTGTCCCTCCACAGGTGCATGCAGAAGGCATTGCCAAGCCCCTATCCATAAGCTTTGAAGAGATTATCCAAGATAAGGTTTTAGCAGGGGAGAAGAAAGACCCTGAACCCGTCGAAGTTGAAGATGTCATTGTCGAAATCGACGAACCTGAAGAAGAGGAAGAAGAAACCGAGTAACTGGTTGTTCATCATGCTTTCTGAGAAGAGGATTGTATTAGGCGTATCAGGCGGAATTGCTGCCTATAAATCTATTGAGATAAGCCGAAGGCTTGTCGACGCAGGAGCATTTGTTTCTCCAATCATGACCGCAGCTGCGAAGAAATTCGTAGGCGAAGTGACATTGAGTGCTTTAGCATCTGAACCAGTCAAGTCATCCCTATGGGAGGATGAGGACCCAATACCTCATACAACGCTCGGGCAAGAAGCTGATCTCATATTGGTAGCTCCGGCCACGGCAAAACTGATAGGCGCATACGCCTCAGGAATATCTGGAGACCTGCTTTCAGCTACGCTACTGGCTACGAGGGCTCCTGTAGTTCTGTGCCCAGCAATGCACACAGAAATGTGGGAGCATCCAGCCGTACAGGACAATATCAAAATTCTGAGAGAACGCGGAGTTGCTATTGTTGAGCCGGAAGATGGAATATTAGCGGGCGGCGATGTAGGGAAAGGAAGATTAGCTGGAGTTGAATCAATCCTTTCATCAGTTGAGCGCGTCCTAACAAAAAAAGATCTTGATAGTTTAAAGATTCTAATCACAGCTGGTGGAACAAGGGAACCTATAGATCCAGTACGTTACATCACTAATAAATCCTCAGGAAAACAGGGATATGCATTAGCCAAAGCTGCGTATATGCGTGGAGCGGATGTCACCTTAGTTACTTCAATGCCTGACCATGCACCTCACGGCGTTAAAGTATTGTGCGCACAAACTGCCAAAGATATGGAAGATGTTGTTATGGCAAACCAAGAAGGCTTTGACGTAATAATAATGGCTGCGGCCATAGCCGACTTTCGCCCCGCAGAAGTATCGGATCACAAAATTAAAAAAACAAAAAGCCTTGAAAGTCTTGCGTTAGTTACCACGCACGACTTCCTTATTGATCTGGGGCGCGGAAAGAAACCTAACCAAACTATCGTGGGTTTTGCCGCTGAAACTGAAGACCTTGAGAAGAATGCAATCGAAAAACTGAAGAAAAAAAATCTAGATTTAATTGTTGCTAACAATGTCGCATTACCCAATGTTGGGTTTTCTCATGATACGAATGAGGTAACTATCATGAGTGAAGATTCAAAATGGACTCTTCCATTGGCAGAGAAACGTATTATTGCCGACGGGATTCTCGACGCAGTATTAGAAATTAGATAAGACTCNGTCTTACTAAACAGATAAGGTAGGGACATGAACGACACCTTCACATTCACATCAGAATCAGTAACTGAAGGGCATCCTGACAAAATGGCGGATCANATTTCNGACTCAATTCTAGATGCTCTTCTTNCNNAAGATCCTATGAGNAGAGTCGCATGTGAGACCTTAGTGACAACTGGAATGGCTCTAGTNACTGGNGAGATCACAACCGAAGAAGCTTATGTCGACATTCCTGGTATTGTCCGGGAAACGATCTGCAGAATAGGTTACGACAAGCCATCATTTGGGTTTGATGGGAATACCTGTGGCGTCATGATAGCNATAGACGAGCAGTCAAATGACATCGCAGAGGGCGTCAACAGTTCTGTTGAGGCTCGAAGTGGAATAGCTAAAGATGAATGGGACTCATTCGGAGCAGGNGACCAAGGCCTCATGTTCGGTTATGCCACTAATGAAACACCNAATTTTATGCCTCAACCTCTNGACCTTGCTCATAGATTAGCTAAACAATTAACTGAAATTCGGCGAAGCGGAGTGGTNCCTTACNTGCGGCCAGATGGAAAAACCCAAGTCACAATGGACTACGAAGGTGGTANGCCTGTCCGTCTTAGAAACGTTGTNGTGTCAACACAACATAATGCCGGAGTCGATAGATCACANCAAATAGAACCAGACTTGATTGAGCATGTCATACGCCCAATCGTNCCTGAAGAATTCCANGATGATGCCTACGATGTGCATGTTAATCCATCTGGGCGATTCGTTATTGGGGGCCCAGTNGGAGATGCCGGTCTGACGGGGAGAAAAATAATAGTNGACACATACGGAGGGATGGCTCGCCACGGCGGNGGAGCATTTTCGGGTAAAGACCCATCAAAAGTTGACAGGAGCGCAGCATATGCAACCCGATGGGTGGCGAAAAATGTTGTTGCATCAGGTGCTGCTTCACGTTGCGAAGTGCAAGTAGCGTATGCGATAGGTATTGCAAGNCCAATGTCTATTCTTGTTGAAACATTTGGAACTGAGACTGTATCTCCTGACTCAATCGCTTCAGCAATAAGTGAAATTTTTGACCTCCGTCCTGCTGCCATTATTGATGAGCTGAACCTNCGGAGACCAATTTATGCCCAAACAGCAGCNTACGGTCACTTCGGAAGAGAAGAAGAGAGTTTCACATGGGAGCAGCTGAATAAAGTTGATGCATTAAAGAGTGTTCTTAATATTTAGTCCCCTTGTAGTTCCAACATCCATACTGGCTTAAAGAGTTTTNTATGGGTAACACTAAACAGCGGTTGATAANAACAGTCAGGGTGATACCGGACATAGATGGAATAACGAAAGAGTTCGACTATCTCGTGCCAGAGGACTGGAACACTTCNGGAGAAAGCAAGTTTCTTCAAGTAGGCACAATTGTACGCATGCGATTTCGGAANAGAATAGTTCGAGGGTGGGTATCAGAAATTAATCCCATAGAGATACCCAANNTTGACCTNATCCCTCTAAAAAAGCTAAGNGGAATAGGNCCCAGTGCGGAAATAGTAAATCT
The DNA here is from genome assembly GCA_002712415.1 of Actinomycetota bacterium. Taxonomy (GTDB): domain Bacteria; phylum Actinomycetota; class Acidimicrobiia; order Acidimicrobiales; family UBA8592; genus UBA8592. The sequence continues at coordinate 35,535 of PATO01000023.1, read as the reverse complement.
TGCAAAATGGGCTGCTAAAAACTGGCATGGGCCAGTAAGTAAACTTTTAAGAGTAGCAAGCCCTAAGTCCATGATACGAGCAAGACTCAATCAAGAAAGCGAACCCTTGGCGCAAACTGGACTTTCATTTGCAAAAGCGAACCTTTCCTCGGGCTTTTCTGTAACGGGAATAGAAATATCCCCTCTCGGTGATAGGTGGCCGATAATTCAAGAAACAGTCATGCGTGGAAATTCATTGATNTTAGTTCCATCTGTTAAGCAAGCACAGTTGTTAGTNGGGCGGCTGAAGAGCATCGGCGTAAAATCCGGGCTGCATGGGAAAGATTGGCTGCTTGGAGCACNAGGGGGGACCATTGTNGGAACCAGATCAGCAGCNTTTGCTACCATTAAAGATCTCACTTCAATATTAGTCATCGATGANCATGATGATGCATATAGAAATGAGTCTGCTCCAACTTGGAANGCTAGAGACGTTGTCCTGCAGAGAGCAAAAATAAAAGGTATCCCAATTGTCTTCACCTCCCCAATCCTCTCACCNGAAGCNAGAAAGGAAATCCAAATAACTNAGACCNNAGGCGATATTGAGACAGGATGGGGAAGTATTCGTGTTCTCNACCCAAGGCAACCNGCGGAGANAGGGTACGGGCTTTGGCCAAGTGGCGTAATAGATCAGATGAAAAGATCTGAAAGAAGCATAGTNATACTTAACCGTAAAGGCCGGTCGAAACTTCTTGTTTGTGCATCCTGTGGTGAAATCNTAATCTGCTCCGAATGCTCTTTGAATATGAGTCAGCCANATGANGATTTATTAACATGTTCTCGAAACCATAGGCGGCCTGTAGTTTGTTCATTTTGTCTGTCCACGAAACTTAAAAATCTTAGAATCGGAATCGGTAGAGCCAAGGAAGAATTGGAAGCATTACTTCAAGAACCAGTACANGAGATCCATTCAAATAGNGAAGCCGTAAATCTGCATAACGGTAAATACCTGTTGGGGACCAATGCNGCTCTACATAGGGTTGACTGGGCTGATCTAATATTCTTCGCNGACTATGANCAAGAACTTTATGCGGGAGGTTATCGAAGCGAAGAAANCGCGCTATCGAACCTAATACGAGCCACNAGGATAACAAACANTCGGGCTAGAGCGANTGGTCAAGTAGTTATTCAAACGCATTCGCATAAAAGTGAACTTCTTAGGCTTATCNCAACTGGACAATTCAGNTCNTGGAGTGAGTTGCATCAACAACGCCGAAAGTTGTTGTCTCTACCTCCCTATGGCTCATATGCTGAAGTNTCTGGNCCTGGAGCAAAGAAGTACGTTGATCTAATAGATGTAGNNGAGGGGATTGAGATNCTTGGCCCCATTGAGGAGTCTTGGCTTATTAAATCAGACTCGCATTCGCTCCTGTTGNGAACTCTTTCGAAAGTTGAAAGGCCGAAAGAACGNATCAGGATAGCAATAAACGGGTAANGAAANTNCCTNATTTCCAGCCTTGTCTTCGCATTTCGTATAACGCAATTGATACAGCAACTGAAACATTTAAAGATCCAACTTTTCCCAATTGCGGAATGAAAGTAANAGCATCACAACATTCAAGGGCTCGCTTACTTACCCCNCGGTCCTCATGNCCCGCAAGGAAGCAAATATTTGTATCTAGGTCTAACTCATGAATAGGAACTGCATCATCAGTTAGTTCTAACCCGATAATTCTGTATCCCTCTGACTTTGCGGCTTCAATTGCTTGAACGACGTCAGGGCATTCTGACCACTTAAGATAGCGATCAGTCCCCAAAGCTGTTTTTCCAGTTTTCGTATTTTCTGGAGTTGTAGACACCGAACTAAACCATGCAAAATCAACTCTTTCAGCAGCTGAACTTCGTATTATCGAACCCACATTGTAGGGACCTTGAATTCCATCAATGATGAGTGCAAGTCGATTATCCGTTTTCTTACGCCAATCACGGTGAAGGCGCTTTAAGTCAGTATTTGATAAATATTCAGACATGATGCTTGACCTCAAGAAGTCTGTAGCCTTTGAGAGACTTTAGCCGACTCGTTTCCCAAGACTCATTTTCTAACCATTTCTGGATACTGTCCGCACCAAGATTCTTATTGATAACTAAATAAGCCACCCCAGACAGATGAAGACGCCCAAGCCATCTAGTTAGCACCATTTTCAGGTTCTCTTTCCCAATTCGTATGGGAGGGTTNGACCATATTAAATCAAATGTTATGTCTTCAGGCACTTCATCAGGTGNACAAATTACAGTCTCTTCGCTTCGNGTATTGCTCTTCGCAAGCTCAATGGCTCTTCTGTTNACATCTATTCCCCATACCTTTGCACNAGGAAACCTATGCTCCATTACAGCTGCAATTGGTCCATAACCACACCCNAAATCAAGCACATTTTTTGGGGGTGCTNCAGGTTTTGGGACATTGAGGAGAAGAAATTTTGTTCCNGTGTCTAACTTCTTCCAGGAAAANACATTACTNGCCGTAACGAAAGTGGCTGAAAAATCTGGGAGNGATAGTTGGACAGCCCCNTCNNACTGAGNGGAGATAGGTTCTTGGTCAAAATAATGTCCGTTGGTTTCCATTTAAGAAACAGTACAGCCTCTGCATGCTACATATCCTGCTATATCCTGAAAGTATGGATTCTTACACGATTAGAGTTTTCGGTGACCCAGTCTTGAAGAAGGTTGCCNAAGACGTAGAANATATTGATGGAGACCTTGTTTCTACGTGCGAGCGCATGTTAACTGCCATGTACCAAGCACCAGGTATTGGGTTNGCCGCTCCGCAAGTTGGGATAAGTAAACGATTTTTTGTGTANGACTACGGTGATGGCCCAAANGTNCTNGTCAATCCTATNATCAAAGAAAGCGACGGAGAGTGGGAATTCGAAGAGGGTTGTCTTAGCGTGCCNGGGTTGTCTTGGAATATCATCCGCCCAAAGTTGATCCACATAACAGGATTTGATCTTAATGGGAACGAAGTATCAATTGAGGCTGATGAATTAGAGTCAAGGCTTTATCAGCATGAAATGGACCACCTTGATGGAAAACTGCTTTTGGAATACCTAGACGAAGATCAGCAACTAGATGCAAAGAGAATTCTACGNAGACGAATAATGGATCAACAGGAAACCCCTAGAACCGGCCTAANTGGATTTGATAGTGCTTCCTGATGTCCCGCAGGAGGNNAAAANAATTGCCTATCTAGGCACCCCNGAGATAGCAGTCCCGCCACTAAGAGCTCTTCATGAATTTGGCTTAGATATCCCAATAGTAATTACNGGAGAAGATAAACGTAGAGGGCGTGGAAGTAAGGTAACCTCAAGTCCCGTAAAANTTGAAAGTGAGAGGCTAGGGATTCCTGTAGCGCACGACCTTACTGCGCTTTCGAACNTGCATGTTGATTTGGGAATAGTAGTTGCTTTCGGTCAGATAATTCCAANNCATATTCTTACAAANCTACCTTTAGTTAATCTGCACTTTTCTTTGTTGCCGAAATGGCGCGGTGCAGCACCTGTCGAGCGAGCAATTCTTGAAGGAGATGAATTTACCGGNGTTTGTGTCATGAAGATAGAACCAACCCTTGACACTGGTGGCATATACCGGAAAGANNTAATCCCCTTAAATTCTGGNGTATCACTGGAAAAGGCNCGAAATGAGTTGTGTGAAAAAGGCACAGAGTTGCTTATTGATTGCTTCAAANNAGGTTTCGGTGTGCCTAAACCTCAAATCGGTGATGCNGTTTACGCCCATAAGATAAAGCCTGAAGAGCATCAGATTCAATGGACTCAAAGTGCCTCACAAATTCACCGTGTAATCCGATTAGGGAATGCTTGGACTTTAGTAGGCGGCAAGAGGGTGCGTATTCTTGAAGCNAGCTTTGATGATCNTGCGGANNTAAAAGCAGGGGAAATTAAGGGNGTGGAAGTGGGAACAGGGAAAGGCTCAATANATTTGATCACTGTTAAGCCAGAAGGTCGAAANGAATTGCCTGCAGCAGATTGGATAAATGGTTTACGTCTTGGTGCCGAAGCAAGGTTGGGGGAATGAAAGAATCAGGCGTTGAAGCACGAGAAATAGCGATTCAATGCCTTTATCGAATTGATGAAACGGATAGCTTCGCCAACATAATTCTCCCAAATCTTCTAAAAGGAAAATCGTTGNACCAACGAGATAAAAATNTAATTACCGAAATCGTTTATGGNGCGACGCGGATGAGGCGATCACTTGACTGGGTCATTGATCGTTATCTAAGTGTTCCTCCACCGACTAAGTTACGTTCCTCATTGCGGGCGGGTGCCTACCAAATACTNTATATGCGNGTTCCAAATCATGCTGCAGTGAGCGCGACCGTCTCGGCATCGTCAAAAAAAAATAAAGGTGTTGTNAATGCAATACTTCGTCGTATATCTGAAGAACTGCAAATAAATTGGCCAGACGAAGGNACAAGACTCAGTTACCCANAATGGATTATTGATCTACTGATCACAGATCTAGGGGAANAGAATGCTTTTGGGATGCTAGAAAAGATGAATGAGTCGCCACAGGTCTCTGTTAGAGATGACGGATATTATCAAGACCTAGCTTCACAATGGGTCACCGATATTATGAACGTCTCAAAGGATGACCTCTTATTNGACATGTGTTCAGCTCCAGGAGGAAAGGCAACCGCACTTGCGACACNGGCTCGTAAAGTCGTAGCTTGTGACATTCACGAGTCAAGGCATCAGTTGATATACGAAAATAAAGTCAAATTATCGCTGGAAAATTTAACTCAAGTGATCAGTGATGGCAGNTATCCACCATTTTCNTCACATGCTTTCGACCACATACTCGTAGATGCGCCTTGTTCTGGTTTAGGTGTATTGCATCGTCGCGCAGATTCAAGGTGGAGAATCAAAGAGAGGGATGTAAAGAATTTGGGCAAACTTCAGGTTGAGCTCCTTGATTCATCTATTCGGTTACTCAAGGACGGTGGCGTGCTTAGCTATAGNGTTTGTACAGTGACGGATCAGGAGACAGTTAACGTCGTGAGGTCAATAGAAAACCGGCACCCAAACCTCATCCCAGAAGAATTATTTCANGAAAAATGGCGAAAGGTCGGCAATGGTTTGCAAATTCTGCCTCAAGACTNCGGCACAGATGGAATGTCAATATTNCAATGGAAATTGGCAAATTAGGTTGAAAGAGATGTCGGGTCCGAACGTCTGTAGAGTTAAGACATGGGAAATAAAATAAAACTTTTCGCAAAAATTATTACGGTATCTGATGGAGTTTCAAGTGGTCATAGGGAAGATGTCTCTGGTGAGAAAATACAGGAATTCTTGGAGAGTTCTAGTTGGGAGATTATCTCACGATCAGTGATACCTGATGGGATAGAGAGCGTCTCAAAAGAGTTAATAAAGGCAACTTCAAATTTCCATGGGCTAATAGTGACAACAGGGGGAACTGGTTTTGGCCCCAGAGACTTCACGCCAGAAGGGACCAAACTTGTAATTGAACGTGAGGCTCCCGGAATAGCAGAAGCCATGAGATTGGTTAATCCGCTCGGTCGCTTGTCTCGGCTAGCGGCTGGAACCTTGAANGAGTCCCTTATTATAAATTTGCCTGGCTCAACNAAAGGAAGCATTGAGTGCTTAGATTCGGTACTTGATGTTCTCGGGCATGCGGTGAAACTGCTTCAGGACAATAGTGATCCACATCCAGNTNCTGGACACGACCATGGTTGAAAGTAANTTNACTCTGGAGGAGCAAATGATGGCACGTGCTATCAGTAACGCGACTAAAGCTAGACCAAGATGCATGCCTAACCCTTGGGTCGGCGCGGTTCTAGTATCCTCAGACGGTCAAACGTTTGATGGATTCACTCAAGAGTTTGGAAGCGGACATGCAGAAACNGTTTGCCTCNATGAAGCAGGGCGGAAAGCGCAAGGAGCAACACTCTATGTGACACTAGAGCCCTGTTCGCACAGCGGCAAGACTGGGCCATGTGTNGAACGAATTATTGAAAGCCGTATTAGTCGAGTCGTTATCGGGATGAAAGACCCTGACCGTCAAGTATGTGGAGAAGGAATTAAGTCCCTCCAAANTGCTGGNGTAGACGTGGTTGTAGGGGTGCTCGAAGACCTAGTGGCAGANCAGTTGGCTCCATACGTGCATCATAGGAATACGGGCAGACCTTATGTGATTCTAAAGATAGCAACNACATTGGATGGAAAAGTCGCAGCTCCCGACGGTTCTAGTCAATGGATAACAGGANCGNAAGCCAGACGAGAAGGCCATAAGCTNAGGGCCTATTCAGATGCTATTTGTGTNGGGAGAGGAACGGTGATTTCNGATAACCCGCAGTTAACTGTAAGNGACTGGTCGGCTGATGACGACATTGATAAAAACCTTGATCCGAGGCGTATAGTTCTNGGAAGCGTACCGGCTGAGGCTGCGATTCACCCCTGTTACGAATTCAGAGGGGATCTCTTTGAGTTACTAGACGAACTTGGTAATGATGGGGTGCTGCAACTTCTTGTNGAGGGCGGTGCTTCAACTTATAAAGCTTTTCANGATTTAGGGCTAGTCAATGAGTATCAACTGTTCTTGGCTCCCGCATTCATGGGGGGTAGCGACGGATTGAGCATCTTTTCAGGGGATAGCTCTCANTCGATGACTGATNTCTGGAGGGGNAANATANAAGATGTGGTTGAACTCGGAAANGANATCAAAGTCACCGTAGTTCCAGAACATAATTAAATAGTGTTAGTGAGAGACATAAAGCCTGTACGGTGTATGTATGTTACGACTAGTCATCCCTAAGGGCTCTTTGGAAAAATCAACACTTGAATTNTTCTCCGATGCAGACCTTCCTATCTCAAGAGGGTCGGTTGTGGATTANAAAGGCAATATCAATGANCCAAGGATTGAATCTGTCAGAGTGCTGCGACCTCAAGAAATAGGTTCGTACGTATCTGACGGCCTTTTTGATATCGGCATAACAGGCAGGGACTGGATAGAAGAAACTGAAAGTAACGTGCAAACATTATGTGAACTGCATTACAGCAAAAACACGGCTAAACCAGTGAANATAGTCGTGGCTGTTCCAGAGGACAGTCCCTGGANGACTATCGAAGACTTGCCTCAAGGAGTCAAAGTAAGCACAGAGTATCCCCAATTGACAAAATCATACTTTGCGACCAAAGGAATTGAGGCGAGNATTCATCTTTCATATGGTGCTACAGAGGCAAAAGCCCCCGAAATCGTNGACGCNGTTGTGGATATAACAGAAACTGGACGNGCACTACGCGCCGCTGGCCTAAAAGTAATAGGTACAGTTCTGACAAGCTTTACNGAGCTCATAGCTAACCCTGAATCTTACGCTGACCCAGATAAGCGNAAAGCAATGGAGCAAATTCAGACATTACTTCAAGGNGTNCTAGAAGCGCGAGGTCAAGTCATGGTCAAGATGAATGTATCAAAGTCCAANCTTGACGAAGTCATCGGTATTCTGCCATCAATGAAGGCCCCCACTGTCAATGAATTATTTGGCGGTGAAGGCTATGCGGTTGAAACTGTTGTCCCCAAAGACCAAATCAATATACTGATCCCTGAACTTCGAGGANCAGGGGCATCCGATATTGTTGAAATACCTATTTCAAAAATCGTTCGCTAATCCCATCTAACAGCNAGCTCTTTTCTTCCCCAAAGCAAAAATGGCTCTATTCTTTTGGGATTACTAACTAACCGAAGATTTGGAAATCTGCGAGATACTTCTTCGAGAGCAAGTTTGGCCTCCATTCTCGATAGNTGNGCACCCGGACAGAAATGTCTTCCAAGTCCAAACGAAAGGTGTTTCCTAAGCTCTTCCTGAGGGCGGTCAAGGCGAAACTCNTCTGGATTTGAGAAAATATTCGGATCTCTNTTAGCGGCCCCATACGTTGCCATCACTTTTGAACGCTCAGGAATACTTACCCCATGCAACGAAATCTNTTCGGTATTAGTTCGGTATAGACCCAAAACGGGAGCATCAAAGCGTAAACTTTCCTCAACAGCTGCGGGGATCAGTGATGGTTCATCAACCACTTGGTCGTAAAGATCGCGCTGTGANAGTAGTCGCCAAAACATATTCGTAATTAATGACGTAGTTGTCTCGTTCCCGCCAACGAGCAATTGATTCAACATCACAAGTCGTTCGGAGTCTGAGAGTTTACGTGAGTCGACTTCAGCAAGAAGAATTCCACTGATAACGTCATCGGGTATCACTTCACCCAAAAGAGATTCATCATCANCTGAATTGCCATNTTCGTCCCATCCAGCAATGCGTAACAGCTCTCTGCGTTCGTTTATCTGTTGAAGTAANTATTCGTTCATTGCATCTCGAGGCCCCTTTGAATCATCCGGATTTGAAGATTTAGCGGCCGCTAATTGAGCATCACTCCACTCCTTGAACTGATTTATATCTTCTGTAGGGACNCCTAGGATTTTGGCAATAACAAGTACAGGAAGNGGGCAGGCTAAAGCATCATGTAAATCTCTAGTCTCATNTTCTTCCATCACATCAATTAACTNCTTTACAAGAGTTGTAANTTCCGTTTCCATCGAAGCTATGTGACGTGGAGCAAAACTCTGCTGGATTANTTTTCGATACCAAGTATGTTCAGGGGGGTCGCTAAATAAACAACCNTGCACAGAGTAACGAGGCATCTGNCCATAATGGCTTGACCATAANTCAAAATTAATAAGCATTTCAGCCACATCATCGTACCTTGTTAAGGTATACAGAGGATGCAGAAAATCTGAATGAATATGCACAGGGCACGNATTACGTAGCTCCTCATAAAAAGGAAATGGGTCCTCTAATACTTGATCCCCGAAAGGNTCATAATTTNTGCTCTCGCTCATGGATCTATGGTAGAGAGGAACGAAGAGGGGAGCGAATTTGCAAGAAAGGTTTGACAACCTAGCAAANATTCAGAAGCTCTTCGATAATTTCTGGCCAATACTTTTCGGGTAGGTCATGGCCCATTTCTTCAAACGTAACTAATTTGGCTTTGGGTATAGCTGCGGCCGTGGCNTCCCCACAATGTAAAGGAAGCAATGGGTCTACCTCGCCATGGATGACAAGAGAAGGGACTGACAATTTGGATAACTTCTCCGAACGGTCACCACTCATTCCTATGGCTCCCAACTGAAACCCAATGCCATCTGGATAAAANCTTCGGTCATAGCTCTTTTCTGCCATTTCCTGAGCATATGATTTATTCCAAAGAGGTCCAGCAAGAACTTTGGATGCTTCAACATTTGCTTTTATNATTTGATCTCGTTTGGTAAGTGGTTCTGACAGCAAGGCTGATAACGCTTCATCAGTAGGNGTGAAGTCATTTGGATCTCCTGTAGCNGACATGATGCTTGTGAGCGAACGAGCCTTTTGTGGNTGCTCAATAGCTATAGTTTGGGCAATCATCCCTCCCATAGAGGCTCCTACGATATGCGCAGAANGTACTTTNAAGTGNTCTAGAAGCCCTACNGCATCNAGCGCCATATCAGAAAGCGAATAATTAGAGACAATTTCTTCNCCCATCGTTGCTCTGAGCAGAANGTCAGCCCCATTTGGAGAGTTCCCTTCAGATTTGGAAGATAATCCGCAATCTCTGTTATCAAATAAAANGACCCAGAATCCGTTTTGCTGTAACTGATCAACGAATCTTTCAGGCCACNCTATGAGTTGAGCGCCCAAACCCATTACAAGAAGAAGCGGAACTCCATCGTCGTTGCCAGTATGCCTNTAACATATTTCAATACCATTGACGGTAGCGAACTGATCCTGATCANTCATTNATGTCACCTACTGAGATGTCTTGNCTTTTGACTTGCATATTATGGCTCTTCGCTTTGCNTTTGGTTGAGATTATCCGCCATCTGCACGTAAGCCATTTGTATCTGTTGTAANGCATCCTTAATCACATTTTCGTTCTCTCCGAGTCTTCCAACTAGAGAATCAACGATTCCAGACATAGCATCAANAGCAACTTTTGCTTCAGTTAGGTTAGGAACATCGCTGCTGAGGTGAATAGCAGCTAATTCATANATTCCCATCACATGGTTAGCTATNACTTCTGCTGCTGGTGTTTGAGATAGTCTTTCTCTTGCTGCTGCCAGCTCCGCAGCCATAGCTCTAGCCTGCTCCTGTTGCTCAGGTGTTAAATCGTCAAAGCCAGGTATTTCATTCAGTTCATTCTCACCGTCNACCCNGAGGTTCGGGTCGCCGTTTGTNTCCTTAGTAACTTCATGCTCTCCGTCAGGTGTCCATAAACTCATTTTGCTCCTTTGATCTAATCATGACTTTATAGAGGTCTTTGTCATATCAGTCGCATTTTCCGGTATTCTATTAATACCNAANAGATATAGGGTANAGGAAGTGTTGTCGAGAGGCAGCCGCCTCTCCACTTGCGAGTGCGANAGGTGCAACATCNGACTAANAGNAGTCAGGGTGCTGNTTCCTCAGCGCCCTTTGTCTTTTTGTAACAAAATAAAGGAGAATCACTTGAATAGGAGCTTGTCATAGCTGGGAANCANGAGCCACGTATCAATGAGCAAATTCGGGCTAGTGAAGTCAGGNTGGTATCACCCGAAGGTGAACAGATCGGAATCACACCGTTAAATGAGGCTTTAGAGAAAGCGTTAGATTTAAACCTTGACCTCGTTGAAGTCGCTGAAAATGCAAACCCACCGGTCTGCAGAATCATGGACTANGGAAAATATAAGTATGAAGCCGCTCAAAGAGCGAAAGACTCAAGGAAGAAAAGCACCAATATCGTAGTAAAGGAACTCAAATATCGACCNAAGATTGCAAAAGGTGACTTCGATACCAAGACNAATAAGGTCAGGAAATTCTTGGAAGAAGGTCACAAAGTGAANTTGACGATCATGTTCCGAGGGCGAGAAGTGCAACATCCAGAATTAGGCAGGAAAATACTAGACGAGGTCTCCGAAAGAATGGAAGACATAGCAATCCAAGAGGCGTATCCGCAGTTGGATGGCCGNAATATGACAATGATCCTNAGCCCCGACAAGAAAGCAATCGAAAACATTCGAAAGGCAAAAGCATCTGAGCAAGATAGCGAATCTGCGTAACCAAAACNCAAGGAGNATATATGCCGAAAATGAAAACACATAAAAGTTCAGCAAAGCGGTTTAAAAAAACCTCAAATGGAAAGCTGAAGCGAGCGAGGAAACATCGAAATCACTTAGCAGAAGCGAAGTCTCCAAAACGTAAGAGGCAATCGCGNAGGCCAGCAGAAGTAAGCTCTGCTGATGTCAAAACGGTCCGAAAAAATCTAGGGATCTAATAAACATTTAATTATTTACTAAGGAGAAATAATGGCGAGAACAAAAACCTCCGTACACAGCAAAAAACGACGTAGGCAAGTCCTAAATAGGGCTAAAGGATATTACGGAAATAAGAGTAGGTCCTTCCGAGCAGCTAATGAGCAAGTTATGCATAGTGGGAACTACGCATTCCGTGACCGTAGAGCGCGCAAAGGGGAATTCCGCAAACTTTGGATTCAGCGAATTAATGCTGCATGTCGCGAAAACGGAACAACATACAGCAGATTCATTAACGGTCTTAAAATTTCCGGAATNGAAGTTGATAGAAAAAATCTTGCCGACCTTGCGGTAAATGACCCTGAGGCATTCAACGCTCTTGTGGATATAGCCAGCCAAGCTACGNCTAATGAGGCAAGCTAAGTNCCTTAGCTAGCCCATGGNAGGGATATCTAAAAACAATCCACGGGTTCGGGAGCTACGCAAATTGTTGCGTGATCCAAAATTTCGTTTGGAANGTCGAAAGTTCGCTGCAGAAGGCTTNGAAGTTCTNAGGGAATGCTTACTCACAGGCAGNAGGCCCTTAGACGTTTTTGTCGTTGANAATCACCCAACTTCAAAAGAGGTGGAGTCGTTACTNGAGGGTACTGAGGCAACTATCTGGTTTCTAGAGGAAAGCACCATTGCTTCNATAGCAACCACAGTCNCCCCTCAGCCAGTTATCTCAACNTTTTCAACAATTGATGTCTCACTTGANGAATTAATGAAGGAATGTCCAACCTTTCTCGTATGCGGAAAAGAGATCAGAGAACCAGGNAATGCTGGATCGCTAATAAGATCTGCAGCNGCAGCCTCAGCGGATGGAATAATTTTCACAAATAGTAGCGTAGATTTATACAACCCTAAAACGATCAGGGCATCAGCAGGGGCAGTGTTTAGGATTCCTATTGTATGTTCTATGAGACCCTCTGAGTGTATGAAGGCATTTCAGGATAATTCGATCCATAGCTTAGGACTCTCACCAAATGGAACNCTNTCGTATTTAGATTTTGACTTTTCGCTTCCTTTTGTTGTTTNTCTCGGAAATGAAAGTTCAGGNTTGGATAANGAGACTCTTAGTCAGGTGAGTCAAACAGTAAGGATTGACATGGGCTTAGGGGTGGAATCCCTNAATGTCTCTAATGCTGCTTCGGTTGTCCTCTTTGAAGCTCGAAGGCAACGCNACCANCTAGGACGTGATTGAGAATGGGTACAAAGTATTTCGTAAAATCCCACAANGAGACCTGCAACACCTGCGACAATAGAAGTTGAGGGAGAATTAGATGTCTGACNTAGAGAATTTAGCAAAAGAAGCAGAAGAGGCTTCCAATGCTGCGTCAACACTAGAAGGCNTNGCGCAGGTTCAAGCACAATTCTTAGGAAAANAATCAAAACTNGTTAAAGCTAAAAAAGCATTAGGGNCTTTACCCGCTGAGGNCAGAGCAAATGCTGGNAAAGAAATAAATNNAATTAAAGGNCANATAGAGCAGCTAATCTCAGGCAGGAAGGCAGTACTTCAAGAATCTGAATGGAGCAGCAAATTCAACGAAGAGAGACTGGACCTTACTGAAAGACTAGGCTCTATTGATCGTGGTCATCTTCATCTNATAACTCAAGCGCGAGATGAACTNGAGGATGTCTTCATCGGAATGGGGTACTCNGTAGCTGAAGGGCCCGAAGTGGAGACAGCGTGGTATAACTTCGAGGCGCTGAATATCCCCGATTGGCACCCCGCCCGTGGCAACTTTGACACAATATTCGTTGATCTNGGTGAGCCAGAAGAAGTTATGTTGCGTTCACACACATCCCCAGTCCAAATCCGAACAATGGAAAGTCAGGAACCTCCAATATACATCGTTGCTCCAGGNAGAACTTTCCGAACGGATAGTGCTGATGCGACACATCTCCCAGCATTCAATCAAATCGAGGGTCTAGTAATTGACAAGGGAATAACAATGGGTGACNTGGCAGGAACCATTGACTCATTTGTTCACGCTTTCTTTGGAGAAGAAGTCANATCACGTTTGCGCCCAAGTTACTTTCCNTTTACCGAGCCATCTGCAGAATTTGATATNTCTAGNCCTGATGGTTCATGGTTAGAACTTGGCGGATGCGGAATGGTTCATCCCAATGTTCTGCGAAATTGCAATATAGATCCTGAAGTTTGGCAAGGTTTCGCCTTCGGTTTTGGAATAGATCGCCTCGTCTCAATGAGATACCAACTTGATGANATTCGAGAACTCGTTGTCAANGACGCACGATTCNTGAGACAGTTCTAGGAGAAAAATGAAAGTTTTATTATCTTGGCTAAAGGAATTCATTCCCGACCTAGACCATGACCCAGAAGAAATAGGCGAGAAACTCAGTGCTTTAGGGTTGGCAGTTGAATCCATGGAAGTTGTGGGAAACGAACTTNCGGGAGTTGTTGTAGGAAAAATTCTGGATTTGCGTCCCCACCCGAATGCTGAGCGAATTCAACTCGTAGATGTAGACCTAGGAAATGGAGAAGCTACTCAGATATGCTGCGGGGCGTTCAACATGCAGATTGGCGATTTTATTCCTGTAGCAACTGTGGGAAGTANTCTGCCCGATGGAATGGAGATAGCTCAACGGAAATTGCGTGGAGAGCTATCCAACGGTATGTGTTGCTCGGCAAGCGAGATTGGCTTGGGCGATGACAGCGACGGAATCATGATTCTGTCGGAAAATGATCCGGATNGCGAATGGGATATTGGAAGTTCAGTATCGGATANTTTAGGTTTAGAATCTGACATTCTTTGGGATCTTGAAGTAAACGCTAACCGACCTGATGCTATGAGTATTTCAGGCGTCGCAAGAGATTTNGCTGCATCGNTAGGGCTTCCTTTCAAGTTCCCTATGGATCTCAATGGAAACCCGCAAGTAACACTTGAGGCTGGGATCCAAATCGAGATAGAAGACCCAACCTTGTGTGGCAGNTTTTTAGCTTGCGTTGTGAAGGGAATAACTGTAGGGCCCTCACCTCAATGGCTTCAGAATAGGCTNATTCATCTCGGAATGAGGCCAATAAATAATGTTGTTGACATATCAAACTACGTGATGCTTGAATTGGGTCAGCCAAACCANACATATGATCTTCATAAAATAAAAGGGAGTCGTTTGGGGACTCGTCGAGCAAAAGTTGGCGAAAGGCTATTGACACTTGATGGTTTAGAGCGCACTNTGTCTGAAATTGATGGGGTTATCGTTGATGGTGATGATAATCCTGTCGGAATAGCTGGAATTATGGGTGGAGCCTCAAGNGAGATNTCCGANTCAACAACGGAGATAATNATTGAAGTAGCTTGGTGGGACCCTCCATCAATTTCTCGAAGTGTAAAGAATTTAAATCTTATGAGCGAAGCCTCAATGCGCTTTCGGCGAGGGGCTGATTACGGNATCAATATGGAACGGGCACTCAATAGGGTGGTGGAACTNCTAAGTGANACATGCGAACCAGAGATGTCTAAANTTTTGGAAACGANCGGAAATCTCCCTGATACAAGTCCTGTCGNTATATCCAACGAAAGAGTAAATGGGCTCCTTGGCACGTCGCTTACTAGNGAAGAAATGATGGATTTGCTTCAATCTATTGGCTTTGAATCTCAGGAAGTAATTTNNAAAGATGAGGATGAAAACTCANCCGCAAATAATTTTCAAGTGATTGTGCCTTCATGGAGATGGGACACGCAAACCGAGACAGATCTTGCTGAAGAAATAGCTCGAACTTTTGGGTATGAAAGGATANAGAGAACCATTCCGCGGGGCCCATTCACAGGACAGTTGAGCCGTTTTCAAAAAGGAAGAAGAACAGTAAGGCAAATACTTATNGGGGCAGGTTGCGATGAAACGATGCCGATGCCGTTCCTTGCTCCTGGAGATCTCGAAAACGCAGGACTCTCAAGTACTGCAATCTCAATTTCAAACCCGCTTGTTCAAGAAGAATCGCTCCTGAGGACTTCTCTCATGCCTGGTCAGCTAAAAATAATTTCATATAATCAATCTCATAGAATAAAGAAACTCAAATTCTTTGAAATAGGGCATGTATACCTTCCAAGCGAAGATGATCAANTGCTGCCTGACGAGAGAGAATACCTCTCTATTTCCATCGCAGGAGGTGACGCAACCGAAATTGTTGCAATCTTGGACATGATAAGNCTNACGATGGCCTTTCCTAACATGCAGCTAAAACAACAGNAAATAGAAGGATTGCATCCTGGTCGCTCAGCTCAAGTTTTTGTTGCCGGTCAAGAAAGGGGAGCAGTCGGAGAANTAGATCCGCGAGTACTCANGAACTACGGCATTGATGATTCAGTCGCATGGCTTGAGTTGGANCTTGGGTCAATCCTCGCAGGTCCATTNGGAAAGAAAAAATACACAAGCGTGTCAAAGTACCCCTCAAGTGATATTGATTTAGCATTTGAGGTTCCAGANGATACATCATCTGCNTCCGTCGCNGGTTGTCTAAGAAAAGCTGGCGGCACNTACCTCAAGGANGTGCAGTTATTCGACTCTTACAAGGCTGATNNGGNGAATGAAGGGGTNAGGAGCCTTGCNTATAGTCTGCGNTTCCAATCGGACGNAGGAACACTTACAGATGCTGAANTCAGTGAATTGCGNNCNGNCTGTATCAGTGAAGTAGAACAGAAGACCAACGCAAANCTTCGTGAATAAATATACGCATTNCTGCATAAATATGCAAANNNCGTATANNATNCCATTATGAAACAAGTTGGAATACTAGGTGGGTCTGGATACACAGGCTCAGAATTGCTCAGACTCCTCACTACTCANCCCGATTATGAGGTGAAGGTAGTCACCGGAGATAGCATGGCNGGACACATGGTTCACGAGCTGTACCCCAGCCTCGCTTTGGCATATCCAAANCTNANCTACCAAGCTATGAAACCCGAGTTCATGGATGGTCTTGACGCTGTCTTCTGCGCTTTACCNCACGGANTAAGTCAAACTGTTGTNCCCAAAATCCTCAATAATGTAGGGCACGTAATTGATCTTGGTTCCGATTTCCGTTTAAGGGACCCCCAAGCGTATGTTGACTGGTACTCGATGGAACATTCCTGTCCTGAATACCTAGCGGACTCNATTTACGGCTTGCCGGAACTATTCCGAGACGAGATTAGAGGAGGAAAGCTCATAGCAGCCACCGGATGTAATGCGGCTGCCTCAATCCTTTCTCTAGCACCCTTCTTAAAAGAACAAGTTATAGAGAGCACATCAATCGTCGTTAATTTAATTACAGGAGTAAGTGGCGCTGGTAAACCGCCCAAAGATAACACCACTTTCTGCGCAGTTGATGAGAATNTAACACCNTACGGATTACTAACACATCGGCATACACCAGAAATAGAGCAAGCATTGTCNGACTTCAGTGCCAANGAAACAAAGGTGCTTTTTACTCCTCACCTTGCACCAATGAATAGAGGGATTATCGCTACATCATACGGAAAAGTTAAAGCCCCCCTGACAACTCAAAAAGCAATNGAAGTCCTACATGATGCATATAGGCATGAACCATTCATTTACNTATCAGAAAATCCTCCTTCAACGAAAGCAACGCTAGGGTCCAATGCTGTACACATGACCGCTCGAGTCGATGAAAGAACTNAAACTTTGATTTCTATCGTTACTTTAGACAACCTCGTAAAAGGAGCCTCAGGTATGGCTATCCAAAATGCGAATATTGCTATGGAAATTGAAGAAACGCTTGGCCTCCCGATAGCCGGCCTTTACCCATAAACCATGTCTATTTCACCGCTCGCACCTAAAGATTTTCCTGATATGCCGAATGTTCCGGGGATCAGCATTGCAACAGCACATAGCGGCATGCGATACGAAANTNGAGATGATCTATGCCTGATCANCATGGAAGANGAAACACGCGTCGCAGGNGTTTTCACAAAATCACTTTGTCCATCAGCGCCCGTCGACTGGTGCAAAGAAAATCTCCAATACGGCTTCGGAGGGGCACTACTTTGCAACGCCGGTAATGCAAACGCGTTTACAGGAGCCAAAGGCGAACAAATAGTCGAGGAATCAGCAACTGTGCTTTCCGAAACCCTCTCAATCTCCAAAGACCACATTTATCTNNCATCNACCGGAGTNATAGGGGAANCTTTTGAACCTNNTGAACTTACGAGTCANTTTGATCAAATGGCANATAGTCTCGAAGCGTCCGGAACAGCANCGTGGAANAAAGCTGCCGAAGCAATAACCACTACGGATACTTTCCCCAAAGGGTCANCNGCTGAAATCAAAGGAACAGATGCAGTTGTGGTGGGGATAGCGAAAGGGAGCGGAATGATTGCACCTGATATGGCAACTATGCTTGCTTTCATTTTCACAGATATCAAGATCAGCCACGATGACTTGCAGAAAGTAGTTGAAGAGACTGCAAGTAACAGTTTNAATTGCATAACAGTTGATTCAGACACATCAACCAGTGATTCCGTTTTAGTTTTTGCNACCGGTAAATCTNAATACACATGGGACAAAAACTCCGAAGCGTTTGCAGCAGCNCTCCAACTTGTATTTAAAGANTTGGCGCACCAAATNGTCAAAGATGGCGAAGGGGCTACAAAGTTCGTTGAGATAGANGTAACNGGAGCTGAAACTGGTCATGCTGCAAAAAATATTGCAATGAGTATCGCGAATTCACCGCTAGTAAAGACAGCGATAGCAGCTGAAGACGCCAACTGGGGGCGTATCATTATGGCNGTTGGCAAATCAGGAGAAAAAGCGAATAGGGANCTTCTNCGTATTTGGATTGGTGACGAGCTAGTAGCTGAGAACGGGCAACAAAATCCCTCTTACAGNGAAAAGAGAGCCNCGCAGCATCTNCAAAACGATAACGTAAAAATCCGTGCTGACATCGGGATGGGGAGTAATCAAGCAACTGTGTGGACTTGTGACCTAACAGAACGGTATATCGAAATCAATGCAGGGTATAGATCATAGGAGCGCCATGAACGAAGTAGGAATCAAAGATTATCTCCCAGNTGACCGTGCGCAAGTCCTTATTGAGGCTCTTCCGTANATNCAGCGCTTCTCTGAAAGAGTCGTACTCATCAAAATAGGTGGNAGTACCCTCGTAGANCAGACGTTATTTGATCGCTTAGCCGAAGACGTTGTGCTANTGCATTCAGTCGGAATAAAGCCAATTATCGTACATGGCGGAGGTCCTCAAATAGGGCATGAGTTAAGACTTGCTGGCAAAGAAACCAGTTTTATCGATGGGCTACGTGTGACAGATCAGGAAACCCTAAAAATCGTCAGTAAAGTCCTCAAAGGTCAAGTCGGAAGACGAATAGTTGACGCAATAATATCACTGGGTGGTCCGGCGGTTAGTTTAAGTGGCGAGACTGAGAATTTGATCTCAGTAACGCCAGTCAGTAAAGAATTGGGTTTCGTAGGGAAAATAACAGACATTGCCCCTCATTTACTCAATACGTTGATTGAAGATGGCCAAATTCCAGTCGTATCAACACTTGGTATCGATGACAAAGGCCAAAGTTACAACATAAACGCAGATACAGCTGCAGGTGCCCTAGCCGGCGCATTGCAAGTTCAAAAAGTGATATACCTCTCGGACGTCCCAGGACTTCTTTCCGATAAAGATGATGTCAGTACTTTAATTTCTAGTATTACAACATTAGAGGTCGAAGGAATGATCGTTTCAAAGGGCGTATCCGACGGAATGATTCCAAAAGTTAACTCCTGTATTGATGCCTTGAGACAAGGAGTTGGGAGCGCCCACCTGCTTGACGGTAGGATTCCTCATGTTGTTCTTCTTGAACTATTCACTGACGAGGGGATCGGAACAATGATTGTTGAGGAGAACTAGATGTCGTCACATGCTGAAAATATGGGAGTAGATGGAGAGTTGCAAAATTGTCCTATCATGCCAACCTACGCTGCGCCAAATATCATGTTCATCCGGGGAGAAGGTACTGAACTGTGGGACAGTGAGGGTAAACGTTACTTAGATTTTGTCGGTGGATTAGCAGTCCAATCATTAGGTCATGCCAACCCCGAAATTGCAGAGGTAATAGGGGAACAAGCTGGCAAGTTAACGCAGGTTTCCAACTACTGGGCAACTGAACATGCTCATCATGTTGCCATAGAAATTGATAAAGCTGTGACAGGAAATATCAATGATCCGAGTTCCAGTCCATATAACCCGATAGGGCAAGTTTTCTTTTGTAATTCGGGAGCCGAAGCCAATGAACTTGCCTTTAAGATTGCCCGGAAAGCAACATCAAAGAGCAAATATACAGTCATAACTGCAACTGATTCCTTTCACGGAAGGACTCTCGCAGCTCTGGCAGCTTGTGGTCAGCCTCATAAACATGAACCCTTTGCGCCTATGCCACAAGGCTTTAGGCACGTGGAAAGAGGCGATATTGAAGCTCTCAATGATGCTATTAACGAAACCACTGCAGCCATTCACCTAGAACCAATCCTCGGTGAAGGGGGAGTCTGGCCGCACTCTTCTGAGTATCTACTAAAAGCACAAGAACTATCCAGAGATCGTGGCTTGTTATTTATGGTCGATGAAGTTCAAAGCGGTTTATGTAGGACAGGGAAGTGGTTCGCATTCCAACACCATGGATTGAACCCGGACGTCGTCTGCATAGCGAAAGCACTAGGAAACGGTTTTCCAATCGGAGCAGTTTGGGTAAAGCGAGAATTAGCCGCATCATTCGAAGCAGGCGACCATGGAAGCACTTACGGAGGTAATCCTCTAGGAACAGCTGTGGCGCGTAAAGTCCTTGAAATCATGAAGAGAGACAGCTGCAACACGATGGCTCTGTTAATTGAAGATAAGATCCGAACAAGCATGACAGAATTGCCACCAGTGGTTTCTATACGTGGGAACGGCGCATTGCTTGCAATTGAGCTCGACAAAGCAATCAGTAAAGAAGTAGCTGCAAAAGCATCCATGAACGGTTTACTAATCAATCCCATTACTCCAACGGCTTTACGACTAACACCACCGCTCACAACATCTGATGATCAGATAGAAGAGGGAATAGAAATATTGAAAGGAATACTCAATGCCCAGACATCTTCTTGAAATCGATGATCTCAGTACAACAGAGTTAAATAAGGTCCTCTCTCTCTCAACTCAAAACTCCCAAGAAATACTTTTAGGTAAAGGCGCTGCTTTGCTTTTTGAAAAGCCGTCGAACCGAACACGCAATTCAATGGAAATGGCAATAGTGCAACTTGGTGGACACCCAGTGACAATTAGGCCTGATGAAGTGGGAATTGGAAAGAGGGAAAGCACCGGAGACGTCGCAAAAACACTTTCTTGTTACCACGCACTNATAGGTGCAAGGGTATTTGATCATAAAACAGTCGCTGAGCTTTCATCGTATTCTTTGGTTCCAGTAATCAACATGCTTTCNGATGAAGCTCATCCGCTTCAGGCGNTAGCTGACCTACTGACAATTAAACAAGAATTTGAACAACTTGAAGGNCTCAAAATTGCTTATATTGGTGACTCAAANAATGTAGCNCGCTCGCTTGCTATAGGCTCGCTNATGGCAGGCGTGGAATTCAGAGTCGCATCGCCGAAAGGTTATGAATTCTCTACGGTCAATCTTCAGAGAATTCAATCCGTTGGCGGTCAAATTCTNCAAACTAGTGAACCTGAGAGTGCCATAGAGGGTNCGAATATAATCTACACAGATGTTTGGACATCAATGGGTCAAGAAAAGGAAAGCGAAACTCGACTNAAGGACTTNAACGGATTCACGGTCACAATGGAAATGCTCGCATTAGCTGATCCAGAATCGATTTTTTTGCATTGTTTACCCGCTCACCCGAATNAAGAAGTCACACAAGAGGTTCTTGANAGCTCACACAGCAGAATATGGAAGCAGGCTGAGAACAGAATGCANTCCGCAAGGGGGGCAATAGCCTTCCTTCTCAGNNATGAGGNGGTTTANTATGAAAAAGCAACGCCAGCACTTAATAACGCAATTNCTTGCTGAAAANTTTGTGAGTTCNCAGGAACAACTGATTTCTCTNCTAAAAGATCATGAAATAAACGCAACGCAAGCGACAGTATCNAGAGATTTAGATGAACTNGGGTCAGTTATGGTNNGGGTCAGTGGCGGTGCAATGGTCTATGCAATTCCTGAACTCCCNAGCGAGAGGCATGTTCATGAAAACCATCTGAAACGTGTCTTGGGCGAGTGGGTCGTTGAAATAGGAGTCTCAGGTAACATCGTAATGTTGAGGACACCTCCGGGTTCAGCTCATGTAGTCGCCTCTGCGTTNGACAGAGCTGGATTAGAATCTGTCCTCGGNACNGTCGCTGGNGATGATACTGTCATGGTGGTGGCTAGCAATACCTGGTCAGGNCAAGACTTATCTGAATCGNTAAAGGAACTATCGGGATTAGAGCAATAAAGGAAAATCATGAACATTACAAAAGTAGTTCTGGCTTACTCAGGCGGATTAGACACATCAATTATCCTNAGATGGTTGCAAGAAACTTATAACTGTGAGGTAGTTACCTTCACGGCTGATATTGGTCAAGGTGAAGANGTCGAGCCAGCTCGTGCCAAGGCACTCGCAATGGGAATTCCAGANAGTGCAATATTTATTGAAGATCTTCAAGAGGAATTTGTTGCNGATTNNGTNTTNCCAATGTTTAGAGCGAATGCAATTTATGAAGGGGAGTATCTCCTTGGAACTTCCATCGCTCGACCCCTNATAGCAAAGAGACTTGTTGAAATAGCCCAAGAGACAAATGCAGATGCCATTAGTCATGGTGCAACNGGCAAAGGCAATGACCAAGTGCGTTTNGAACTAGGCGCCTATGCCCTCAACCCTAATATNCATGTCATCGCTCCATGGAGGGAGTGGTCCCTTGGGTCGCGTGAATCCTTAATGAATTATGCAAAAGAGCATGAAATACCGGTTGAAATGAAGAGGGGGAAAGAGTCACCTTTCTCGATGGATGCAAACCTCCTCCACATATCGTATGAAGGNGGCCCACTAGAGGACCCGTGGACTCAACCTCCGGAAGAAATGTGGAGATGGTCTNTGAGCCCTGAGGCGGCTCCGAACGAGGCNACTTTCCTTGAATTNGAATACGAATGTGGAGACATTGTTGCAATCAATGGACAACNAATGAGCCCTGCGAANGTTCTTCAAACCCTCAACCAAGTAGCTGGAGCTAATGGNNTAGGGCGGTTAGACATTGTAGAGAACCGCTACGTCGGTATGAAATCTCGTGGAGCATATGAAACTCCGGGCGGAACTGTGATGCTNAANGCGCACAGAGCGATTGAAAGCCTNACCCTCGATCGCGAAGTTGCGCACTTGAAAGATGAATTAATGCCGAAATACGCAAGTTTGATTTACAACGGGTTTTGGTGGAGTCCCGAGAGAGAAATGCTCCAAGTGGCGATAGACCACACCCAACAGCAAGTGAATGGAGATGTGAGAGTCAAACTTTTCAAAGGAAATGTGGAAATTGTGGGGAGGCGAAGCTCGCACTCCCTTTTTGATGAAAAGATAGCAACTTTTGAAGANGATGANGGAGCCTATAATCAAGCNGACGCTGAAGGTTTCATTAAGCTGAACGCGCTGAGGCTTAGAACTCTCGCATCAAAGAGAGCTAAAGGCACATAAGGACCGGAGATGCAGAATGACTGATGGTGANAACTCAAAAGGGCTTCCACTTTGGCANGGAAGACTTAACGTGTCCTCCGCAGATGTTTTGAGAAACCTCAACTCAAGNATNGGNTTTGATATTCGTCTNTATAGCGAGGACATAACTGCTTCTAAAGCTCACGCAAAAATGTTAATGGCAATAGGTGTCTACAGNGAATCTGAGTTAAGCGCAGTCTTGAATGGGCTTGAAAAAGTTGAGGAGGAAATTGAAAGCGGGAGTATTAATATCTTGCCATCAGATGAAGATATTCATACTCTTGTTGAGCGGCGGTTAACTGAAATTACCCCTGCAGGCGCAAAACTTCATACTGGGCGGAGCCGAAATGATCAGGTAGCNACAGATCTGCGCCTCTGGACNAGNCGTATTTGTTCCGAAATAATTGGTGAGCTTATCTCTTTNCAGCAAACCTTACTAACNAAATCAAAATCGCTTGAAGGTATTATGATGCCTGGATACACCCACCTCCAACAGGCACAACCNGTACCGNTAGCGCANCACCTGCTTGCNCATGGTTGGGCAATCTCTAGAGATATACAGAGGCTTTTTGAATCACGAAGTAGAACTAACGTCTCTGTTCTCGGGGCCGGTGCGCTAGCGGGGTCATCATTNCCATTGGACTCACACGCCGTAGCNGATGAGCTCAACTTTGAATCCCTATTCAACAATAGCTTGGATGCCGTTGCTGATCGTGATTTCGTCNTTGACGTACTCTCAGCTANAGCNCTTTTAGGAGTACATCTTTCCCGNATAGGGGAGGAANTCATCTTNTGGTCAAGTAGCGAATTCAACTTTGTCGANNTGGATGATGCCTACGCAACTGGTTCTTCTATGATGCCGCAAAAGAAAAATCCTGATATAGCGGAGTTGGCTAGAGGAAAGTCAGGGNGGCTGATCGGAAACCTAACGGGATTGCTTGCATCGCTGAAAGGCACCCCACTGACCTACAACAAAGACTTACAGGAGGATAAAGANGCACTNTTTGACTCAGTTGATACGATCCTCAACCTTCTACCAGCTATAAACGGCATGCTTCAAACAATGACGTTCAACTTTGAGAGAACAAATCAGCTTGCTACATCNCCATTCATGGTGACAACAGATATTGCTGAATGGCTGGTNCTTAAGGGCGTTCCTTTCAGAGAAGCCCATGCTTTAGTCGCAGGCCTTGTTCAGGAANCATTAGCAACTGGTACCGAATTGTCAGAGCTTGTAGCCGCACATGAACTTCTAGGAGAGGAACCAAAGAAACTATTTGAAAATGAAGCTATTGCAAACATTAAAAGAACACACGGATCGGGAAGCATGAAGCAACTGCAGGATCAAATGATGGCATTTGAGCAAAGCATTGCTAATAACAGAAGTCTTTTATGAGCTACACGCATCAGATAAGAGTCAGATATGTGGATTGCGATATGCAGGGGGTTGTTTACAACGCTCACTATTTAACCTTTATCGATGATGCTTTTGATTGCTGGNTGAGGGAATTAGCTTGGGATTTCGAAAAGNAACTTGAAGCCGAAATCATGCTAAANANTGCCAATATTANTTGGCACAAGCCNGTTAGGTTTGGGNATGANCTCGTAATTAANTCNCAAGTTACTCGTTGGGGAAACAGTAGCTTNGACATAAGCACTGANGGNTTTGTGTTAAACGAACANTGTTTTGAGGCATCAATCTCATATGTCTGTGTGGATCATATTAACTACAGGCCNATTGAGATTCCTGAACTTCTTAAAAATCACCTGTATTCAAAGTAGGAGNGCGCTATTTCCTTNATATGGAAAAATAATGAAAATATTGGGAACNAAACGNATTCTCTTGAAAATGCATTCGTTGANATAGNTGCTGTACTTCCNACCAGNGAGAGTTCAGAAAATGCTAAATCTCAGATTATTGCTTTTCTCAAAACCCACCCTGATGCATTGCATAGAACTTGCTTGGACGGACACCTCACTGGTTCAGCAGCAATCGTTGACCACACAGGNGAAAGAATCCTGATNATGCTTCATAAAAAGCTGCAAATTTGGATTCAGCCTGGAGGCCATGCGGATGGCGATGGAAATCTACCTCGGGTNGCTCTTCGTGAAGCTACAGAAGAAACAGGTATCGATGGGTTAGAAATACTTACTCCGGGAATTGATTGTGATGTCCATGTAATCCCTGCCAGATCAGATGAACCAGAACATCTGCATCTTGATGTCAGATACCTAATTCGCGCCCCTCGTAACAGTGTTGTCAAAAGGAATCATGAAAGCGTTGAAATGCGNTGGCTAAATTTTGNTGAGCTNACNCAACTTACTTCTGATGAAAGCACGGTCCGTCTAGCAAAAGTAGGNTTNCAGGTAGCAAAAGAACAATTTTAGAAACATCTTGCAAGTCGCANATGTACCTCNCCTGTAAGATTAGCTAATGGNTTTGAAGCTNGCTAAACAACTGATTTTCNTAACGGCTTTGTTCACNTTTCTNGTTGCATGCTCATCAAACTCNAATGAGTCAGTNGAAACAATTTCATCGGAGAGTACAAAACAAGATACTAGCTNNGCGCCATNTCCAGACTCTGAAGAGAGACTCAATGGAGAGGACNCTGCGAATNTTATTTCCTTTNGAAACGAGNTCCTTCCGATAATAGAAAATGCATGCGCNTTGTGCCATACGGGAAGGGGTCCGGGTGTTCCCCACGCNAAACTTGANACTGCAGCAGAAGTCTCAGCNTATGCCTTTGCAATAGGGGCAGTAGTTGATTCAGGGTACATGCCCCCATGGCCAGCATCAGATTTGAGTGTCCCATTTCTNCACGATGCAAGTCTTGATGTCGATCAGCGAGAACTAATCGTGGAATGGGTTCAGGCAGGNGCTCCAGTCGATGTGGATGGCGACACTCCGGTAATGCCATCTCAAGAAGTTCCGTTCCTCGTNGCATATGANCAGGAGCTNTCNTCTNCGAANTTNTATGATGGAGAAAGAGGNCAGCCCGATGAATATCGTTGNTTCATCTTTGACCCACAGTTAACTGAGACAAAATANCTTACAGGNTACGAATTCATCCCTGACCAGACTGAAGTTGTCCATCACTTGGTCGGCTATAGAGTGACCGCAGAATACAGAGAGGCAGCTGATCNAAAAGATGCGAGNGAGGACCAAGGGGGCTGGAGNTGTTTCGGGTCAACAGGNCTTGGGAGCGATGAAATNTTAACCTTTTGGGNTCCAGGGACAGGAGCTATCCAGTATCAAGAAGGACTNGGTTTANAGATGAATCCGGGAGACTTCTTTGTAATGCAAATTCATTATCATTATGACGTTGAGGCNCCCGAGGATCGCTCTACATTCCGAACTGTCTGGTCAACAGACACTGAAACACAGCCAATAAANATAAGCACTTTTTCNGGTCCGGCTGAAATACCATGTGCCGAATGGGAAGAGGGGCCGTTATGTGAACGTGATAATGCATACCTGTNCGCACAAGCTCAATATGATGGGATAGTTCAGGCTNANCAAATNCTCGAAGCCTGTGGTTACGCTCCTGATGATTTTGCTGACATGACAAACGGGATAGCCTCATCAACTTGCGATCAACCAGCTCGCTTTGAAGGNTATATATCNGCTGTGCTCGGTCACCAACACAANATCGGAGCTTCTTTCCGCATGACACTTAATCCCGGAACNCCTGCAGAGCTGATCCTTCTTGATATTCCTAAATGGGATTTTGAATGGCAATNTGCGTATTACCCACAAGAAGAAATCTANGTGAAAAGAGATGATGTTATCCGTCTTGATTGCGTATGGGATAGATCTCTAAGGCCCAATNATCTCGAACCNAGTTATGTGCTNTGGGCCGATGGAAGTAATGACGAGATGTGCTTTGCAGTNATAATGAGTTACCAAAAGAATTGAACACAAACTAGAGTNNATAGCNATGATTCCAAAAATTATTAGCGCAGACGANCACGTTATAGAACCNGCTCACGTTTGGCAGGATCGAATGCCTTCCAAGCACAAAGAACTTGCTCCAAAGATCGTTATCGCACCTCAGGGGGAGATGACACTAAACGACGGTGTATGGNTAGAAACACCGGGCACAGGTGACAAAATGGCAGCATGGTGGCATTTTGAAAATAAGCGCTACCAAATCAAACAGATGGTTGCCTGCCCAGGAATTCCGCCCGAAGAAGTGACAATGGAAGGAGTNACGTACGACGATATAGCTCCAGGCTGTTACGACCCCATAGCTCGTTTGGCAGATATGGATATAAACCACGTTGAAGCATCATTATGCTTTCCAAACTACCCAAGGTTCTGTGGNCAATTATTCTCTGAAGCAGATGATCTCGAGCTCGGACTATTATGCGTACAGGCATACAACGACTGGATGATAGACGAGTGGTGTGGCTCCAGTGGAGGCCGACTAATTCCACTATGCATAGTGCCATTATGGGATGCAGAACTAGCAGCGAAAGAAATATATCGCGTNGCAGAAAAAGGCTGCAGAGCAGTTGCATGGTCTGAATTACCTGCTTGGCTCGGGCGACCAGGTCTACATGGTGACTTCTGGGACCCATTTCTCAAAGCTTGTGAAGAGACTCAAACAGTCATTTGTATGCANATAGGTTCAGGGACTAAAACGGTGCAAACCTCACCAGAGGCACCAACCGTTGTCACAGCAAATCTCATAGTTTGTAATAGTGCAGCATCTATGATTGATTGGATTTTCTCCGGAAAATTTGAGCAATTCCCAAATCTCAAACTCCTATATGCTGAAAGNCAAATCGGTTGGATNCCATATTTTATTGAACGGGCCGACGATACCTGGAGAACTCACCAATGGGCTCAAGGTGAAAAACGGATACCTAAACCACCATCGCACTATTATAAAAGGCACGTCTACAGTTGTTTCTTTAAAGACACAGTCGGGATAGATCTATTAGATCGCATAGGTGAGGATAACGTTCTATTCGAAACTGATTACCCCCATCAAGACGGAACATTTCCTAACACTCTAGCAATCGCAGAGGAACTCTTTGGGCACCTTGAGCAAGAGACAATAGACAAAATCTCAAGAAATAATGCCATCAAACTCTTCGGGCTGACTATCTAAAGGAAAATATGGAATCAGATATCNACCCAACCGATCAACACGTTGATCAGGTGTGGGATACCCCATCTCACTCAGAAATCGTTGAGCTAACTAAAGCTCACGTTGAAGCAATGGAAATGACAAACGATGATGTTGTGTGGGTTCAAGCAGGGATGCATCATGTGCTTCTCACGACCATAGGGAGAAAAACAGGGAAGGAACACAAAGTCGCCCTTCCCACTTGGAAAAATCAAGATGGTGACAGAATAGTCGTAGCTTCATTTGCGGGGGCTACTGCAAACCCTTCATGGTTCATAAATTTGAAAGACAAGCAAGCGAATCCCAAAGTAAAAGTCCAAATCCAAAATGGTAAATACTGGTCTGATGCTCAAATATTAGACAGCGATGAGCGTGATAAAACATGGCAGAGGCTATGCGCTGATCGTGCATGGTATGAAACATATCAAGGTAAAACTGACAGAGTGATACCGCTGGTGAAGTTGCCTGTAACCGAACAGATTGAAAGCTAATCTTCTAAAGAACTTTTCATCCCATCTAGAACCATTTCCATATTCTGGCGAAGGGCGAATAGTCTATTACGAATAATTTTGCTCTCTTCCTGCGGATTCTCTGCAATAATTCTCGTCAAACCTGAGTTCCCGGGTCCCAAGATAACTTTATGGCGAACGCGCACTGTTCCTCCTAGGTCAAAGAGCTCATATCTCCAACGTGCACCAGGTGAGGATATATCGCCAGTGCACCATCCAAACAGGCGCTCTAACTCGATCGCATCAATAGTGCATTTAGCGGTCCACTCACCTATATGTTCGTTCTGATTTCGCCCAGTAAAGGTATCACCTATTTTTATTGAAGGGGACTCTTGATCCCAATTGGCGCCGACGAACTCATTTGAGAATTTGCTAGCGAAATTGATATCCGATACCAAATCCCAAACGTCCCTTTTGTTCGCATCGATATCAACATCAACAGCAACGCCGGGACCATTTGAAAAGGTAAATGGGAGGGCAGGGCCATTCTCAAAGGTCATGCCATAAGAATCAAAATACGTGATCTCGCGAGAGGATGTTCTGGGGGCAGGTTTGAAGTCTAACCCTTTCGTCCATGCAACAGGAAACATCGCAATTTCCGTTGTTTCTTTAGGCAAATCGAGTATTTCTTTTAACTCATCGCCTTCGCTGAGGATCGCAGTTGTCCAAGCGGTACCCAACCCTCTAGATCTCAGGGCTAGACAAAAGCTCCAAGCGCTTTGAATCACGGAATCAAATAAACCCGGCCGTCCAGAATTATCGTGAATTCCGATGATTGCAGGAATGACAATTGCCGGCGATCTCTGNAGGTTCTCAGCTAGGAAAGCAGCAGATTTAAACATCTTTTCGTTTGGGTGGCCAGTGCCACTTAGGCGATCCCTTGCAGTTATCATCCAGTTGCCGGCGGATTTTAAATACAGCTCGGATATCTGCTTCTTTCTTTTAGGGTCAGTAATGACAATCCAACGCCGCGAACCTATATTTCCCCCCGTAGGAGCCTGTTCCGCTATGTCAATGCAATCGAGAATAATCTGCGGGTCAACGGGTCGGTCAAAATCAAGCCGAAGTCTCACTGACCGAGTAGTGGTCAGCACATAGTCAACGGATTTAGGGTCTAGTTTCACCCTTTTGTTTTATCACCAAAGAGGATGAACAAAGAATCATGTTAAAAAATCAAGGCATACTAGAAATGTGTTCTCCATCCCATTAGAAACTATATTTGATCCTCAAATTACCGAGATCAATAGGATGCCAATGCATGTTGCATTTCCATCCTATGAATCATTATCTGAAGCGAGAAAAGGAGAAACGCCTTCAAATAGGGTTTCACTTGACGGAGTGTGGAAGTTCAAACTCTTAGATTCGGTGAATGATCTGACAAGTAAAATTTTGGAACAGGATTTCGGGGGTGCTCACTGGCGTGATATCCGAGTGCCAGGAGCTTGGACAAGGCAAATCTCGGAAGATAAACCCCATTACACGAACATTGTCATGCCATGGTCTGGCTACGAGCCTCCCGATGTGCCAGAAGATAACCCAACCGGCATTTATCAAAAGGTAATCAATATCTCTGCAATTCCCATCAGTGATATGTGCATCCTCCATATCGGTAGTGCAGAGAGTCTCGTACTGGTCTTTTGTAATGGCGTTTTCATTGGACTGGGTAAAGATAGTCGACTCCCAAGCGAATTTAATCTAACTCCATATTTGCGTGAAGGAGAGAATGTATTGACACTGGTCATCCCCAAGTGGAGTGACGCAACTTGGATAGAGGATCAGGACCATTGGTTCCATGGCGGTCTCCACAGATCGTTATGGATTGAGAGAAAAGAATCGTTACACATATCAGACGTNCACCTCGTTTGCGACTTTGATCCAAAAAATTTCAGAGGGAGTATCGAAGGTAAGGTTCTAATTTCTCAGCCCAAACAAGGATTGAAAACAAACATTATTCTCGAAACGCTCTCTGGCAAAAGNGTTGCTGAATCAGGCCAGCTTGAGGTCGCTGTGTCAAAGCCGAACTCGCCTTTAGAGGAACTACTCGAGTCTTATAGTTTTACTGGAGTGCAATCTTCGTTTGCGCTCAAAGACCTTCNTATCAAACCATGGACAAGCGAAACACCGAATTTGTATAACGTCTTNGTAGAGCTCTTCGATGAAGAAGGAAACTGCCAAGAAGTGATTAATCAGCGTGTTGGTTTCAGGCGGGTAGAAGTGAAAGACAGAGAACTGCGTATTAATGGTAAAGCAATCGTGATACATGGGGTGAATAGGCATGACCATCATCCGATCACGGGCAAAACGCAAACAACAAATGAGCTTAAAGAAGAGCTAATTTCTATGAAGCTCCACAACATTAATGCAATAAGAACAGCACATTACCCAAATGANCCCGAGGTTCTTAACTTGTGCGACGAGTTNGGACTATATGTAATCGACGAGGCTAATTGCGAGTCGCATGCGAAATTAAGTTCGTTAGCTTCGAACCCCCGATTTCATAATGCTATNGAAGAACGCACTAAGAGAATGGTNCAGCGCGACAGGAACCACCCTTCGATAATAGGCTGGTCACTCGGCAACGAATCAGGGTTCGGACCAGGGCAAATCGCAGCAGCAGCATGGGTTAGAAGTGAAGACCCTTCACGCTTTCTTCACTATGAGGGTGCTTTAGAGCATAGATTCTCCCTTAACAAGGAAAGAGGGTTTCAAAACAGCAGAGAAGCCCCAGATCTACTTGAACGTTTAGCAACCGATATCGTCTGCCCGATGTATTCACCTATTGAGGTCATCACGCAGTGGGCGACTTGGGCCAAGGAGACAAAAGATGACGACNGGCCTCTTATCCTTTGCGAATATTCTCACGCAATGGGTAACTCAAATGGGTCGGTAGCACAATATGTTGATGCGTTCTACCGTCATGATGCTCTTGCAGGCGGTTTTATTTGGGACTGGAAAGATCAAGGCCTCCTTGAAACCGACGAANATGGAAATGCCTTTTGGGCTTATGGCGGGCATTTTAATGACATCCCAAATGACGCAAATTTCTGTATAAACGGTTTGAATAGTCCTGACGGATCGCCACACCCTGCTCTGCAAGAAGTTGCATGGGCGTATCGACCTATNGAGGTCGTAAAGCTCAGTGAAGAAAAACTATTAATAAAAAATCGCGCAGTGTTTACACGCTTGAGTGAATTTAAATGCCTATGGAANATAGAAGCTGAGGGTGAAGTCATTGGATCTGGAGAATGGGAATTTGATAATAGNCATGAAGCAAATGTTNTTGAAAAGTNAATTCCCACGGCGACCGGATNGACACCGCAACAAGATTTATACTTAAACCTCTTCTGGCAACATAAGAACCCAGCGAAATGGAGTCCNAGCGAACATATCGTGGCATGGGACCAAATCAACCTTCAAAAAAAACTNAACTCNACTAAGTTAAACCTGCCCAAAGTCCAAACTCTAAAAAGCGTAGTGGCAGGACATGTACACTTTCAAGACTTCATTATTTCTGTTCCTACATTTAATAATCAANGCTCAATCACTTACAAAGGTATGGAACTCTTCACACAATTCCCAGAGGGTTGTTTCTGGAGACCGCCCACAGACAACGATGGGGTTAAACAGGGATGGATGTCAAAAGTTTCAGGAGTTCGTAGAAAGTGGATTCAGGAAGGGCTTAACAAGTTAGATATNAAGCGAGACTTTGCATATACCGAAAGCCTAACTGAAGGAGATTATCTCCAAATTAAAAGTGAATACCAAGGAACAAATGCAAAGGCTACTCATATCAGTGTGATCTGGGCAGAAGGTAANCTAATCAATTTCTATGAAACCTTTCATATTCCTTATGANTGGGATGATCTTCCGAGGGTGGGAATGCGTTTTGAAATTTCAGCAGAATTCTCAGATCTTGAATGGTTAGGGAGGGGACCTNTGGAGTCATATCCCGACAGATGTAATTCTCAGTTGATAAGTAGGTGGAAATCCACCGTGGATAATCAATATCATCCATATGTAGTTCCTCAAGAAAATGGAGCTCATCAAGATACACAGTGGTTTAGTCTNATAAGTAATCAAGGGGATCAACTCAAATTCAATATTGCNAATGCAAGCTCGTTTTCAGCAAGCTCTATGCATGACATGGACCTAAGCGAATCGCTTACAATATCTCAACTAGAGACTAAGCCAACAACCGAAGTNCATGTAGACGCAGCCGTCAGAGGGTTAGGAACAGGGGCATGCGGACCTGACACCTTAGAGGAGTTNAGACTTCGCTCAGGAACCTATGAAATGGCATGGTCCCTCGAAGTGTTACGCGCTAAGGATTAGACGTCAAGGGGAACAAGGCATTCTCTTATTTTGTTGGCCTTTGCAAATTCATCAACTGGATCTGTGACCCACCGAGACCCTTTTTTGGTAACAGTAAATGCTTCGTCAATGCCATTACGAAACTTCATCGCATAAGTGTCACGATCATCAAGGTAAACCAAATAGTCAGCTAACCAAAGTCTGACCAATNGTCCGTCGCGTGTGCTTTGGTCAGGTGCGATTGACAGNAGGTCGGCGACCAAAGCCCTATAAATTGCNGTGCCCTGATCTATCTGATCAGCCCTTTCACTTGGCGACGAAGCTGAAAATGCAAACGGAATATCCTTAAGCTCTTCTTCCGCAAGCCCACATAAAATTTTGGCNNCAGCGGCGAAAGAAGANTCATCCAATTTGTCAGGGTGGCCACTTGGGGCAAGAGGGGATAGTGCCCAGATCCAGAAGAGAGCTATCGTTAGCAAAAGAACTATAGGAATTATCTTTCCAACAGGAAATTTTCTCCCTTTTTCGACCGGCGTTTCAGTTCTATCAATGACTTTGTCCACTACTATTATCATGGTCGGTTAAAGGGTGGAATGCCAAATGCCTACGAATTCCATATTTCGATTTAATAACGTCGTAGTTCTTCTAAACAGGTCTAATGTCAAACTATGAGTAAATCTAACTTTTTAGATGAATTAGACCATCGCGGNTTNATNCAAGATACTACAGATCGAGAAGATTTAGAAAAGCGACTTGCAGATAGCCCCCTAACNCTTTATCACGGAATAGATCCATCAGCACCTAGCCTCCACATAGGTAACTTTATAGGAGTCCTGATGTTGCGAAGATTTCAAGATGCTGGCCACAAACCAATAGCACTTATCGGTGGGTCAACAGGAATGATAGGCGACCCCGGTGGAAGATCTGAAGAACGAAACCTTCTNGATGAAGAGACTTTGCAAAATAATTTAGAGGGGATCCGAGCTCAGCTNGAAAAGCTTGTTGACCTTGATAACGCAACTTTGGTCAATAACTTTGACTGGACAAAGAACGTNAACGTGTTGGATTTCCTCAGAGACGTTGGGAAACACGCAACAATAAATCAGATGGTGGGTAGAGAATCTGTACGATCTCGAATGGAAAGCACGCACGGAATTAGCTTCACTGAATTTTCGTACATGCTTTTGCAGGCATTTGACTTCTGGTGGTTGCATAAGAATTTCAATTGTGAACTTCAGATAGGAGGTTCAGACCAATGGGGAAATATTGCTCAAGGAGTTGATCTCATCCGAAGAAGGAGTAGAGCAACAGCACATGGTTTAACTTGGCCACTAATAACCCGTAGCGATGGGCAAAAGTATGGGAAATCGNTTGATGGAGCTATCTGGCTTGATGCAGAAATGACGTTGCCCTATGAATTTCATCAATATTGGCTGCGAGTCGATGACAGAGATCTTGAACGATTTCTTTTGCNNCTCACACTACTAGATGTCAACGGAATAACTGAACTAGTACATGAGCACGAGACAACTCCCGAGAAAAGACTGGGCCAAAAACAACTTGCTGATGAAATAACCAAACTCGTCCATGGCGAAAAGGCAGTAAGAGACTCAAAGCTAGCGGCAGAAGCCCTTTTTGGGAAAGACTCCCTTACCGAAGAAATGTTTGAAGCTCTTGCCGGAATCACCCAAGAGACAGANATTTCATCTAGCCTCCTTTGCGAAGAGGATGGCCTTCTAGAAGCCCTCGCATTGAGTGGCCTTGTTGACTCTAAGGGAGCTGCTCGCCGCCTGCTAAAACAAGGCGGTGTTTCCATAAATCGAGTAAAGGTCTCTTCGGCTAGAATCGACTCGGAACATCTTGTAGGCGGAAAGTATGTTTTATTGCAAAAAGGCAAAAAACAGCGAAACATTTTGAGATTTTCCGATTAAGCTAGANNCTGCTGTTGTTGTGCTCAATTCCATGAGAAAAAGAACAGAAGAAAAATGTAAATAACTGTTGAATTTCTCTACTTTGTGGGTAGATTCAACCTTCGCCCTTAATGTGCAAATTATGTGCTGATATATAGGGTTATCCGGCTCCGACACAGTCGTCCGGAAGCGGTTGCAGTTCAATCTGGAACCTGCTCTTTGAAAACGGAAGAGAGGACGAAAAAGCCAGTGCGGGAGGCGCACAGGTCTTTCTTGAGACCCGAGCGCCAACCTTCAATTCCACCACCTATAAAAGGTGGTACCCGCACAACATATAAAAAAATATGAAAGACAACGTGTTCTCATTTATGAGACACATGTTTTGTGCCAGTCAGGTAACGAGGAAGCCCCTCCGACCCTGGCTCTCCATTCGCACTCCTTGTCAAGAACTTCAAATATTTGAAGTACAAGGAAATGCAACTGATTTCAAAGATCGAAAGATCTGAGATTTTGACGGAGAGTTTGATCCTGGCTCAGGACGAACGCTGGCGGCGTGCTTAATACATGCAAGTCGAACGCTCTCGACCTTCGGGTCAC
>PATO01000022.1 GCA_002712415.1 Actinomycetota bacterium | reverse complement strand
ATTCTCGACTCTGTAATCCTGATGCGCTAGTGTCCATGGGGCACGTTCGGCAAGTGCAGTATTGAGCTTTAAGTAAGACTTGCTAAATAATTGAAGGAGTTCAGCACCACCTTCTGGCAAACTTGGCTCGAATGTTGCTGCGTACGCAGGATAGATCTCTGGAAGGACTTGATCGACATACTCTATGCGCGGTCCAACCATAGAGGGGATCCATTCAAGTTCTTCAACCTGAACTTTCTCCCACCATGCAGCGTGGATCTTTGCTAGCACTCTAACTGCTGCTAAAGCTTGGCGTTCTGACATGCCTGAAGCTTGATCAACCATTGTTAAGTCACATAAGTCCTCCATGACAATCACAAATTCGGCAGTGCCAGAATTTATTGCAGCGAAATGAATATCAGGAAGTCCGGTTCCGGTAGCCTCACTCAATTCATCATAGAATTTCACTTCTGCCTCAAACATGCCTAAGGCAACTCCTTGTTGTCGGTTCTCCTCAAAGGAGGATGGAAGTTTAACTACTACAGAAGGAGGAAGACCTGACTCGTTCGATGCATAGTCGAGTTCTACTCGGTAGATATCACCCATGAGGCCGACACCCTCGCCTATCTTGTGAGATTCAAAGTTCACTACATCAGTGTCTAGAACTTCGCCGAGCCATTGTGGTGTTACTTCGTTAAATGTTAAAGGAATGTTTGGCATTGTCGTCCCTTAGATTTTCGCTGGTTTAGTAGGAGTAAATTTAGCGGGTAGATGCTTTACCCCGTGGATGAAGCTAGCAGCTAAAACATCAGGTTCTCCGCATGCCTCAATATCGGGCAGTCGGCGAAATAATTCACGAAACATTACAGTGATCTCACGGCGAGCCAGATGTGCTCCTAGGCAAAAGTGAGGACCTGGGCCTCCAAATCCAAGATGATTATTCGGTTGGCGGAGCACGTCAAACTTGTAGGGATCGTCGAAGACCTCTTCATCACGATTGGCGGCCAGGTAAAACATGCAAACTTTATCACCTGCTTTTATTTCCTGTTCACGAATAACGACATCCTGTGTTGTTGTGCGTCGCATATAGGTAACTGGGCTAGCCAACCGAACTATTTCTTCAACTGCTGTTGGAGCGACGGCATCAAAATCAGATTCCCAGATTTTGCGTTGGTCTGGGTTATCTGTGAGGTATTTAAGACCCCAACCTATCGCATTTCGTGTTGTCTCATTTCCGGCAACAACTAAAAGAATGAAGAAACTTGCTAAATCGCCACTAGTAAGTTTGTCATCCTCCAAATCTGCGTTGACGAGTTTACTGGTCAAATCCTCGCTATCAATTCCGATTTTAGATTCGGCCACTTCGTTCATGATGGACTGCAATGTAATGCCAGCTTCAAGAATGGCAGAGAGGATATCTCCGCCCGGAGGCACATACTCTGAGTCCCCAGCTCCAAGAATTACATTCGAGCAATCAAAAACTTCCTGATAATATGAGGACGGAATACCCATCAAGTCGCAAACGATTTTTAAAGGTAATGCCGCAGCGACGTCAACAATAAAATCAATTTCCCCCTTCTCGCTGACATCGTCAACGATAGAGCCTGCTACTTCTTGGACTGAATCTTCGAGTTTGGAGAGCATCTTAGGGGTGAATCCCTTTGAAACAATTCTTCGCAGTCGCGCATGTCGGGGGTCATCCATGGCAATCATTGAATTAAAGAATTCGTTAAATTCAGGAGGGCTATCGAGGATAGTTATTCCTTGCGCTGAACTAAAAATGTCCGGATTCCGTGAGGCATAGGCTACATCACTGTGTTTAGTTAGGATCCATGTACCTTTTCCCTGCGGAATAGGTGACCCCTCAGGCATTTGTGGTTCAGGTACAAATGCCACTGGGTATTGGGTGCGGTACTCTTCCAAGTTAGCCTCAATCTGCATTTGTGGTCGAACCCAGAATTCCCCATGGATAATGCTGGGTTCAGGAACTACTGGGTGATTCACGATGCCATGATAGATCCAGATATGAACAACGGCAATTAAACTATGGGGAAGAGTTTAGTAAATTATTAATTGTGGTTAGTGGAGCTGGGGGGAATCGAACCCCCGTCCGTTTCGGATCCATCGTCCGCGATACGACCATTCCCGAGGTTGTGGTTTTCGGCACCCACACTGCCGGGTCAGTTGGGTCATACGACCTCACCGCCGGTTCTTTCTCCGGTGTCAGCAGTCTTTCCTACAGTCAGCGGTCTTTCCCTGCTGTCCACCACTACTTCTGTTGCCAGGCTGTAGTGGTCAGGCCCCGGGAATCATTACTGGTCCCGATGACTCTCTATCGCCTATAAATTAGGCGGCGAGAGCGACACGAGAGTTGCCGTGTCTTATTTGCCCCGTTTTGGAGTCTGAGCAACTCCGGTCGCACGATCCGACGAAACAACCGCCACGTCGAAACCGATCAGCCCCTTGTCAAATAGCTATTTAGAAAGGCCCTATGCGAAACCCATCAAATTATCACGATAGCGGGTAATTGTGACACAATAACAAAGGAGGAAAAACTTGACTGAGCAATGTGATGTTATCGTTTTGGGTACAGGAGCAGCCGGTCTAACTGCTGGTCTAGCAGCTGCCCATGAGGGCGCCACTGTGCGTATTTTTGAGAAATCTGAACTTTTAGGCGGAACTACCGCGATGAGTGGCGGAATCATTTGGATTCCAAACAACCATTTACAAGAGGGATCGGGTGTTAAAGACTCCCGAGAGAAAGCATTATCGTACCTTGAGTCACTTTCGTTGGGTCAAATAGATTCCGATATGGCTGCAACATTNGTTGACANCGGTCCNAAAATGCTCAAATGGATNGAAGATGTNACNCCNTGCTCATTCCACNTNATTCATAANTATCCCGACTATCACCCCGANCACCCNGGTGGCTTACCCGNNGGAGGTAGGTCNGTNGATAANANTTTATTTTCANTNCNTGAACTTGGGNANTGGGCTTCANNAATTNGAGGTCGAGAAAAGGGTANTCCNGTNATGCTAACCGAAACACCNTTAGGNGGAGCGACGNCNACNCNTGNCCGCAAANTTNTNGGAGAGCGAATCCAAAAGGGGCAANTAGGNATGGGATTAGCNCTTGTANGNGGNTTACTNCGAGCACTTTTGGACTTAGGAATTGAACCCGAAGTCAANACTCCTGCAATANAACTNCTTACAGACGGTGNNGATGTCAAGGGTGTTCAAGTTGAAAAAGATGGAGAATATGTCGAGATACAAGCTCTCAAAGGCGTCATCATAGCTACAGGTGGGTTCGAATGGAATAGCGAACTGGTTAGAGCATTCCTAAGAGGCCCNATGAATGCCCCTGCAGGTTCGCCTGAAAATACTGGAGATGGTCTGCAGATGGCCATGAATGTTGGGGCAAAACTAGGGAACATGCGAAATGCGTGGTGGGTTCCAGTAGTCAAAGTNCCAGGNGAAATGCAATATGGGCATGAGTCATCTCGCCTCATACTTTTAGAGCGAACTCGACCACATTCGTTTATGGTTAATCGAGAAGGTAAACGATTTACTAACGAAGCAGGTAANTACAACGCGATGGGTGGGGTTTTCCATGCGTTTGACCCTCAGAAATTTGAATACCCTAATAATCCATGCTGGCTTATTTTTGATCACNAGCATAAAACTTTATATGACGTAGCAGGCTGCCCTGCAGGCGATAATGCCCCTGACTGGATGATCCAATCGGAAACAATTGGAGAACTGGCAAACTTAATAAGTGTTGAACCGGAAATCTTAAAGGCTACTTTTGAGCGTTTCAATAAATTCGCATCAAAAGGGGAAGACCCTGACTTCAAACGAGGGGAAAGCGCTTACGACACTTTCAATGGNGATCAGTCACAAGAAGGGGTCAAGGCAACACTCCAAGCTCTTACAACCTCGCCATATTATGCCATCAAGGTCGAAGGTGGGGCCCTTGGAACTAATGGGGGTCCTAAAACAGATGCTAATTGTCGGGTGCTCTCGCTCAATGGAGGAGTCATAAACGGCCTTTATGCCGCAGGGAATGCAATGGCTGCACCAACAGGAATGGTTTACGGTGGAGCTGGAGGAACAATCGGGCCGGCAATGACCTTTGGCTACATAGCTGGTATTTCAGCAGCTAATCATTAGAGCCCTGTTTCATCCGNTGCGATATAGCTCGTTGAGCCTCGCGATCTGCTTCGCGTTGAGCTAATTGGCGACGCTTATCAAAAAGATTTTTTCGTCTAGCCAAAGCCAATTCTACTTTTGCCTTCCCATTCCTAAAGTACATTGAAAGCGGAATCAAGGTGAGGCCCTTTTGGTCAACTTGAGCCTGCAACTTGTAGATTTCCCTCTTGTGNAAAAGAAGTTTCTTTGGCCGGTCNGGTTCGTGAGAAAAGACAGCACTTGAATGGTCATACTTGCTAATGTGGCAAGAATTCAGCCATATCTCACCGTCATGTATTCTGCAAAAGGCCTCTGCTAGTTGAGCTTGGCTACTGCGTAGGGATTTAACTTCACTTCCCTGTAAAACCATGCCAGCTTCTATCGTTTCAAAAATCTCAAACTCTCTCTTCGCCTGACGATTCNTTGCAACAATTCGTTTCCCTGAATTACTCATGATGACCTGAGGCTAGCG
The DNA here is from genome assembly GCA_002712415.1 of Actinomycetota bacterium. Lineage (GTDB taxonomy): Bacteria > Actinomycetota > Acidimicrobiia > Acidimicrobiales > UBA8592 > UBA8592. The sequence goes on along the minus strand of PATO01000022.1, from coordinate 52,106 downwards.
TCAATANTGGGTTTACGTTGGGAAGGGCGTTATTTGCTCACCATATCTCATACAAAAGTTTGCTGTAGAATATAAGAATGCTCGTTCTAAACGAAGACATCAAAAACCAAATAATCAAACATGCGATCCANGAATTGCCGAATGAAGCGTGTGGACTCTTTTCTGCAAACATCGGTTCAAGTACTATTGCCTGTTTTTACCCGATGGAAAATGTTGCAAAATCAGAGATAATCTATCAATTGAACCCATTGGAAATGATGAAAGTTGAAGGCATTGCTGATGCCGAAGAGAGGCAAATCATTGGAGTAATGCATAGTCATACACATACCGCTGCGTATCCATCTCCTACAGATGTCAGGGATGCAACAGATTTTGACCCNTTGGGAACNTGGCATTACATAATCGTTTCGTTACAAGAAAGTGAGCCNGTAATAAGGAGTTTNCGAATCAGNAATGANGAAATAACCGAAGAAGAAATTAGTTTNGTAAGTTCCTGAGACCAATGTCGCAGTGTTGAATTCCCAAAAAGACGACATAATTAGGTATGGCAGTTCATAAATCGATCCTTGACCTTATTGGGAACACGCCAGTAGTAGATGTTTCAAAACTTAGCCCAAATCCCGATGTCAAAATCTACGCAAAGCTAGAGAACCAAAACCCTGCAGGATCAGTTAAAGACCGGATTGCTAAATCAATGGTGTTGCAAGCTGAAAAACAGGGGTTACTTAAACCTGGATCTACCTTAATTGAGCCATCATCAGGGAATACTGGTATTGCGCTTGCGATGATTGCGTCCATGCGTAACTATCAACTCAAAATTGTTTTGCCTCAGAATGTTTCGATTGAAAGGAAACAACTGCTGGAGGTTTGGGGCGCAGAGACTATNCCTTCTCCTGGTGAATTGGGGTCCAATGGCGCGGTGAAACTTGCCCAAGAACTTGCAATACAAAACCCCGACTGGGTATTCCTGTACCAATATGGCAACGAGTCAAACCCTCAAGTGCACTATGAAACGACGGGTCCGGAAATCTTGGATGATGTTCCAGATATAACTCACTTTGTAGCAGGGTTGGGAACTTCCGGAACACTCATGGGTGTGGGGACCTTCTTGCGGGAACGAAAGAAAGACATACAAATCCTTGCAGTCGAACCGCCTTCCGGAGAAGCAGTTCAGGGGCTTAGAAGCTTAGAAGATGGTTTCATCCCGCCAGTCTTTGAAAATTGGAAAGGGTTAGAGNTACTCAATGGTAAAAGAATAGTCCGGCCGCAAGAATCNNTTTATTACACAAGGCAATTAGCAAGCGAATGCGGAATCTTTTCTGGTATTTCTTCAGGGGCTGCTCTGGCGGGGGCAATCAGGGTTGCCGAGAAGGTAGAAACAGGAGTTGTTGTNTTTATTGTTTGCGATGGAGGGTGGAAATATCTCTCTACTGGAGCATGGTCCGGCGACTTAGACAATGTCGCCAACTCTATTGAGTCGATAATTTACTTCTAGAAAATCAGGATCTGCTAGCCAATTTCTAAATAATTTCTAAAATGCCTCTACGATTAGATAGATGCCAAGTAACCAGCCAATAGGAATCTTTGATTCGGGTTTCGGCGGGCTTACTGTCGCTAGAGCGATAATAGACTTGTTGCCATCTGAGGATATAGTTTACTACGGCGACACTTCAAGATACCCATACGGTCCTCAACCTCTAGAAGAGGTAAAATCTTACTCACAACAAATATCTGATTATCTAATCGCAGAACATGATGTGAAAATGATCGTGATAGCGTGCAACACGGCATCAGCGGCAGCGGAGGGTGATCTACGAAACTCTACAGAAATCCCCATAGTGGGTGTTATCACGCCAGGGGCTCAGGCAGTTGCTGAAGTGTCATCTACAAAAAAGATAGGTGTGATTGGCACGGTTGGAACTATAAATAGTCAAGCGTATGACAACGCAATCAAAGGTATCAGTCCTGAGAATATAGAACTTGTCAGCGTAGCCTGTCCGGGCTTCGTAGAGTTTGTTGAACGCGGAGAATTCGAAGGAGAGCAAGTACGAATTCTTGCAGATCGACTCCTAGCGCCAGTTATTCAAGCTGATGTTGACGCATTACTACTCGGATGCACTCACTACCCTTATTTGGCACGTGCGATAGGAGAGTCTGTGGGCGAGGGCGTTGTCTTGGTGTCATCAGCGGACGAAACAGCGTTTGCAGTTGCAAAATCTTTGAAAGCAAAAGATCTTGAAACCACAAATATAAATCAAGGAAACAGAACATTTATCTCCTCAGGGGATGTATCTTGGTTTGCAGAGCAAGGCCAAAAGTTATTCGGCCCTGAGTTAGAAAAAGCGATACCCCACAACTGGAGTTAAAGATCGTGAACACCCCCGCACTCAAAGTTACCGTTCTTGGATGTAGCGGAAGTTACGCCAGCGCAGGTGGAGCTTGCACAGGCTTTCTGGTACAAAGCCCCCAAGCAAATGTTTGGTTGGATGCGGGACCCGGGACCTTAGCTAACCTGCAAGATCATATATGCTTGTCGGAGCTAACTGCAATAGTACTCAGTCATGAACACGCAGACCATTGGTTGGAACTTCCTGTGGTTTATAATGCTATTCGTCACTACGTGCGGTGCGAACCAATTCCGGTGTACGGAACAACCGGAACCTTCGCATTGGCAAGGAACATGTGCGAGGATATTGAAGAATCATTCACTTGTAACGTGATTAAGGATAAATCATCTACCGTAATCGGTGATCAAAAGTGGCGTTGGTCCAGAACTGATCACTATGTTGAAACTCTGGCCTCAAGAGTTGAAGTCGGAGATTCCAGCATGGTCTTTTCTGCAGATACAGGCCCAGAATGGGATATCACTCAACTGGGACCTGACATCGGTTTGTTGATAGCTGAATCTACATTTCTCTCACATCGGGAAAAGGAAAAAATCCTTCATCTTTCAGCTCGCCAAGCCGGAAGAATGGCGGAACATGCAAATGTTTCTCACCTAGTTCTCTCGCACTTAGCTCCAGGTGAACAACCATCTCAACACCTTCGAGAGGCCAGCGAAGCTTTTGCCGGGGAAATCTCGCTAGCATGTGTCGGCAAAGAATTCCTAGCCTAAATAAAGGAGACTAATGGGGCGAACAGATGGAAGAAAAGTAGATGCGTTAAGAGAAATTAGTTTCACGCGGGACTTCACAACCATGGCGGATGGATCAATTTTGGTTGAATTCGGAAACACTCGAGTTCTATGCACTGCNTCAATAGATGATGATGTTCCCCGNTGGATGCGGGGTACGGGGACTGGATGGGTAACCGCTGAGTATTCAATGCTTCCNGGTTCGTCACCCGAACGTATAAGAAGAGAAACCAAAGGACCGAAAGGTCGAACACAAGAGATACAGCGANTAATAGGGCGCTCTCTGCGAGCAGTNTGTGACATGGAAAAGCTNGGTGAGCGCCAAGTTACAGTTGACTGTGATGTNCTCCAAGCGGATGGAGGTACNCGTGTCGCTTCCATATGCGGAGGACTCCTAGCCCTACACGATGCCTTATCAAGACTTCAAGCACGAAAACAAATCAATGAGCACCCAATCAATGAGGCATGTGCTGCAGTCTCAGTAGGGATTATCAATGGGGAGGCCAGATTGGACTTGCCATATGAAGANGACTCNAAAGCAGATACAGACATGAACGTAGTTATGACCGAATCGGGTGAGTTCATAGAAATTCAAGGAACGGCAGAGAAATTTTCATTTTCAAAGAATGAATTGNCCACNCTACTTGCATTAGCTGAGAAAGGCATTAATGAAATTATTGCTCTNCAGAANGAACTTCTAAGAACTCCTCCACAAAAGAGATGAAGNTAATCTCCGCAACTGCAAATNAACACAAATATAAGGAAATGCAGCAAATACTGTCTGGCAAANTAGAATTATTGCCACGCCCCCCTGAAATTCCAGAGATTATTGAAGATGCACCTGACCTGCAAGGAAACGCTCATTTGAAGGCCCAAGGGATAATGGAAGCAACCGGTAAACCGGCGATAGCTGATGATACTGGCCTAGAAGTTGAAGCATTAAATGGTGAACCCGGAGTCCTCTCCGCTCGATATGCAGGTCCCCATGCAGGACCAGAGGACAACATCAAAAAATTACTAAACGAATTATCCGACGTACCGATGGTCCAAAGAGGAGCTAGGTTTCGGACCGTCATGGTTGTTCTTTGGCCTGACGAAACCTTTATAACTGCCCAAGGTATAGTTTCTGGGAAAATAGCTCTCTCTCCAGCAGGAACACTAGGTTTTGGATATGATGCAATCTTTCTTCCCTCCGAGATACCTGGGAAAACTTTCGGCGAGATAAGCGATTCAGAAAAGAATCAAATAAGTCACAGAGGCCGAGCGCTAAAACAAATCGCTAATTTGCTTTTGTCCACCAGCTGACCCAGATAAAGCTACATGACCTTAGGAATTCTTGGGTTTGGGTAAACGAGAACTTGCGAGAAACATGAAGAATGCGCCCAATAAAGCCGAGACTAATGAGCACAACCAAGCATAGCTATAGTTAAAAGAGTCGGCGATTAACCCGAATCCCAGAGGAGCGAACATCGCTCCAATACGAATACTTGTTTGCACTATGGCCGTTGCTTCTCCAGGTTCATCCCGATGGTGCTCAATAATTCCCAATAACGCTAAACCAGGCCACGACCAACCAATTCCAAAAATAAAGATAGACCCTACTGCAATGGAAGCTTTAGACTCAATAGCGAAAAGCACAAAAGCCAATGATCCAATTAACAGCGATCCAGAAACTGCTTTGAATCTATCAAATAGGGAGCGGTCTGCTAAGTAGCCCCACGTCAAGCGAGAGATTATCATTAATATCCCTCCTAGCCCAAGAATTAATCCAGCAGATCCATCGCTATACCCAGCATTTTTTGCTGAAGTGGTAAGAAACCCCGAAACAGTAACGACCGCAGCAGCAGAGAATGCTCCCGCAAGAGCGAGAAGTTGCAAATGAGAGACGCGCCACATTTCTCGCCGGGATGCGAAATTGCTTTTGTTTATTGAAGGTGCATTAGGAATTACGAACCAAGCTGGAAAGGCCAGTACTGCCACCACCAAAAATGTTCCCTTCCATCCAAAAACTATCCCAAGAGTTGGAACAGCAAAACCTGCGAGGGCTGTCGCAAACGGAACAGCGGATTGCTTTGCTGCCATTGCGATTCCCTGTCTCTCTAAAATCACAGACGAGGATATTAAAGCATTCGTAGCTGGATGGATAATGCCTTCGGCCACGCGGTTTAACCCGATGAAAACCATAAGTAGAAAAAATGAATTGCCCAGAAAACCCATGAGAAATGCAGCTATCAAAGCGATAGTAACCCCAGATCGCAAAACACGCTTTGGTCCCAATTGATCAGCAGCTCCACCTGATACTGACATAATGATGCTCGATACTAAATACCCGAAAGTAAGAATTGCACCTAGTTCTGTGTCACCAAATGAAAGGTCTTCTTTTATTTCCGGAGCAAACGCACCAAGTAGAAAGCCCGGAAGCGCCACGAGAGTAATAGCGTAGGCAGAAGCTCCGGTAGGCCGCCAAAAGCTCCGGTTGTTATCTTGGGGGGCACTCTCTTTGATCACTCTATGACGCTACTTCGTATTTCTTATGAAAGCTCTGAATCTAATATTGTCATCATGACTATAAATAATGGTAAACTTGTAATCTAAGGAATTAATTATGCAGAACAAATTAGGCTCTCATACTTTGTATACAGATCATTATGAGTTCACCATGCTTGATGCCCTAGTGCAGTCCGGACAAGTAGACAAAAAGTCTGTTTTTGAGGTCTTTGTACGCGAACTTCCTCTGGGAAGACCATTTGGTGTCTTCGCTGGTATTAATCGGTTGCTGCCATATTTAAAGAACTTTTCCTTCAACGAAGATGTATTGCGATTCTTAGAGGAAGAAAAAATTATCTCAAAACAAACTCAAGAATTTTTGTATTCTTTCAACTTCACGGGAAACATAGTGTCTTATCGGGAAGGAGAAACATACTTTCCATGCAGTCCAGTAATTACCGTAGAGGGAAGCTTGGGAGAAGCTTTANTGATCGAAACATTATTGCTATCAATCGTGAATTTTGATTCCGCTATCGCAACAGCNGCTGCAAGGATTGTGGACGCAGCGAACGGTCACTTCGTTATGGAGGCNGGNTCCCGGCGAATTGAACCNGAAGCTGCTGTCAATGCTGCCAGAGCAGCCTATATCGGAGGAGTTAATGTAACATCTAATCTTGAAGCAGGGAGACGCTGGGGTATCCCAACCGCAGGAACAGCTTCACACGCCTTCACGCTCTCATTCCAATCTGAATTCGAAGCCTTNGAAAATCAAGCTAAATATTTGGGAGAAGACACTATTTTTCTTGTTGACACATACGATATTGAAGCTGGCATCGTTAATGCCGTTAAAGCTTCGAATGCTGGTCTGAAAGGAATACGAATCGACTCAGGAGACCTTGCTGCTGNAGCGAAATCCGCTAGAGCGCTTCTAGATAAATTAGGGGCGCCNGAAGCACAGATTATGGTCTCTGGAGATTTAGACGAATACAAAATANNCAATCTACTAGATGCCCCAATAGATGCTTTNGAATCAGGACACAAGTTGGTTACNGGGTCAGGTGCAGCATCNGCNGGTTTCGTATACAAGTTAGTCGCCATTGAAGAAAATTCTTTAATGCNAAAAATGCGATCAGTGGGGAAAAGGTCTGAGGGAAAAACTTCAGAAGGAGGAAAAAAATTGGCAAAGCGAACTATTGATACCGGTGGAATAGCTCTAGAGGAGTCAATATTTCTTGAAGACGCAGTTGAAAACCATTCGCAGACTTCAAGCTGTAGGTTTCTCCAGAGCGAAGTCATGTCCTCAGGGAATATTACTGACCTCACCACGCTAGAGGACTCGAGACACCATTTAATGAACATAATGTCAGAAATACCTAAAGAAATTCGGCTAAGAGTAGGTGGGGAGCCCGCTATTCCAACAGTTCTGCATACCAAGAAAGGCACACGTGAATAAACAAAAGAAAGCACTCGTCATAGTAGATGTCCAACCAACCTTTTGTGAAGGGGGGTCCTTACCTGTNGACGGAGGAAATAAAGTTGCAAAGCAGATAGCNACTTTTGTNTCCGATGATGAAANCTACGACTGCATNATNACGACACAAGATTGGCACATAGACCCAGGAATGCACTTTTCTGATGAACCCAACTATCAAGATACATGGCCGCCCCATGGCGTGGCTGGAACAGACGAAGCTGATCTTCACCCTGAANTCTTGAACATAACCGAAAAGATAAATTATTCAGTGAAGAAAGGAATGTTCCAAGCTGCTTACTCAGGATTTGAAGGAAGTGACGGTGAACAAAGCCTTAAACAGATACTCACAAAAGAATCTATTGCATCCATAGATATCGTAGGTCTAGCATTTGACCACTGTGTAAAAGCGACGGCCATTGATAGCGCACAAGCTGGTTTCAAAACTCGGGTATTATCCAAACTCACAGCAGCTGTTTCCCCAGTCAATACCAANGTTGTCTCCGATGAAATGAGATCTCATGGTGTAGAGGTCATCAAATAATGCCAAAAGATCAGACGTTACTGGCTAGAAAACTATCAGTTGAAGACACAGAATTTGTTGAGAAATATCAACCAACAGATTATCCGCCCAATGCAGTCACAGCTGATGTAATCCTCTTGACCATTCGTTCAGGAAGGCTTGCTGTCTTATTAGTCGAGCGAGCAAATCCTCCGCAAAGCGGTTCGTGGNCCCTGCCCGGCGGACATCTTCGTCCCGATGAGTCGATACATGAAACAGCGCTGAGAGAATTAGCAGAAAAAACTGGATTCACGGCAGAACCCGCCCACCTAGAGCAACTTCAGACTTATTCAACCCCAGGAAGAGATGTCAGAGATTCTAAAATGAGAGTAACTTCAGTAGCGTATCTGGCTTTTATGCCAGACCCTGGTACTCCAAGAGCAGGGTCAGATGCTCGTTATGCTAGATTTTGGGCACTAGATGATCTCCCNGAATTCAATTCTGAACTTACCTATGAAGATGGACCTGCTCTTGCGTTTGATCATGCCTTGATGCTTCGGGATGGGCTTGAAAGAGCAGCCTCAAAGTTAGAATACACGACCTTAGCGACAGCGTTCGTTGACGAGCAATTTACCATTTCAGATTTNCGCAGAGTTTATGANGCTGTTTGGAGAACCAATATCGATGCTCCTAACTTCTCTCGNAAAGTAAAATCCACATCGGGGTTTATAGAATCAACAGGGGTAAAACGGGCAACTGGTAGAGCNCCTGCCGGCCTTTTCGTAAAGGGAGAAGCCGACATAATCTCCCCGCCATTCTTTAGACCAACAGAATAGGGATAATAACTCCGNATAGTGCGTGAATTATCGCCAGATCTTAGATAACCTTACGAAACCAAGCGCCGGTGGCGGAATTGGCAGACGCGCAGGGTTTAGGTCCCTGTGTCCATTAGGATGTGTGGGTTCAAGTCCCACCCGGCGCACATCAAATAAAATATGGCGTAAAGAAATAAACCCTCTAAAATCAAAGAAAGAGCAATCGTGACCGGAGTTGAAAAAATGAACATTCCCACCCAAGCATCTGATGATATTTCCCGATTAGCGGGGCAATTCAATATCTATTCACAATTATTNNGAAACCGAATTGTCATGCTTTGGGACCAAGTCGATGATGAGATTGCCAAGGAGATNACTGCACAATTGCTGTACCTAGAAGGTGAGGACNCAGAAAAGGATATTTGGTTATATATCAACTCNCCCGGAGGTTCGGTAACTGCTGGCATGGCAATTTACGANACTATGCAGCTNATAAAACCGGATGTATCTACTTTGTGCCTAGGNCTAGGAGCTTCCATGGGGCAGTTCCTACTCGGAGCTGGGGCTCAAGGAAAGCGATATTCTCTCAAACATGCCCGNATAATGATGCATCAGCCACTCGGCGGTATTCAAGGTCAAGCATCAGACATCGCAATCCAAGCAGAGCAACTTAGTTATATCAAAAAACTAATGGCAGAATTGATAGCCGGTCACACTGGACAAACGGTAGAACAGGTTCAAGCTGATTCCGACCGAGACCGTTGGTTCACTGCTGAAGAAGCCAAGGAATACGGAATTGTTGACCACGTAATCACAACTCGTGGAGAGGTTAACTAGAAGTAAAACTAGTTGTTGAGATCCAATGGAATTACCGGAGTAATCTGAGGTAATTTCTCATCAAAATCTATCCCACAAACTGTCTCCCCATAGTTTTCAAGGCTTTCAATTGAGCTAATGCTTTCGTTGATCTCGTCCTGAAACTCAAGGAGGACCATCGGTCTATCATCTGGAGCAGAAGCTACTAGTGCCTCTAAGATGTCCCTGTATAGGTCAACTACCTGACTTGTGCTCTGTGCAATCGCCTCTGGAGGATCAGTAGATAAATTCTCAAGGTCAATGATTGCCTTCTCGATACTTTCCGCGTTATTGAAATCAAAAGTGTTCAGAGGAGCGTCAGGTGCGGCAACTGTAATAAAATTTTCACAAAAGGCCAGTGGGTCAGAGGTCTCTTCGCCTGAACACGCAAAAGTTAATGAAACCACTAGAGCAATAATGAATATGTGTCTAAACATGCCCTAAACGCTGGACGCAATCTTTCGAAGATTTTGTATTGCCTCTGCTGGTCCATCTGGATGGTTAAAAACTGCACTGCCAGCAACAAAGACGTTAGCCCCGGCTTTAGTAGCTTGACCGATAGTGCTTTCGTTTATGCCCCCATCTATCTCAATGTTTACTGACAAGTCTCTTTCGGAGATTATGTTGCTTAATAATCTGATCTTCTCCTCTTGAGATACAAGGTACTTTTGCCCCCCAAAGCCAGGGTTTACCGACATAATCAAGACCTGATCAACGAGATGGAGTACATTAACGATGCTTTCAATTGGTGTTGAAGGATTTAGTGTCACTCCTGCTTTTGCACCTGAATTCAAGATGACGTTCAGAGTCCGGTCCAAGTGGCGAACCGACTCAACGTGCACCATTATTAGCTCACACCCAGCTTCAATAAACATTGGAGACAAAAGGTCTGGGTCCTCTACCATCAAGTGTGCCTCGAAAGGTATCTCAACGCTTTTTCTGCACGAAGCAACCGTATCAGGTCCTATAGTCAGATTTGGAACAAAATTTCCATCCATTATGTCCCAGTGGATCCGGTCAGCTCCTGCTTCTTCTAGAGCTTCTAACTCTAAACCCAAACGACTAAAGTCTGCTGGAAGGATTGAAGGGCATATTTCTATGTGGAGATTGTTCTCAGTCATTCAGGTCCTCAAAGTGTGGGCGACTTGTTCAACTACATTATTACGCAAACACTCTCTTTGCTTGTCATAATTTCTTTTCTTTCCAACTATGCGTCGTTACTTGCTTGTTGGAAAAATGACATCAGGATTCAGGATACCCTTGGGGTCGAACGCCTTTTTCATTTCTCTAAAAAGCCTAATCTCCTCTTCATTCCGTTGGATGTGTAGATATGGTGCTTTAGCGCGACCAATTCCGTGTTCAGCTGAGATGCTTCCGTCGAGTGAAACAACAAACTTCAGTATCTCTTCCTCCATCTCAGCTACGTTTGGCTCCGATTGCAGGATGTTGAGATGCATGTTTCCGTCAGCAGAGTGACCGAATACATAAGGTATAGATAAAGGGTTAATATTGCTGCAAATCGTGGCAATGCTATCTAGGAAGTGGGTTAGATTCCCCAAAGGTATTGTGACATCAAGTTTAAGAGGAATGCCTTTGTTCGCTATAGCAAGAGTATGTAACTCCCGATACTGCCAAAGTCTTTGTCGTTCTTTGTCTGAAGTGGCTACAAAGATTGAGTCATGGGTACGTAGCATTTCCCCTAGAACATTTTCGTTTAATCGGTCCAAAACTCCTAAGTCTCCAGCAAACTCACAAAGTAAATATATTGANTTCCTATTGTTCCAAAGTGGTTGCAAATCATAAGCTTCTCTTACAAGATCTACTCCCTTTTGAAAGAACAATTCACAGGCGATGATTTCCNTACTTGTACTGACGCAGGCTTCTGTGAGATTAACTGCGTCTTGGATAGTGTCTAAACCGAAGAGAATGGAAANATTTTCCTTNGGTTTGGGCCATAGTCGCAGCTTGGCTCGTGTCACAATAGCAAGCGTTCCCTCGCTACCGCACAATAAGCTAGGCAAGTGATATCCGGTGTTATCTTTATCTAGGCCGTTTAAATTACCGATAATTTCTCCTGTTCCTGTAACTGCTTCAACACTTACGATTTGACGACGAGTGGTGCCATACCTAAGGACGTTAAGGCCACCGGCATTTGTAGCAATCGTTCCACCGATGGTCGCTGAATCTCTTGCTGCAAAATCTACTCCGTATATCATGCTCCTCTCTAAAGCTAAATTCTGTATTTCTAAAAGTGTTGCGCCTGCCTCAGCAACTATTTGGTTATTGTTTCTATCTGAGAAATTAACATTCTTCATTTTTCTCAATGAAATGATTAATTCACCGTTTAAAGGCGTGCTACCGCCGACCATTCCAGTATTTCCGCCTTGAGGAACAACTCCTACTTGGTTGGTTGAACACCAATTAAGAATTTCCGCTACCTCATAAGTTGACTGTGGTGAAATAACTGCACGAGCAGAACCTCTGTACCTGCCCGTCCAGTCGTCACTATAGGTTTTGATAACGTCTTCGTCTTCACTTATTCTGCCTGAGCCTAACAAGCTCTTTAACTCTGCAATGCTCATATATGGATCGTAATGCCAGGATTACGACTGGATATGGATATGAATTGTTAAACAGAGCAAAATATGCTCCTTTAACTCCTAGACTTTTACTGTGGACAAAACGTCAACCACCAGTAACTCACAATCATCGGCATACTCCTTCGCCATTAGATTCTTTAACGAAATCAAAGCGTTAGGCGTCACTGAAGTAGCAGTTTCGCCTGGCTCACGAAATACCCCCTTAGTGTTAGCAGCTGATGCAACAGGCTTAAATATAAAAGTTTTCGTGGACGAACGTGTTGCTGGTTTCTATGCATTAGGGCATGCAAAAATCACAAAATCGCCTGTGGTCCTTGTTTGTACTTCAGGCACTGCATCAGCGAACTACCTGCCGGCCGTTATTGAAGCGAATCACTCTGGGGTTCCTATGATTATATGTTCAGCTGACAGACCTCCTGAGCTAAGACAGTGGGGTGCAGGTCAAACAATAGATCAGGTTCAAATTTATGGATCAAATGTTCGATGGTTCTATGATTTGCCTGTTGCGAATAATGTTGATCCGTCGAAAGCTCAGAGTATAGCTGTAAGAGCTTGGGATAGATCTGTTACGGGTAGAGGTCCAATACATCTCAATTGGCCCCTTCGTGAGCCTTTGGAACCTCTGACTGATCTTGTAGTTCCCAAGGCAAATCTGAAACCCTTTGACACAGCTACATTCTGCGAAGCTGGTGCCCAACGGTTAAGGCAACTGGGGGAAAAGTATGAGAACGGAGTAATTTCCGTTGGCCCAAATGATCTGGATGATGAAGTGATACAACGAATCGGGTGGTTTTCAGAAGTAGTCAAGTGGCCTATCATTGCCGATCCTGCTTCACAAATACGCGGACGAGTTGCAAGTGAAACCGTCATTACAACCGGAGAGGTGTTATGCGGATCTCTTCCTTTCACTGAGTCGCTTGGGTCGCCGCACGTTGTTGTCCATATTGGTCTAGCACCTACTTCAAAAGCATATAAAAAATGGCTTAGCGTAAATTCACCTCAACACCATATTCTGGTATCACCAACTGTTGATTGGGTTGATCCAAGTAATTCCATAACAGAGGCTTACTATGGAGACCTTTTATTTTCTTATAACGAAAACAGTGAAATGTTTAGACCACATTCAGCATGGTCGGAGCAATGGAAACATGGGAATGATGTTGCTGATTCCATAGTGCAGCAGTACTTACAAGACGATCGTAACGAACTTTCAATAGTTAATGCAGTGATGGAAGGAGTAGATGATGAAGCGCGTGTCATGCTATCTAATTCCATGATCATTCGTGACGCAGAGCTGGCTTTCACTCATAATGTGCCTCCTCACAGGACCTTATGCAATAGGGGAGCAAATGGAATCGACGGGATCATCTCAACAAGTCTTGGGGCTTCATTCGGGTCCAAAGAAAAAGTGATTTGCCTCGTTGGTGATGTAGCTGCAACACATGACTTTGGCGGGATACTAGCGAGTATTAGGATGGAAGCAGAGATGACTATCGTGATTCTCGATAATGGGGGAGGCGGCATTTTCTCCTTTCTGCCAATAAGTGACGCGATCAGCGAAGAGCAATTCGATAAATATTTCCTAACTTCACCTATGTTGCCTTTTGCAGACGTCCTGAAATCACTAAGGGCAGATGTTTCAACTCCCCAAACGATCAAGGAACTGAAAGCTGAAATCAAAAAAACTATGCCAAAATCCGGCCTTTCAGTTATCTACTACCAAAGTGATACTGACTCAACCTTGCGGGCCTTTAGATCTATAAGGGATTCATTTGACCAGGAATTTGGTCAGGAAGTATAGAAAAGATGACGGAAATCTCCTGTCCGCTTTATATTTCGCAAGAGCAAGTTGACTCAATGGGATTAATACTTCACGGGTTTCTTGGCAGTCATAAATCAATGGAGGAACTTGCGAGCCATTTGGACTCCGCTTATCTACTTCCCGACCTAATTGGTCATGGACTTAGTCCATGCCCAACTGAGCTTAAACACTACACATTTCAGGCTATGGTCAAACAAATACATGATGTTGCAAGTTCTTCTCTCCAAGAACCATTTGATTTAATCGGTTATTCCATGGGGGCCCGTTTAGCACTTAGCTATGCGCTTGCCAAACAAGGTAACGTTCGATCGCTCATCCTCATTGGTGGAAGCCCCGGAATACAAGAAAATTTTGCTCGACATGAAAGGGCTCTAGATGATATCCGAAAGGTCGCATTGCTTGAAGACAAAGGTCTTACCGGATTCGTCAATGCATGGGAAACACAACGAATTTTCTCCACTCAAAGGCTGCTATCAAGCAACAAATTGTTGGCGCAAAGACGTGCAAGATTATCCACGAACCCACTAGGGATCATAAGTCACCTACGCGCATCTGGTGCGGGGGTAATGCAGCCTTTATGGGGAAGACTTCATGAAATCAAAATACCGGTCTTGCTTATTGTTGGAAGTGAGGATGAAAAGTACATTGATATTGGAAAGCGAATGCAGTTACGGATACCTGAGTCAAAGATAGCAATTATCTCCGGAGCTGGGCATGCAGTTCACTTTGAGGAACCTGAAGAAACCGCTGAGGTTATTAATAAGTTCATAAGAGAGTTGGAATATGCTAATTGAGAAGGTCCGCTACGAATTAACCCAACCGATAATTACATCAAAGGCACAAATAGACTCAAGAGATGGCTGGGTCGTGGCTTTGGACGAGGGTGAGTACACAGGATGTGGTGAAATTCTGCCATTGGAAGGTTGGTCGAGTGTCACAATGGAGGAAGCCTATTCCCAACTCCTATCGTATAAACATTCTGAGATGTCATTGCCAGAACTTTCTAATGAAGTCCAAGCAGCCATCAGCCTTGCGATCTGGAATCTTGAAGCATCAAAGAAGGGCGAATCTCTTATAGAACACCTAGGAGGCGGAGCAGACTGTGTGAAAGTCAATGCATTGCTTGATGGCTCAAGTCAGCGAAACCTAAGAAAAGGTTTGGAAAGTTATCGTGCAAGCGGATTATCAGTTTTTAAGGTAAAGCTAGGATTCAGAGATGATCAAGAGAGACTGCAATTACTCTCTGAAATTGTAAGAGAGGATGAGAAGATTCGACTAGATCCTAACGGTAGCTGGTCCTTGCAGTACGCTGTTACTTTTTTAGACCGTGTAAGGAAATTACTAGGTGATCGACTGGAATACGTTGAGGACCCTGTAGCAAATTTAGAAGATCTCAAGAAGCTGAGAAGCATCGTTCCAGTACCCATTGCAGTAGACGAACTGTCTAGCTCTATGAATGATCTTGAAGCTGTTATTGCAGAAAATCTTTGTGAATACATTGTTGTTAAGCCTTCGCTAATTGGTGGCATTGATCAAACTCTCAAAATTTCTTCATTTGCCGCAAAAGATAATATCCAAACTGTTATTTCATCTACCTATGATGGACCCATTGCCCTGACGGGATGGTGCGCAGTTGCAGCTAATGTTGCACCTGAAACCACACATGGTTTAGGGACAGCTGACTTTTTTACTAATGCTCAAATGCGAGAGTTGATTCCTGAGGCTGGGAAAGTTTATTTCAATTTAGGGTCAGATTAAACGTCGTAAAATCTTTCCCATAGCATTCCGAGGTAACTCGTCTACTATTTCAATTGCTTTAGGCAACGAATAGTTGGGCAAAGAGTCTCGCAGTTGATCTCTGATATCAGATATGTCTAAAGGCTTTCCCGAATTCTTGGGAACGCCAATAATAGTGACTGCCTGTCCCCATTCTTGATCATATCTTCCAACGACAATCTGTTCTGAGAACAATCCCAGCGAGTCCAGTTCTCTCTCAATAAGAGTCGGCCAAACCTTTTCACCCCCTGTGACAATTGCATCATCCAGCCGGCCAGTTACTACAAGTTTTTGATCATCTTGGAAAAAGCCTGCGTCCCCGGTTGTAAACCATTGCTCACTATTTTGAGATTCATTTCCCAAATATCGGCTGAAAAGAGTGGGACTCTGTACAACAATTTCTCCATCTCGGATTTCTATCTTCACATCGGGAAGAGGNGTGCCATTATAAACTATGCCACTTCCAGTTTCCGTAAGCCCATATGTAACTATTACATTGTCTGGAAGGATCTGTGGTGCTGCGGCTCCACCAACAAGAATCTTCCGAAAGGCAGAGGAGTCTATCCGGCCTAATGCTGTAGGGACAAGAGATACAAGTGTCGACCCACTTCGTCCGGCTTCTTCGCATAATGCGGCATCAAATCTTCTCTGCACTCTAAGCCGAACTCCGTTGTGNAGAGCCCTGGTAATGACAGAGAAACCTCCGATATGTGAAACCGGTATGCAGCACAACCATTCATCCACGCTATTCTGCACATCTAACTGCGATGACGTTATTCGGGATGAAGCCTTTAGGGCAGTATGTGTTAATACGACTCCTTTCGGATCGCCAGTAGTTCCACTAGTAGCAATAACAAGGGCGTCATCGGGCTCCATAAGTATCCCTTTGGCTTTATATGTTTCCTTTTCGCTTATGACCTCAGATACTCCAAAAGCCTTGACTAGTTGTTCCTTTTTAGCTTGCGGTAGCCGCTGATCAAGAGGAAACACTGAATGCCCTTTATCCCAGATTTCTAAAAGTTTAGAGACAAAAAAATCGCATCCTTCCATATCAAAAGCGATTAATTTACCCATATTTCTATATTGCCAGAATTTAAGAGATTAACAATATAAATTCATGTAGTTTGGGGAAGTGGNAANTCAAAAAATATGTGTCTTTTGCGCCTCGAAAGANGGCGCCAATCAGGAGTTTCAANAGCTTGCAAAGGAACTCGGAGCAAAACTTGCACAGAAAGGGTTAGGACTCATTTACGGTGGCGCACAGATTGGACTAATGGGACAGATAGCCGATGCGGCTCTTGAAANCGGAGGAGAGGTTACAGGCGTAATTCCCGAATCATTAGCTGATCGTGAAATAGCTCATCCGAGGGTGACTTCTCTGATTGTGACAACTGATATGCACGAACGCAAGAAAACGATGTACAACTTAGCTGATGCTTTCATAGCTCTACCGGGAGGAATGGGGACGCTAGAAGAGGTATTTGAAGCGGCTACATGGACGAAACTTGGAATGCACCGCAACGGAATATACAAACCCGTAGTACTTCTTGATAATGGAGAATTCTGGCAAGATATGATCAAATTTCTTAACTTTCAAGTCTCGGCTGGGTTCGTTAGCCAAAAGAACCGAGAGATTGTTTGCAGCGCTTATACTGCAGATCAGGCAATTGAATTAGCGATGAAAAATCCTTAAAGCAATCAATGACGCATAAATTTTCAACGTAAAATAGTAATGTGAAAGTGAATTGGGTTGGAAAAGGCGAGACCGTTTACGACCGTGTTGGAGGAAGTGAATGGTTCTATCAATTACTTGAATTCTTTTACGAAGACGTGATTCGTAGAGATGAAATCCGCGATCTTTATCCAGATGACCTGACCGACTCCAAAAAAAATACAGCGGATTTCCTGATCCAGTATTGGGGCGGGCCCTCTTCGTACTCAGAGAGACGCGGTCACCCCAGGCTAAGGATGAGACATGCGCCATACGCTATTGGTGAATATCAAAAAGAGTCTTGGTTAGCAAGTATGCGTTTTGCCCTTGATCAGATGCAACCAGCCAAAGAGATCAATGAAGCAATGACCGAGTATTTCCTAATGGCTGCCGATCATATGAAGAACGTTATTTCAGAATGAATAGTTGTGTTTGGAGGAGCTTGCATTGGTTGGGCTAAAGTGTACATATGGATGAATTAACCTATCTTCCTTTCGACTGCGATAATCACTATTACGAAGCTGAGGATGCGTTCACACGCTATGTCCCGCGAGAATGGCAACGGCGTTGTGTTCAATGGTGTGAAATCAATGGAAGAAGACACCACATAGTTGGTGGCAAGTTAAGTTCAGCAGTTGCCAACCCTACTTGGGACCCAATTGCAAAGCCGGGTGCTCTTCATGAATATTTTAGAGGCAATCCCACTGGGAAATCACCTCTAGAAATGCTNAAGGATAGAGAGCCACTACCGCAAGAGTATATGAATAAAGATGCGAGGGTTGAAAAGATCANACAACAAGGCCTCTCCGCAGTTTGGCTATTCCCNACGCTTGGGGTGCTTTATGAGGAACTCCTCAAGGAGGATATCGAAGCTGTCAAAGTATTATTTCGCGCATTTAATCAATGGTTGAATGAAGATTGGGGATTTAATTACCAAGACACAATATTCGCAGCGCCATATATNAGTTTATGTGACGTTGATTTCGCTGTAGAAGAGCTTGAATCAGCACTTGAAAACAATGCCAGAGTAATTTGTATAAGGCCTGCAGCGGTTTTGACTGTTGATGGCTACAAATCGCCTGCTGATAGCATGTTTGATCCCTTTTGGAATTTGTTGAATGAATCAGGCATTCCCTTAGTCATCCATGCAGGGGATAGTGGCTATTCATCNCAGGGTTATGCCGAGGATGGTTTTGGAGCAAATTTTGGTGGCGGTGCATCGTACTCACCATCAATCAAAGCATTCAATATTGAAAGAGCTGCATTAGATTGGCTTATGACCATGTCACTTCAAAAGATGTACGAACGCTTTTCAAATTTGCGAATCGTGTCTGTTGAAAACGGGTCAAGTTTCTTGCCAGACCTCTTTCGAAAGTTACCTCAACAGAAAAATAAACTCATGGGTTGGTTTAAAGAGGANCCTCTAGAANTATTCAAAGAACATGTATGGATAAACCCATTTTGGGAAGATGANCCCTACGAAGTNGCAGATCTAATGGGNCCTGACAGAGTTGTCTTCGGATCCGATTGGCCTCACATTGAAGGAATGCCTGCGCCGTTAGATTACGTTATGGAATTAAAAGAGTTTTCAATTGANGATCAAAAGAAAATTTTACTAGATAACGTATCTGCGTTAAACGAGCCGCGACCACTTCGTTAACGGCCACCGCTAACTGTTATCACCTCTCCGGTCATCCAAGATGAGGCTTCAGAGCATAAGAAAAGCACTGCTCCAGCTATATCTTTAGGTGTGCCTAGCCGTTGCAGAGGAACCCCAGTATCTTTTGCGTATTGTGGCAAATCTTCGGGTTTCATTTTCATGACTTTGAAGAAAATATCTGTTGGAACAGCGCCTGAAGCTACCGCATTGCACCTAATGTCTGGGCCCAATTCATGAGCCAGACTTGCGGTCAGCACATTCACACCAGCCTTCGCTGCTGCATAATGAGCATTATTAGGAACAGCACCCCATGAGGAGCGAGAAGAAATATTAATAATTGATCCTCTTTGCATGTTTCTAGCAGCGACCTGACAACCTACGAAGACGGATGTAAGGGTCAACGCTATCGTTTGATCCCAATCAGAACGCGAAAGATCTTTTAGGCTAGACCGGCCTGTACTCCCTCCGACATTGTTAACCCAGATATCAATCACCCCAAACTGTGAAATGGCTGAGTCGGCGAGTGATGCTAACTGATCATCATTCGTCACGTCACATAAGGTAGGGAACGCGATCCCTCCATTATCATTGATCTCGCGAGCTGCTTTCTCTACATCCTCTATAGTGCGGGAACAGAGAACAATTTTTGCCCCAGCTTCAGAAAGTAACTTCGCTATTCCTTTTCCTATACCTTTACCGCTTCCTGTAATTACTGCGACTTTACCGGAGAGGTCAAAGAGATTCTCTGCATTCATTTCAGTATATTAATCCAAACTTATGCCTCATCCACAATGCAGTTAATTGGCACTTACATGGGGGGACATGATTGCTATTGAAACCCCTATAGATAGGTCGCGTGTTTTTACTGTTGTTATTTGCCGTCCAGGTTGAATCGCATCTTTCAAAGGAGTGCACAGGTCCCCAAGATAGTTCACGGTCTCGTTGATATCTGATGAAACTAGTGCCAGCCCCCAAAATAGTGGGTTGCCATCTTTTGCNACCTCATGTGGTCCGACCAGTTCNAGTATGACATCNCCTAACCAAAAGAACGATTGGCGANTTTGATTCGGAGAATTCCCAAAAGTCCGGACCCCACTCAGTGTAATTCCTGCTTCTATGAGCGCCTTTGTTGTTTTGTCAGGATTGGGGGTTGTAACTACTAAATGATCTATTCGTACTATTTGGTTGGGATGGAAGGGCGCTTCGATTTCGCCAGCAGAAAGTGTTGTTGGGTTAAAAGTAAGTGAATCCACGCTCTGCTTAACTCCCTCAACATGAACAGAGGATATGCCTTCAATGGTATTAATTTTCTTAAAACACAATTTTGTTCTTCCTACAAGAGTTGACTGAGTTGAATTTTGAGTAACAATATCAAAACCAATTCTCTCCCAAGGCAAAGCATCTTCGCTTAAGTTGATTTCCATAAGTTGGCGTTCAGGTACCACGTAATCAAAATAGCAGTAACTCAGCAATAGTGTTTTTAAACTAATCATCCACCAAACAGGAANCACCAGTTGGAAGACTATTTATTATGAGGACACTAAGGGCAAATTCTACTCTAACTCTGACGGCTACGGTTCTAGCAGCGGTGTTGGTAGTGGCGAATATCTCTTCCTTGAACGTTGCTCTACCTGAATTATCTAGAGAATTAGGGGCCAGCCAATCTGACGTTCAATGGATGGTAGATATCTACGCATTTTTTCTAGCCTCTCTTCTTCTTCCTGCCGGTGCTTTGGGAGATAAATTTGGCCGCAGGCCCATGTTGCTTCTAGGGGTAACTATTCTTTGCATCGCGAATGTTGCAACTCTTTTTACAGAGCATTTAGATTTTATTGAATCAAATGAAGCGAGGCTGGTCATCGCATTTCGCGCACTCAGTGGCATTGGCGCAGCTTTTATTTTTCCTGCGACACTATCCACGATAACTACGACGCTACCTCCTGAGAAGAAAGAACGTGGAGTCGCAATTTGGACAGCTTCTGTCTTTTTCGGAGGGCTATCCGGAGTTCTTCTATCTGGAGCATTGATTGAGAACTATTCGTGGGAATCAGTTTTTCTCGTGATTAGCATTCTTTCAGCTGTGATTCTTCTCTTTTGCTGGATTTGCTTACCAGATTCATCTTCTCCTGAGAAATCGAACCTTGACCCTCTAGGTGCACTCTTGTCACTACTTGCTATAGGTGGGATTGTTTTTGCAATAATGGAAGGCCCTATTAAAGGGTGGAGCTCTGAAATTATCCTAAGTTGCTTTATAGTGGGAGGAGTATTTCTCTTAGCTTTTGTGACCTGGGAGTCAAAAGCGAAAAGGCCTTTATTAGACCTATCGGTTTTTAAAGACAGGTCAGTCCGATCAGGTTCCTTATCATTGCTTGTGCAATTTACTGTGGCGTTTGGTTTCTTCTTCGTTGCNGTGCAATTTATTGCGTATGTGCTGGGCTACGGGCCGCTTGACACTGGTTTAAGTTTCCTTCCTACAGCAATCGGTCTCTTTCCAGCTTCTTTAATAGCGATACCACTTACTAAAAGGTTGGGTTTTAGAGTTACCGGTCTTCTGGGCCTTTGCCTNCTCGGAGTATCCCTCTATGTAGGAGCGCAATTTCAGTCCGACAGTAGCTTTTTGGATTTCGCTTTAGTCGCTGTCATCTATGGCGCCGGTATCGGATTAGCGTCTCCACCAGCAACAGAAATAATTGTTTCTTCGTTGCCGTTTGAAAAGCAAGGAGTTGCATCTGCTCTCAACGACGTTCTTCGAGAGCTAGGGGCAGTGATCGGTATAGCAATAGCTGGTTCCATGTTCAATAGCGGATACCGAAGTTCTATTGATTCACTTCAAGAGTTTCCTCAGGAGATCTTGGAACTGGCAAAAGAATCCCCAGCAATTGCCCCTCAACTGGCATCTTCATTAGAAACTTCAATGGATAACTTTCTTTACCAGATAACTGTTTCAGTAGCTGAAGGGTGGAGTGACTCATTATGGGCGTTACTCTTTGTTGTGGTCGGAGGCGCAGTTTGTTTCGCTATTTGGGCTCCTGGGAAGAAGCAACAAGCTAGAGCGATTGAAAGCAGTAGACCTGGAAGGACTGCGCTCCGGTACGAGGAGGTAGCCACTTATATTGAGATTGAGGGAGCGAGAAAAAAAGATAAAATTCGCGTTAGTCAGAGAAGACTTGAAGGGTCCTGANACTAATGGGTGTGTCAAATTCTGATCCAACACGTTTGGGTTGTTTCGTCTATCCACTTTCTGGATCAGCAGGTTTTTTGACATTCTTAATGTTGTTTGCCGCTGTTGGTTTCTCTGCATCTACCTCATTTATAATCGCTATATTGGGAAGTGCTGTTGGGATTTTCATAGCTTGGCTGTTTATACGTTCTGATAAAGTTGATTTCGATTAGGNAGAGGCAGGTATAGCGATGTCGGTAAACGCTTGTAAGAATAGTGCATTAATCATTAATGGAGGACCCTCTCCTGATAAACGAGTGCTAGATTTCCTTCCGAGATTTGACGAAGTTCTTGCGGTCGATTCAGGCTTTGACAGCGCAATATCACTTGGCATAGCACCTGATGTTGTCATAGGCGATCTGGATTCGATATCAACCAATGGTCTAGAAACTGCAGATAAGCAATCCATNAANNTAATCNCCTTTCCAAAAGATAAAGATGAATCTGACCTGGAGCTTGCCATACTTCATGCCAGTAAATCTTGTACATCAGTCACNATTGTGGATTCCGGTGGTGGNCGACTNGACCATCTATGGGGAGTATTTTCAGCTATGGCTTCCGATGCTNCTTCAATGATTACTTGTGAAGCTTTTCTGGGCTCTTCCTATGTGAGNCTTGTCAGGGATCATTACATAGTAAAGCCANNAGNCAGTAATTTAGTTTCAGTATTTCCCTTTGGTGGCGTTGCAGAAGGTGTGTCATTATCAGGGTTCCGATGGAATCTAAATGGTGAGACATTAAAACCCGGATCAACTCGAGGCTTGAGCAACGAAATTTTAGAAAACTTTGGAGATATTTCTGTTCGAAAAGGACTTCTGTTGGTAATCCAGTCAGGCCTGTACTAGCTAACTACTGATTGTGCGCTCCATCGTCCATTAAACTCTCTGATCTCTAGGTCAATGCCAAAGCATTTAGAGAGATTCTCTGGATTTAACTTTTCGTTAATAGGTCCTAATTCCATAGTTGAGCCCTCTTTCAGAAATAATATATGACTGAAACCCTTAGGGATTTCTTCAACATGGTGGGTAACCATAACGACTGGTGGAGATAAGCTTTCAGAAACTAAGGAAGATAGTGATTGCATCAACTCTTCACGACTCGGCAAGTCCAGTCCCGATGCAGGCTCATCAAGTAGTAAGAGTTTGGGGTCACTCATTAGGCTTCTAGCNAAAAGTGCTCTTTGCTTTTCTCCCGACGAAAGGGTTCCGAATCTCTGCTTTGCCAAGTGATTGATTCCAAGTATTTCCATATGGCTAAGTGCTTTCAATTTATCTTCACTTGAGTAGGTATTCCACCAAGGTTCAAGGGCCCCGTGTTTGGCAGTCATCACTACATCTTCTGTTTTTAATTCTGGGCGAAGCAATTGTGTGATACCGTGGCCGGTAAATCCTACCAGGTGCCTTATCTTTCTCATATCGGACGTGCCGAGAGTGTGTTCAAGAAGGGTTACAGATCCAGAGCTGGGATGTTCAAACATTGATGCTATTTTGAGTAGTGAGGTCTTCCCAGATCCATTTGGTCCTAAGATCACCCAATTTTGACCTGAGAAGACCTCGAAATTCAGATCTCGTATAAGAGACTTTCCGTTACGGATAAGGTTAACCTTTGACAGTTTCAGAATATTTTCAGGGGCCACTGGTTCGCACCTTCTCTTGCCACAGGTTGTGCATTTTAGAGTAAGTTCCGCCTGTATTCAGGAGTTCTTGGTGACTGCCACTCTCAACAATGCTTCCGTTATCGATAACAAGTATTCTGTCAGCTCTCATAACAGTCGCCAATCGGTGCGCAACAATGATAGCGGACCTGCCATCAAGGATTGCATCTAAAGCTTGTTCAACTTGGCTCTCTGACTGCAAGTCAAGATTAGAAGTGGCCTCGTCCAACACTAAAACTCTAGGTTTAGATAAAAAAGCTCGTGCTATCGCAATCAATTGACGTTCACCGGCGCTTAATGATGAACCGCGCTCGTGGATAACAGTGTTAATTCCATCCGGAAGGGAATTAACCATTGTCATAAGTCCTGNAGCCTCAAGTGCTTCTATGACTTCGCTGTCTGAAACCTCCGGCCTTGAGAAGCCGACATTGTCCCTTATCGAACCCGCAAATAGAAAAGGCTCTTGAGGAACAACGCCTATCTGACTCCGAAGCGAACTAAGTTGCACTCCCTTTATATCNAATCCATCAATTAAGACTCTTCCGTCAGAGGGGTCGTAGAATCGAGTAGCTAATTTAGCGATCGTAGACTTTCCNCCCCCTGTCGGCCCAACGATGGCAATTGTTTCCCCTGCNTCAATAGTTAGATTGATATCTTTTAGAACAGGTGTTTCGTCATTGTANGAGAAATTGACATTCTCAAAGATAATTTCACCCTGAATATCAGGAATTGGTTGCGCAGAGGGATCTTCAGGAACAGAAGGTATTGTCGCGAGTAAGTCTCGCAGCTTTGCAACTGCAGCCTGACCTTGTTGATACCCATTGTATAGCTGAGTCAATGTTTGAATCGGAGTGAAAAAAGCACCTAAATATAATAAGAAAGCTGTTAGTTCACCTATCTCAAGTTCTCCATTTAATACCATGCGGCCACCCACGATCAGGACTAATGCCCTNCCGAGGATTGCAATGGCTTCAGTTCCAGGTGTGTAAACAGATGCGGCTTGCACAGCTTCCAAGTTTGCGTCCTTGTGTTCACCAACGATATTCGTGTGTTTGGAAACGTTATACTTTCGTCGGTTATGTGCTGTGATGATACGTATCCCAGCCAGGCTCTCTTGGAGATCTGACAAAACTTCGCTTATTTTGTCGCGAACNTTNTTGTACGCATTTGATGACTTTCTTCTAAACCATTCGCTGAGAATAATTGTTATCGGAACCACTGCTAGCAAAGTAATTAGAGCAAGTTTGAAATTGAGGAATAATAAGACGACAGTTATAACAATCACCGTTAAACCCTGTACCGCGAAATTCACTAAACCTTCTTGAAAAAGCTGGGATAATGCTTCGATATCGCTAGTCATTCTAGTCATCAGCACCCCAGCCTTTTCTTTTGTATAAAAATCAAGTGACTGTCGCTGAAGGTGGCTGAAAACTTTGATACGTAAATTTTTCATTAACCGTTCGCCCAAAGATCCTGTATACCGAATTCTGTACCAAGCGCTCAGTGAATGGAGTAAAATGCTGCCAAGATAGGATAAAGAAACTGTGATAAGTATTGCCTTGTTGCCNGACACGACTCCCTCGTCAATGCCAAATTTTGTTAACAAAGGTCCTGCCTGAAGCAGTATGCTTTCCCCGATAACCAATATCATGGCAAAAATTAATTTCCATTTATGATCTCCTAGAAAGCTACGGAGCGTAAAAGGAGTCTCTTGACTACTGAAATAATCAAAGTCAACTGGTGGCAATTCATGAATT
Source organism: Actinomycetota bacterium (assembly GCA_002712415.1). Taxonomy (GTDB): domain Bacteria; phylum Actinomycetota; class Acidimicrobiia; order Acidimicrobiales; family UBA8592; genus UBA8592. The sequence goes on along the minus strand of PATO01000022.1, from coordinate 26,643 downwards.
GGTTCCTGCTTCAGAACTCGCTTCACTTCATCTTGTAAGTGACCCGGAACACCAGCATGGGGGAGTCCTGCGTCCCTCGACGAGGTAACAGAATTAGCTCCTCCAAAACCAATAGGTGGCCCGAATCCCATTAGTTGATCTCCTTTACGGTCTCTGGATTACTTTCAGCGATGATGGCGGCGTAAGCGGCATTTCGACTTAACAAAGAACTGTGAGATCCTTCGTCCGAGATAGCGCCGCCTTCAAGGAAAACAATTCTGTCAGCCAAAGCAATTGTTGATACTCGTTGGGCAATTAGNAGAGTAGTGGTTTCTTCTAANCTNGTCTTGAGCGATTCATGTATCAATGACTCCACGCCTACATCTATAGCGCTGGTGGCATCATCAAGTATNAAAACACTTGGCTTTTCCAANAAGCATCTAGCTAAAGCTATTCGCTGTCTTTGCCCTCCCGACAATGTATAACCGCGTTCTCCCACAACTGTGTTGAAACCNGACTCCAGATCTGTAATAAAACCCAAAGCCTGTGCTTTCCTTGCGGCTTCGATGATNTCTGCTTCAGATGCATCAGGTTTTCCATATGAGATATTTTCGGAGACGCTCGTAGAAAAAAGAAAGGGTTCATCGAAGACAATGCCTATTTGTTGTCGTAACGAGTGCAACTGAATTCTTTTGATATCAACGTCATCAATCAAAATTGACCCAGAATTGACATCATAAAATCGAGTAAGAAGGCGAGCGATCGTTGATTTTCCAGATCCCGTCATGCCGACAATTGCTATTGTTTCTCCTGCGCTGATAGATAGGTCCAAATTTGTAATGATTTCTGACCTCGCATGATGGCTCTTCGTGGGAGATAGCGATTGGGAACCGCTATAGGAGAAATTGACATTCTGAAAGCGGATAGAGTCCCTAACTCCGGTTAACCTAACTGCTGTGGGTAGATCAGTGATCTCGGGCTTTTCATCTAATACTTCGAAGATTCGAGTCGCAGAAGCTGATGCCCTTTGAGTCTGTAGCAGCAGAAATCCAAACATCCGGAANGGTGCTTGAAGCATTATGACGTAAGCATTGAAAGCGAATAATGTCCCAATTGAAACTTGGCCATCTATTGCTAAAAGTCCTCCATAGAGAAGAACTATGGCCATGCCAATCCTTGGTAGGGCCTCAATTACTGGGTTAAATTTGGCCCGCTCTTTAATTGTTTGAACATTAACCCACTCAATATGACGAGCGGCTTTTTGTAGAAGGCTAATCTGTTGTTTCTCTGCAGCGAATGATTTGACGACCCTTGTNCCATTGATATTTTCGTCAACAATTGTTGCTAGCTCTGCTAAACGGGCTTGACTGACCCAGGTCAGCGGGAAGACTGAGTGCCTTAACTTTTGACCAAAGAAATAGACGCCGGGAAGAGTGCACAAGGCAACCATGGTTAGTGGTATGTGGATGGTCATCATGAAGCAGAANGCAAGAATAAACGAGATNATNCTCATGCCTATTAGAGGCCCAAATGCGAGAAGAACTTGAATAGACCTAATATCACTATTTGCCCTTGAAATGACTTGCCCTGATTGCGTTCTATCAAAGTAAGAGAAGCTCAGCTTCGTNAGATGGCTGTATAGNAGNGCTCGCAAATCTGTTTCGACTCCCCAGGCGACTCTGAATAATGAGATTCGATATAGTGCACCTGTCGCAAATCGCCCTAACCCAACGACAATTAGTATGAGCGCCCATATTGTGANCTCCTCTCTATTACCAGCAATCGTAGAGTCAATCGCTTCTTTCCCTATTGCAGGAACAGCAACGTTTAAGATCAAAGCTACTGAACCAACGCACACTCCTATGATCAGGGGCCTTCTATGGGACCTCGCTACAGGCAAAAGCCGTTTGATCCAGCCTAAGTCGGTATCAGGGTTTATAGAGTTTTTAGGGNGCGGGTAATTTCCAGAATTTTGATGCTCTTGAGATTCAGTCATATCTACAATGCCTTTACGTTGCTATTACACCGTAGACCAAAAGATCATNGACCAAATGGTTGGAGGCGTAATTGTGCCATAGGTATTGATCAAAGATATTTTTCTGTGAAAAGACCTTCTATGGGGTAATATGGAGNACTCTGAAGGAGTTTCCATAAGTACTGAAGCAGGTCTTGTATTAATTGCAGTAATGGTTATTGCGACAGCATTCTTTGTTGCAGCCGAATTTGCTCTCATTGCCAGTAATCGAAAGAAGATTGAAGAGGAAGCATCTGATGGGGTACGGTCATCTCAAGTTGTCTTAGGGCTGATAAAGAACCTCTCATATCATTTGACAGGAGCTCAGCTAGGAATCACTATCACAGCAGTTGTGCTTGGCTTCATAGCTGAACCAACTATCGCCAAACTCATCGAGCAGCCATTTATTGACCTTTTAGGTAGTGGGCTAGCTCAGCCTCTATCTTTGGTGGTTGCAATAAGTTTGGTGACTCTTGTGACGATGGTACTTGGTGAGTTGGTTCCAAAGAACATTGCTATAGCTAAGCCAAACANGATGGCTCGAGTGCTTGCAAAACCCTTCAAAATTTATAGTTTNCTCGCAAAGCCAATTATTTATATCAGCGACGGGACAGCAAACAAATTGACACGATCATTAGGAGTGGAGCCAACAGAAGAACTTGATCATACGCCAAGTATTGAGGACCTTGATTTGGCCATAAAAGTTTCAGGAGAGGAGGGAACTCTTGCCCAGCGAAAAGTCGATCTGCTTTCAAAGTCAATGAAATTTGCGTCCAGACAAGCAAACGATGTGATGACCCCAAGAGTTTCTTTGCACTCGTTGCAAGCTGAATCAAGTATTGATGACCTGATCGCTTTGAGTCTTAAAACAGGCCACTCAAGATTTCCGGTTACCTTAGGTGATTTAGATAACGTGCTTGGAGTAGCACATGTGAAATCCGCACTCTCTGTTAAGCCTGAGCAACGTTCGCAAATACGAGTTACCGAGGTAATGAGTGATGTGATTGCTGTTCCCGAAAGCAGGAATCTTGTCTCCGTCATGGCAGATATGCGAAAGGAACGGAAGCCAATAGCGATTGTTGTAGATGAACATGGTGGGACTGAAGGACTAGTTTCCGTTGAGGACATCCTTGAAGAAATAGTAGGAGAAATTGAAGATGAGTATGATGCAATCGAACAACCACTACAGACAACAGGTGAAGGAATTTTCACACTTGCAGGCAATCTTCGTCTAGATGAGGTTGAAGACATATGCGGGCTAACTTTTGAGGAGAAACCATACGAAACGATCGCAGGTTTCATTCTCGATCAACTACAAAGGGTTCCAAGTGTCGGAGAGGTTTTCCGCTACAGGTATTGGAAAATTGAAGTTCTGGAGATGGATAAACTACGAATTGCGACTGTCCGGTTAACGAGTCCGCCATTTCGATCAATCAGAGTTGAAGAAAACATTAGCGAAGGGGATCACCTATGACCTTCACTCTCATAGCGATCCTAATAACGATATTGCTAATACTTTTAAATGGAATTTTCGTTGCTGTTGAGTTCGCTGTTGTCACATCCAAAAAATCGAAGATGCAGGCTTTAGCAGAAACGGGTGATAGATCTGCACGCATGGCACTTGACCTTATGAAGAATCTTCCGCTGTCAATCTCTGGCGCCCAATTAGGCATTACTGTAACTTCTCTGGGGTTAGGTTTGGTGGCNGAGCCTGCATTTGCAAAGGTCATAGAGCATTTCATCACGGAACCTTTGGGTATGCCTAAAGCACTTTCTCATACTATTGCTTTTGGTTTTGCTCTATTCATAGTCGTTTTTATGCACATGGTTATAGGTGAGATGGTTCCCAAAAATCTAGCCTTGACTACACCTGAAACTGTTTTGTGTAAGGTCGCTAGACCTCATCGGTCATTCGTATTCCTCTTCCGACCTGTAATTTGGTTCCTTAATAAAGTTTCAAGCTTGCTTCTTAAGCCCTTTGGTATTGATCAGATTGATGAACTTGGCAATGCGTATACCGCGAAAGAGTTACATAAGTTAATCGGAGACGTGCGGTCAGGAGGTGACCTTGGTCAAGGGGAGCATGATATTTTGGCTGGGGCATTACTTTTCCAAGATCAGCACATCCAATCAGCAATGATTCCTTGGAGTAGTGTTATCAGCGTCAAAGAGAATGACACAATTGAAAATATTACTCTCACAGCAATTGAGAGCGGGCATAGTCGCCTACCTGTTTGCTTCGGCGAAACTGTCCGAGGATTCCTTCATGTGAAAGACTTTCTTCACAGAGAAAAGGAAATAAAAAAACCTGGTTTGACCGCTGAGATCACCCGAGAGATATTGATAGTGTCTCCTGAAAGCACCTTGGATGATGTGCTAAGAGAGATGCGGGAAACGCAAATACATTTTGCATTAGTCGGGCAATCAGATAGCCAATTTGTCGGCGTGATAACGCTTGAGGATGTTCTTGAGGCAATTGTCGGCGAAATTGTTGATGAATCCGACAAAGTTTACAAGGAAGAGTAAAGCTAGATTCCTACGCGCCTATTGCGTGGTAACCGCCATCGACATGAATCATGCTTCCGGTCGTCATTGGGAACCACTCAGAGAGAAGTACTACACAAGCTCGGGCTACTGGATCCGAGTTTCGAACGTCCCAGCCTAAAGGAGCCTTGCAATCCCATGCGTCTTCAAACTCTTTAAATCCGGGGATTGATTTAGCAGCCATAGTTCTAATAGGTCCAGCTGTCACTAGATTTACTCGAATGTTTTGGGGTCCAAGTGAACGAGCAAGGTACCGGGATGCAGACTCAAGGGCTGCTTTCGCTACCCCCATCCAGTTATACGCCGGCCAAGCGAAGCGGGCATCAAAATCCAAGCCCACAATCGATCCTCCATTCCTCATAAGGGGGGCGGTGGCTTCAGCTATAGTCTTGAGTGAATAGGCCGAAATGTTAAAGCCAGGTGCGATATCATCCCAGCTCGCAGCAAAGAAGTCTTCCCCGAGTCCTACTTCCGGCATAAATCCGATTGCGTGTAGAGCCCCGTCTACATGTGTCCACTTCTCCTTTAGTCGATCGTGGACTACTGAAACATGAGTCGGGTCGGTGACATCAAATTCTAGGACTTCTACGTCCCCGTCAAGTTTTCTAACTGTTCTTTCAGTGAGCCTTAAACCACGACCTGCGCCAGTTACGACAACGTTAGCGCCCTCACTAATCGCTAGCTGGGCTACCCCAAAAGCAAGACTAGCGTCGGTCAGAACTCCTGTGATCAAAATATTCTTATCCTGCAGTATCCCCATTGCTGCTCCGATGCATAGGCCCACTTTAGACATTACATGAGTACGCCAAATTTTTGAGGATTCCTAAATTCATTCTTATAAAAATAAATACAACGAAATTCGTTGGATTGAATGACTTCTCCGGTATGTTCTAGACATGAAAATTGGCATTGTTGGAGGAACTGGACCAGCTGGACGGGGGTTAGCCCTGCGATTGGCTTCGATCGGATATGAAATAGAAATAGGATCAAGGTCCTCAGGTAGGGCAGCGGAAATAGTAGATGAGCTTATTGANGAATGGGGTGACAGAGGTTATCAGCTAAAAGGAGTAAGCAATGAAGAGGCTGCTCTTGCAGAAANGGTTGTACTCGCAACTCCATGGGACTCCTGTGCGCCAACGGCCAAAGCTCTTAAAAAACAATTGAGCGGAAAATTAGTCATTTGTATGGCAAATGCGCTCGCAAGAGTCGGAAATGAATTTCACGCGCTTTACCCCCCTAGAGGCTCAATAGCTGCAGATGTTCAAGCAGCCATACCAGGGTCTANGGTTTCAATGGCTTTTCAACATCTCCCTGCAAAAGAACTAGGAGAGATTGATACCCCAATGGAAGGNGATGTTCTTGTGTGTGCGGATGAGCAATCGGCAATAAATGAGACGATTGAAATANTCAACAAGATGGATAATCTGCGAGGACTTGATTGCGGGAGCCTGGCAAACGCTGCCCCTGTTGAAGCATTCACAGCAGTTCTTCTCCAACTCAACAAACTTTATAAAACGCGCTCTTCTGTCAGCATCATAGGCTTGGAGTAACTTTNTGCAGAGCCAAAGTAGAGATACCCTACAATGGCGATAATACTTAGGTCACAATGAATTGATGCGAATTTTCAACACGGCAACAAACAATATCGAAGATTTCAGGCCAGGGTCGATAGTGAGCATTTATACATGCGGAATCACGCCTTACGACGCAACTCATATTGGGCATGCAGCTACTTACGTAACTTACGATGTTTTACAAAGACGGCTAAGAGATCTCGGGCACGANACACGATGCGTGCGAAATNTCACAGACGTTGATGACGATATCCTCCGAAAAGCTCGTGAANTAGGCGTTCATTATCTTGATCTAGCAGCCAAAGAAACTAATCGCTTCAATGAAGACATGAGCGCACTGGAAATGATTCCATGTTGGAGTGAGCCACGGGCTACCTCCGCTATCGCTGAAATCCGAAAATTTGTCGCCAAACTTTTGCAAAAGGGCGATGCTTATGANGTGCAAGGNTTTGTGTACTTTGATATTTCAAAATCCGCTGATTTTGGTGCCATGTGTGGTCTAGATGAATCCACCATGTTGCAATTTGCAGGAGAAAGAGGCGGTAACCCCCAAGATCCTCTGAAGCGTAATCCATTAGATTTCGTCCTTTGGCAGCCTTCGCTTCATGATGAGCCCGCCTGGGAAAGTATGTGGGGCCCTGGTAGGCCTGGTTGGCATGTCGAATGTTCAGTGCTCGCAATGAGGGAGCTACAAACGGAAACAATAGATATTCATGGTGGAGGGGCCGACCTAATTTACCCTCACCACGAATGTGAGCGGGTTCAATCCGAATCATTAACCGGTAAACCCTTTGTGCGGNTCTGGATGCATCAAGCAATGGTAAGAATGGACGGTGAGAAGATGTCAAAGTCGTTAGGGAACCTTGTTTTCGTATCTGATCTTAGANAAAAGCATGACCCNAGAGCAATAAGGCTAGCTCTAATAAACCACCACTATAGGAATTCATGGTCTTGGACCCCGGACCTAATGGAAATGGCCGACCAGCGTTTACGCTCCTGGGTAAACGCAGGTTCAGGAGATGGAGGATTAGAGCAGGTTAGGAATTGTCTAGACGATGATTTGAATACTCCGGAAGCTGTCAGAGTGCTTGATGCCCAAGCAGCAGCAGGAAACGGTGTTTCAGAAGCAGCAAAGTTGCTTGGCGTTAATATAGATCGTCTTTGAAAATGACTCAGAGGACACGAGCTAAGTTTAAGGGAAAGAACTACGTATATTCACAGAAATCGTCCATACTGATCGGTAACATACATTCATGACAGCAATAACAATCACTCTTCCGGATGGATCTCAACGTGAGTTAGAAGAAGGAGCAACTGTTGCTGACCTAGCTTTAGACATCGGAAAGGGTTTGGCCAAGGCAGCAATTATTGCTGAAGTGAATGGGGTAGAAGTTGACCTTGTAACTCCACTCGCAGATGGATCTCAAGTGAGCATAATTACCTCAGAAACGGATCAAGGTTTAGAAACCATCAGACATTCCACAGCGCATATTTTAGCTCAAGCTGTCTTAGAACTATACCCAGGAGCCACTTTCGCTATTGGGCCACCAATAGAGAACGGCTTTTACTACGACTTTGATATTCCAGACGGTGTAGCTATCAAAGAAGAAGAATTGGAAAAGATTGAGCAAAAGATGCGGCAGATTATCCAAGCAGACCAAGCTTTCGTACGCGGAGAAACAACCGTTGAACAAGCACTAAAAATATTCTCTGACCACCCATACAAATGTGAAATTATTGAATCCGCTGATAAATCAGAAGTGGATGACAGCGAGACAATAAGCTTTTACCAAAATGGGGATGGTTTCGTTGACCTTTGCCGAGGGCCTCATGTCCCCTCTACGGGCAAAGTAGCGCACTTTAAATTGATGAGCGTCGCCGGAGCTTATTGGAGAGGCGATGAGAAGAGGCAAATGCTTCAACGAATCTACGGAACCGCATGGGCCACGAAATCTCAACTAAAAGAGCACTTAAACCGGCTTGAAGAAGCCGCAAAGCGAGATCACCGAAAATTAGCTAACGAATTAAATTTATTAAGCTTTCCTTCAGAGCTAGGGGGAGGACTAGCTGTTTGGCATCCCAAAGGCTCTAGCATCAGAAAATTAATGGAAGACTATAGTCGCCAACGTCATGAGGACGGCGACTATAAATTCGTCTACACACCCCATCTAGCAAATTCAGAGCTTTTTAAGACCAGTGGACATTTGGATTTCTACGCCGAAGGCATGTACCCGCCAATGGAAATGGATAATGGAGAGTATTACCCAAAACCCATGAATTGCCCAATGCACTGTTTAATCTACAGAGCAGGAACAAAATCTTATAGAGATCTGCCTCTAAGGCTATTCGAATTAGGCACCGTTTACCGGTACGAGCGTGCTGGCACACTCCATGGATTGATGAGGATCAGAGGCTTTACGCAAGATGACGCACATATCTTTACAACAGAAGAAGGGTTATCCAATGAAATATCAAATCTTCTTACGTTCGTAATGTCTGTTCTTACAGCCTTTGGATTCAATGAATTCTCATTTAATCTTTCAACTCGTAATCCCGAGAAATCTGTCGGCTCGGATGAAATTTGGGATAACGCTACAAAGGCTTTAATAGAAGCGCTTGAAAGAGAGGGACTGTCTTATAACGTCAAAGAAGGTGACGCAGCTTTTTATGGACCCAAAATAGATATTGATGTTGCCGATGCAATCGGAAGATCATGGCAGCTATCAACGATACAGTTAGATTTTAACCTGCCCGATCGATTCAATCTTAGGTACATTGACTCTACCGGCGAACGCAAACGCCCTGTCATGATCCACAGAGCTTTAATGGGATCTATAGAGAGATTCTTCGGGGTTCTAATTGAGCACTACGCAGGAGCCTTCCCAGTATGGCTTGCACCAGTTCAAGTTTCCGTCTTGCCAGTAGCTGAAGAACATGAAACCTATGCAGAACAAGTAGAGAGATCCCTTCGTGATAAAGGCTTCAGGGTTGAATTGGAGCGGGCTAGTAACTCACTTGGAAAAAGAATCCGGGATGTCAAATCTCAAAAGATCCCTTACGTCTTAGTAGTAGGTAACGATGATATTGAACCTCACACTGTAGGGGTTAACCCCAGAGGCGGAGATGTTGAAAGGGGTGTTTCCCTTGATGAATTTATACAAAGCCTTGACGATGAAGTAAGAAGTCAGCAATGACGCAATCCGGAGCATCACGATTACGAGTCCTCTGGGCAGGATGGCGGAAATCGTATGTTTCAGGAGAAACACTTCCTGAAGAAAATATCCAGTCGCCACCAGCGTTAAGCATTTTCGAAAATATCTTTAAGGGGGAAAGCGATGCAAGTACTAATTATGTTCTCTACGAGGGAACCTTCTGCGCTGCGATACTAAATAAATACCCCTACGTAAGTGGGCACACTCTAGTGCTACCGAAAAGAGCGACTCCTGACCTAACGCGCCTCAGTAATGAAGAAAATGCGGAACTATGGGAAATTACGAATAAAGCAGTGAAGGCAATTACAGAGGCTTACCATCCAGACGGAATAAATGTAGGGATGAACATTGGGAAAGCAGCTGGAGCGAGCATTCCAGAACATTTACACGTTCATTGTCTTCCAAGATGGGAAGGCGATACAACCTTTTTAACTTCAATTGCTGAAGCAAGAATGATACCTGAAACTCTTTCCTCAAGCTACCAGAGGCTNAAAGAGGTTTGGCCCGCTGGTTGATTATTCCATCAAGCNAAAAAGAAATTACAATTTGCACATGTCGACTAATGAACATATTNCAGATACTTTGCCAGATGATCTTCAGCCTTCTCACGGCGCTGATGAATATCAGATTCCCAACAACGACAAGAGAAAACTGGCTGGATATCTTTACCTTCTAACAGGCTCTATATTCATCTTTTNATTCGTGCTTTTCAGCAACTCAGCTCTTATNAANAGCGGTTTTCTAATCGCTGGCATTGGAATATGCCTGTTTGGCACCTATAACCTCTTGGCTTCAACAAAATGTGAGATAGATGAGAGTGACGCACTACAGATTGCGGAGAAAGAACTTGGTTTCGATATAGGCCCATGCTCCGCACAACTGATGTGGAGAGGTTTAAGAAGTCGTCCTGTTTGGAGAATATTGGGTTATTCATCAGAACCGATTCCAAGNCAACGAGCAGTTCTTTTAATTGATGCAAACACTGCAGAAATTTTGGAAGCAGTAGTGGAAGAAAATCCCGAAGACTGGGATACCTCTACAAAACAAACGGCGTAACGAACCAAANCAACAAACGAAATGCTAGTGTTGCATAGCCTCATAAAACTGGACGGTGTTTAAGTGTTCGATGGTAAGTTTCGAAAAGGTGTAGATAAGGTATTAGATCCAATAGGGGTATTCCTAAGCAGGATTGGGGTTACGGCTAACNCATTGACTGCATCTGGAATTGTGATCGCAGGAATAGGATCTATATTCATAGGTCAGGGGAGATTGTTCTTGGGGTTTATNTTTCTAATCCTTACTGGTCTCCCCGATGCTTTAGACGGTGCGGTCGCTAAGGCGAGTGGCACCTCTTCTGTGCGAGGCGCTTTTTTGGACTCAGTGAGTGATCGAGTCACAGATATTCTTTTGTTCTGCGGCATTGCTTGGTACCTTGCATCGAATGAGCCGGGAAGAATCATGATGCTTCCTGTAGCAGTCATGGGAGCGGCCATGCTCATCTCTTACCAAAGAGCAAAGGCGGAATCTCTTGGGTTTGATGCGAAGGGAGGGATCATGGAGCGAGCCGAGCGGTTCATTGTCTTAGCTTTGGGCCTATTAATAAGTAATATCTTGATCCCTGTTTTGTGGGTAATGCTGATACTAACGCTCATAACAGCTATTCAGCGCTTCATAAAAGTATGGAATCAAGCAACCTCACAGATCAACAAGCCAACTGAACCTCATAATCCATAAGTGTTAAAAGAAAAATTAATCGTTACCGCTTACAAGCTTGCATCAAGCCTTATTAAAGCTATTCCCGATCACTACTTAAGCGGAATAAATAACACGCTTGGGAGGTGTGCTTATAGACTCTCACCTGGTAAGCGGGCGCTTGTCGAACGAAACATGCACAGAACCCACAAAGGCCAAATAACAAACCGTGAATTAAAACAGAAGACTCAACAAGCGTTCGTTAGCTATGTCAAGTATTGGACTGATTCAGCCAAAATGCAGTCTCTAACTGACTATCAGATCGATGCCGGATTTACTGTAGAGGGGTTTGAACACATTGAGAATGCTTGGGCTGAGGGACTAGGACCGATTCTGGCCCTACCGCACCTAGGCGGCTGGGAATGGGCGGGGCGATGGCTTACATGCAGACCAAAATTCGAGGTAACAGTTGTAGTGGAGCCGCAACAACCGAAAGAACTCTTTGAGTTCATGATGAGTTATAGGGAATCATTCGGTATGAACGTCATTCCCTTAGGGCCCAATGCTGGGAAAGAAGTGATTAAAGCCATTAAAAACAATCACGTAGTTTGCTTGCTATGTGACCGTGACATTCAAGGCACAGGGGTCTCAGTAACTTTTTTCGATGAGGAAACGTCCATCCCTGCTGGACCTGCAACGTTATCAATCAGAACCGGTGCCAAAATAATACCTGTCGCTGTCTACCAGCGTTCTAAATTACACCATGCCGTTGTTAGACCCCCTCTTAATTCGGTGAGGCAAGGTAATCTGAGAGAAGATGTGGCCAGAATTTCTCAAGACATAGCTAGATCATTTGAAGAATTGATTCTGTTGGAACCCGAACAATGGCATCTAATGTCACCAAATTGGCCAAGTGACCACGAGGCAGTAAAAAAACATTATGGGAAAAGTTAACTTGGGAAAAGGAAATAGCTAGAAAATCGGATACGAATAGAGTATGCGAGTCGGCATGATAAGTCCCTACAGCCTCTCTGTCCCTGGCGGAGTGCAGAATCAAATTTTAGCGCTCGCCAAGTCTATCAGGAAACTTGGAACGGATGTCAGGGTTCTTGGCCCCTGTGATGGTCCACCACCCGATACCGGGATAACTCCGCTGGGTAATAGTTTGCCAACTGCGACGAATGGCTCCATAGCGCCACTAGCTCCTGATGCCGCTGCGCAGTTGAGAGTTATACGGGCATTACGTGATGAGCAGTTCGACGTTTTGCATGTTCATGAACCTCTTGCTCCTGGACCAACAATCACTTCTATCGTTCTGAAGCAAAGCCCCATAGTCGCGACTTATCACCGATCTGGCCATTCAAAGTTTTATGACTATTTTAATCGTCCAGCACGCTGGGTAGCTTCACGCGTTGAAATCAATTGCGCTGTCTCAGAAGAAGCAGCGAAAACTGCAAAAGACGCCCTCGGTGGAACTTACGAAATCCTCTTCAATGGAATTGATTTAGGCCTATTTGAAACACGAATAGAGAAGAGCGCCACCCCGACGGTTCTATTCATTGGACGGCATGAGCCTCGTAAGGGTTTGCAAATCCTCCTCAAAGCTTTCCGCTATCTCCCCGATGACGTACGACTCTGGATAGCGTCCGATGGTCCAGAGACTGAGAAACTAAAAGAGCAGACGTCAAATGACGATCGAATCGTTTGGTTAGGGACAATTTCAGATGCTGAGAAAATAAACAGACTGCAAAGGTGTTCTGTTCTATGCGCCCCTTCGCTCGGAGGGGAATCCTTTGGAATTGTCCTTTTGGAGGCTATGGCCGCAAGAACTCCTGTCGTTGCCAGTGCCATACCGGGGTACATGAAGCTTGCCCGGCAGGGGAAGGACGCTTTACTGACCAAGCCGGGAGATCCAATATCGCTATCGGATGCTTTACGCACCGTGCTTTACAATGACAACGTCGCGAGTACATTTTCGGAGTCAGGAAAAGAGAGAGCGGAACAATTCTCCATGGATGAGTTAGCTATTCAATATCAAATGATGTACCAGAAAGCTCTCACCATTAGCCCTGCCGCACCACTTCTCAAAAAGGGGCGCCACTTCAATTCATCCTTATCGCCAACTAGCGCTGATAAAAGCGAGTGAAGTAATTTCTTCATNAGCAAAAATTCGTTATGCTTAGATAATACAAAAGGAGCCTCATGGGTTTAATAATCGCATTGATCATAATTGGTTTGATCGTAATATTTTCTATATTGCAATACAACGGGTTAGTCAGACTTCGTAACGGGACAGAGAATGCATGGTCGCAAATTGACGTGCAACTCCGAAGACGTTATGACCTTATCCCAAATCTCGTCAATACAGTCAAAGGATACGCTGAACACGAACGGGAAACCTTTGAAGCAGTTACCCAAGCTCGAACAGCTGCAATGGCCGGACAAACGGTTGGGGAGCAAGCTCAAAATGAGGATCTACTCAGCGGGGCTCTCAAATCCTTATTTGCTGTAGCAGAAGCATACCCTGACCTTAAAGCGAATGAGAATTTTCTTCAGTTGCAAGAAGAACTTGTCAGTACTGAAAGTCGGATAGCGTTTGCTCGTCAGCACTACAACGACAGTGTCTTGGGATATAACAATAAAATAGAAACTTTCCCTTCAAACGCAATTGCTGGGGCATTTAAATTTAAACAGGCTGAATTCTTTGAAACCGAGGATGAGGCTACTGGCCCAGTGGAGGTTAACTTTTAATGGAGCCGCATCAAGCGGTCCGTCGTTCCCTCAGCATTTTCCTAGCCTGGTTTGTCGTTAATGGCATTTTGCTGTCTGTTTTTCTCTCGCTGATAGGTATTTCAATTCTAATTTCGGTCTTGATAGCAGTTTTTCTTTCAATCGCTAGAGTTGTCNCAGCTTACCGCCGCATGGAATTTAAGATAATTGCAAAAGTAAATGCAGAACCTATTGGCAAAGGGTCCTACCCCAAATTCGAAAATTTAGTTGAAGGGTTATGTGTAGCGCATGGCTTTAGGAATCCGAACCTTTTCGTAATTACTGATTCAGCTCCGAACATGATGATGGTAGGAAAAAATAGCTCACAAGGAAACCTCATAGTCACGACTGGGTTGCTTGAAAGAGTAAATAGGGTTGAATTAGAGGGTCTGATAACGCACGAGTTAAGCAGAGTACGAAACAGATTAGCTTTTCTGGACTGCACGACAGCTGTTCTCATAGCTAAACCTTTCGTTCATTTGCCGGCTTTTACAAATTGGGCGACTACCAAACTATTTGCCTCTTGGGCGGTTGCTGAGACGGATCTACAAGCGGTAAGGCTAACAAGGTATCCAACCGCTCTTGCAAATGCATTAAGTAGTTTAAATATTGATGGAAGAGAACCAAGGGTTAACCCAAGGTTTTGTAGACATCTATGGATAAACCCATCGGCTAATGCATTGATCAAGTCCGGATTCAGTACGAGCGATCGCGTAGCTGCGTTATCCGAACTGTGAACTCAATCACAATGGAAAAGTAAACACAAGTTATGAAATACCGGTAACATCAAAGTATGAAAAATGATGATACGACCTCACGAACAACAGGAACTGTACGAGTAAAGCGTGGCCTAGCTGAAATGCTCAAGGGTGGAGTGATCATGGATGTTGTCACTCCTGATCAAGCAAAGATAGCTGAAGATGCCGGAGCGGTTGCTGTCATGGCCCTCGAGCGAGTGCCCGCCGATATACGCGCCGACGGTGGAATTGCAAGAATGAGCGACCCAGAAATGGTAGAAGGAATTAAATCCGTCGTGACAATTCCAGTAATGGCAAAGGCGCGAATTGGGCACTTTGTTGAAGCGCAGATTCTTGAATCTTTGGGAGTTGATTATGTTGATGAGTCTGAAGTCCTTACTCCTGCAGATGAAAAACATCACATAGACAAATGGGCATTCACTGTTCCTTTCGTATGCGGCGCTACAAATCTTGGCGAAGCTCTAAGGCGTATTTCTGAAGGTGCATGCATGATTCGAAGCAAAGGGGAAGCTGGAACCGGAAACGTAATCCAAGCTGTTCGCCACTTACGAACGATACTTGGCGATATTAAGAAAATTGGCCAAGCTGACTCAGCTGAACTCTATGAATGGGCAAAGCGACTTCAAGCTCCAGTTCAACTAGTTGAAGAGGTCGCTGAAACAGGTTCTTTACCAGTACCTATGTTCTGTGCTGGAGGAATTGCTACTCCTGCGGATGCAGCGCTAGTTATGCAACTCGGTGCTGAAGCGGTATTTGTTGGCTCCGGTATATTCAAATCGGAAAATCCTGAACCCAGGGCGAGGGCCATAGTAGAGGCGACCACTAATTACAACAATCCTGAAATCCTGGCAAAGGTCAGCAGGGGATTAGGTGGCCCAATGACTGGGATAGGAATGGACGAAATCAATATCAATTTTGAAGAGCGTGGCTGGTAGCGATTTGCATGTTGGTGTTCTGGCACTACAAGGAGCTTTCAAGAGTCACCTAAAAACCTTCGAAATGATGGGAATAGAAGCCCTTCCGGTTAGATCAGTCAAAGACCTAGACCGNGTCCACAAAATCGTAATTCCCGGCGGAGAATCAACAGCAATTCAGATGTTGCTAGAATCAAATTCACTTCGTGGGCCTTTGAGTGAACGGTTATCTCAAGGCATGCCAGTATTCGGTACTTGTGCAGGGATGATAGTTCTATCAAAAGTGATTCTTGACGGGCGAGAAGACCAATCACCCTTGAATGCAATTGATATTGTAGTTAGAAGAAATGCCTTTGGACGCCAAATCGACTCCTTCGAGTCCTCAATTGACGTAAAAGGTTTGAGTGAACCATTCCCAGCAGTCTTCATACGAGCCCCGATAGTTGAAGCTGTGGGCGATGACGTTGACGTGTATGCAAAGGTTGATGGTCAAATTGTTCTTTGTGGAAATGCTTCAACGCTAGTAGCATCGTTTCATCCAGAGCTTTCGAGTGATACTCGAATTCATGAGATGTTTCTCTCCTTAGGGGAATAAAAACAGGCAGGGGCAATATGTCAGGTCACTCTAAATGGGCAACTATCAAGCATAAAAAAGGTGCTGCAGATAAGAAGCGTGGAAAGTTATTTGCCAAGCTTATAAAGCAAGTAGAAGTTGCAGCCAGACAAGGTGGAGGTGATCTTGATGCCAACCCTACCTTGAGGACGATGTATCAAAAAGCTCGCGATAACTCCGTTCCCCTAGACACTATAGAAAGGGCGATAAAGCGCGGGACGGGTGAGCTGGAGGGAGTCAACTATGAAGACGTTACTTATGAAGGTTATGCCCCNAGCGGTGTAGCACTATATATTGAGACGCTCACTGATAACAGGAACAGAACTGGCTCAGAGGTTAGGTCAACGTTATCGAAGAATGGTGGGTCATTAGCGGAACCTGGATCTGTCGCATGGCAATTCGAAAGGAAAGGAGTCATTGTTCTTGATAAGAAGATAGAAGAGGACACAATAATGCTTGTTGCTCTTGAAAATGGAGCAGAAGACCTTGTTGATGAAGGTGATACATGGCGACTTACATGTGACCCTGCCGACCTTAATAATCTAAGAGACGCCCTTGATGCATCTGAAGTGCCATCTCTATCAGCAGACTTGACATTTCTGCCCACGCAAATCGTCCCTTTGCAAGACTCATCATCAGCTAAACAAGTCTTGGCACTAATTGATTTACTTGATGAACTAGATGATGTGGACTCAGTGCATGCAAATTTTGACATACCAGATTCNGTATTGCAGGAATTAGCTGGATAAGTAGAATCCACCGGATTTGCTAAAAAAAACCCTATCATCGTACATATGTTCGTATTAGGTATAGATCCCGGATTATCACGTTGCGGTTACGGCCTCATAAAAATTGGAAAGCCTAAAGAGAAAGCCGTATCCGCAGGCGTTATCCGCACATCTCCTAATGAAGTGACATCTGTTCGACTCTATGAAATAAGAAATGAAATTCGAACACTTATTTCTGAATATAGGCCAGAAGTGGTCGCTATAGAGAGGGTTCTATTCCAGCGCAACGTAAAAACTGCTGTTTCTGTAAGTCAAGTAATTGGAGTTATTATGGTTGAAGCATTAGATGCAGACTGCGAGGTTGCTGAATATTCGCCGACAGAGGTCAAGTTAGCAGTGGCAGGATACGGCGGCGCACAAAAAGCTGAAATCCAAACAATGGTTCAATTACTTCTAGGTATCGAAAAAAAATTGGATCCAGTTGATGCTGCTGATGCATTGGCAGTAGCTCTGTGCTACTCGGCAAATCGTTCAATGGTGGCCCGATGACAATAGGAAGTCTCCGCGGCGAGATCACAGTGAAGGAAGATAACGAAATGATTATCGAAGTAAACGGCGTAGGCTACCGACTTCAGGTTACAACTTCTACATATGAAACCTCCAACATAGGTCAGTCAGAGACTCAGTTTTATACACATCATCACTTTCGTGAAAATGAACAGACTCTATATGGATTCTTATCAAGATTTGAGTGCAAGCTTTTTGAAGCACTAATTTCCGCACATAAAGTAGGCCCAGCATTAGGGCTGTCAATTCTGTCAACCTATGGCCCAGACCAGCTANTAGATATCGTCAATTCGCAAGATATAGATGCGTTGTGTTTGGTACCGGGGGTAGGAAAAACAACAGCTTCAAGGTTGTTAATAGACTTAGAAACAAAATTCAAGAAACTATCAATAGGCTCNGAGCACCTTCCCTCAAAAGCCAACGGCACAATTAACGATGACATAAAAGATGTTCGCGATGCNTTATCTGGACTCGGGTACGGTTCTGAAGAAATCTATGCAGTCACAAAAGATCTGCCATCAGAAACTGAAACCTCNGAGTTAATAAAGCTAGCCTTGCAGAAACTNGCNAAAAACTCGAGATGATAAANTAANAAACTGATTATGAGAGACGAATTACTTTCCCCAAATGAANCTGACGAAGAAAACGATTCACGTGTAGATATGGGTCTACAAGATCTTCGCCCTGANTCACTAAATGATTTCGTCGGGCAAGAAGAACTTAAAGAGCATTTAGAAATTATTCTTGGGGCAGCCCAGATGCGAGGAAAGCCCTCAGATCATCTACTGTTTGCCGGNCCTCCCGGATTAGGAAAAACTACATTAGCTAATATTGTTGCAGGCGAAATGGGCGTTGNTATGCACAGCACATCCGGTCCAGCGCTTGAAAGAGCCGGAGACCTAGCAGCTATTCTGACTAAGCTCGANCCNGGCGATGTTCTATTTATCGATGAGATACATCGTTTATCAAAAGCGGTTGAAGAGGTTCTATATCCTGCAATGGAGGACTTCCAACTTGATATTGTTTTAGGAAAAGGTCCGGCGGCGAGATCAGTGCGGCTAGCAATTGCACCATTTACTTTAGTAGCTGCGACAACAAGGACTGGTTTGATAACAGGACCTCTACGAGACAGATTCGGGCTTGTCGCNAGGNTNGACTATTANACCGCAANGGATCTAGAGAAAATAGTTACACGNTCTGCGGGCATTATTGATNTTAAAATTGACAAGAACGGCAGTTCAGAGATAGCTCGAAGAGCTCGAGGAACACCCCGAATNGCAAACCGGTTGTTACGCCGAGTACGTGATTATGCTGAAATGAAAGCAAAGGGAATNATTGATCAGGCAACAGCTAACGAAGGTCTCAAAGTATTTGGGGTTGATGGAAGAGGTTTAGATAAAGTCGATCGCTCAATATTGNCTTCGTTATGCGAGCGATTCAACGGAGGGCCCGTCGGGCTTTCCACACTTGCTATAAGTGTTTCTGAGCCCGCTGAAACNGTCGANGATGTGTATGAACCGTTCCTCATTCAGCAAGGTTTTCTAATGCGAACACCTCGGGGACGAGTCGCAACTGATGCGGCATGGGAACATCTGAATCTAGAGCCCCCGAGGCAAACAGGCANTCCAAAGTCTAAAGACCTNTTTTCGGAGCTTGAGGATTAAAAGAGCTGAATCTTGGACATTTCAAATTTTGACTATAACTTGCCAAAAGACTCGATTGCTCAGTTTCCTTTGAGCCAAAGAGACGACTCCAAGCTCTTGGTCGCTACACAATTTGTTGAGCACATGCGTACAAGAGATTTTCCGAATCTTTTAAGACCCGGAGATGTAGTTGTGCTCAATGAAACACGCGTTATGCCATCAAGGTTAAACTTGCGAAGACTTACCGGTGGGGCTGTTGAAGTGCTAGCTCTTGAGGAAATTGGAAATGGTAGGTGGGAAGCACTGGTTCGTCCCAGCAGAAAGATTCAAGTTGGTGAAGAATTATTTGATAAATATGGGAAAGCAATATTGCGCATTGAGGAAGTTACTCACAAAGGGACAAGATATATCTCATCAATCGAAGCAGGAATGAGAGAAATCTTTAAGACCTACGGAGAAATTCCCTTGCCACCCTATATAGAGAATAATGAAATTGATCAGAATCGATACCAAACCGTTTATGCACAAAACGAAAGCTCTGTTGCTGCGCCCACGGCTGGTCTTCATATAACACAAGAGATCATTGATAGATGTTCAGCAGTTGGGGCATCGGTTGTAACAGTTAATTTAAGCGTTGGCATCGGCACATTCCAACCAATCGCAACTGACACCATTGATGAGCATGTAATGCATTCCGAGCGATATTCCGTTGAGGCTAATGTCTGGGAAACTATCCAGAAAGCGAAAAGAGTCATCGCTGTAGGCACAACCGTAGTTCGAACCCTCGAGTCAGTTGCATCTACCGAGTGTCTTGAGGGAAGAACTGAACTTTATATAAAGCCGGGATTTCAGTTCAAAGTCGTTGATGCACTCTTGACTAACTTTCATCTACCCAAGTCAAGCTTGCTAGTAATGATCGAGGCATTCATTGGAAAGAGTTGGAAAAATCTCTACCACTTAGCGCTAAAAGAAGAATATAGGTTTCTTTCATTTGGTGACGCCATGTTTATTGAGCGTGGTGGGTAGCTACTATAAATGGAAACGCATGAGGTTAAAAGATAAGTGGCGAACCCTAACTTTAAAATAACAGCGACAGACGGTAGAGCACGTGCTGGAGTCTTGTCTATGCAAAGACATGCTCTCAATACCCCAACTTTCATGCCAGTTGGGACAAGAGGGTCAGTCAGAACAATCACGTCTCAAGACCTAGAAGAATTAGGTGCGGATATCATTCTCGGTAATACATACCATCTGATGCTAAGACCTGGCGAGGACCTCATTGAAGAATTTGGTGGAATTCACGGATTTGCAGACTGGAAACGTCTTATTCTTACTGACTCGGGAGGCTACCAAGTCTTCTCATTGGAGCCCGATGTAGATGACGACGGTGTTGAGTTTAAATCTACATATGATGGCAGCCTGCACAGATTAACTCCGGAAAGAGCGGTTGACATACAGTGTTCACTAGGTGCAGATATCCAAATGGTTCTAGACGTTTGCCCACCAATCCCTGCTGAGAAAAGAGTTCTTGAGATCGCTGTTGAGAGAACACATAAATGGGCCATAAGAGGACGCAACCATTTTTTATTAAGAGAAAAGAGCTTTGAAAACGAACGTGCTCAATTTGGTATTGTCCAAGGCGGATTAGACCCTAAACTACGACAAATTTCAGCTGAGCAAATCGTTGAAATCGGTTTTGACGGGTATGCAATAGGTGGCTTATCCGTGGGGGAAACAAGACAGGAAATGATTGAGCCTATGCAGATAAGCGCTGATGCACTTCCAAATCAACAACCACGGTATTTTATGGGCTTAGGTGACCCGGCAGGACTTGTTGAGGCTATCGCATGCGGTGTTGATATGTTTGACTGTGTTTGGCCAACTAGATTAGCAAGACACGGTACAGCGTTAACGATGCAAGGGCGCGTTAATCTGGGAGCAGCTAGATATGCCAAAAGCGATGATGCCATTGACCCTGACTTTAATATAAGCCATGCAAGTCGGTGGTCACGTGGTTACATACGGCATCTATTATCTGTTGGCGAACCAGTAGCCGCCAGGCTTCTT
The DNA here is from genome assembly GCA_002712415.1 of Actinomycetota bacterium. Classification (GTDB taxonomy): domain Bacteria; phylum Actinomycetota; class Acidimicrobiia; order Acidimicrobiales; family UBA8592; genus UBA8592. The sequence continues at coordinate 5,569 of PATO01000022.1, read as the reverse complement.
ACTCTTCATAACCTCGCATGGATAATTGACTTTATGAAACGTGCGAGAGAATCCATCATCCAAGGAACATTTGATAATTTCCAAAAAGAAACTCTTGAAATCTGGGGATAATAATAAAGCCTCCTCTTATCGATGATCTCTTCTGTGTAAATGCAAAATGGTATTTATTTCCAAACAAATGATTTNTTTTCAATCCGCCAAATTATTCTCAAACACATCGGAACCTTGCAATGATCCGGTAGCATTTGGAACTGAACCACAAGATTAGGAGACTGAAATCTATGGGAATACTTTTCCTACCTATATTGCTTTTGCTGATGTACTTTATGATCCTGAGACCACAGCAAAAACAGCGAAAGCAACAACAACAAATGCTCTCAACTCTTGACGTAGGTGATGATGTAATACTGGAGTCAGGAATCTACGGGACGGTAAGTGACCTCGACGGTGCAACTGTATTTATTATGATCGCCGATGGCGTTGAAATTAAGGTAGCTAAAAGTAACGTCGCAAGATTGATCACATACGATGACGATTTGGAACTAAGTTAATTTCTTCATTTGGGGGGCATGAAAAGAGATGAAAAAACAAGTTCTTCTCCCTCTGCTATCAATTCTAATTATTGTCGGTGGCTTATTTGGATGGTCCCAAGGCACAGGTAATAGCGTTCTGCTGGGATTGGACCTTAAAGGCGGAGCAGAGGTTGTTCTTGAACCTGTTGAAGATACAGAACTTAGGGGCGATGCACTCGATGAAGCTCTTGACAAATCAGTTGAGATAATCCGAAATCGAGTCGATGGTTTAGGCGTTGCAGAACCAGACATAACACGCCAAGGAAATAGAATTGTAGTTCAACTCCCCGGGGTAGAGGACCAAAGGCGCGCTTTAGAAGTTGTTGGCCAGACAGCCGAGTTACGATTCAGACCTGTTTGCGCGATACTTCCTGCTGTACCAATAAAATTAGACCAGGCAAATAATCAGAACTCTGACGGGGTAAACGATGGCCCAGTCGGAATACTTCCAACCGACCAAGATGAACTCCCAGTAGAGGGCCCAGAAGGTAGCGAATCTCAAACAATGGGTTCAACCCCAGATGGTATCGGGTGCGAAAATCTAGGGTTTGAACCTGAGGATGCGCTAGGTATGGAAAACACTGAAGCAGATAATGACGAAGCAGAGAATCCAGTAATTTTTCCTCTGCTTGACTCTGAAGGAATCCCTTACCAACGACTACTTTTAGGAAGAACTATGCTCACTGGAGCCTCACTTGAAACAGCGGATGCTAGCTTCGCAGGAGGGTTTGAATGGCAAGTTCTCCCTGTCTTCCGCTCCGGAGCAGACGGCATAGACTTATTCAACGCAGCAGCTAATGCGTGTTATAGCCGAAATTCAAAATGTCAAACCGGACAACTAGCAATTGTCCTTGATGGGGTCATCGAATCAGCACCTACTGTTAATACCCCTTTCTTCGAAAGAGACCAAATCGTCATAAGCGGTAATTTCGATCAGAATCGAGCTGAAGATACTGCTTTAGTGCTGAAATATGGTTCATTACCTTTGGAATTCGGAGATCCAACTGATCCTACAAGTGGAAGCAGGGTCCGTTTGGTTTCTGCAACACTAGGTCAAGATTCCTTAGATGCGGGAATTACCGCTGGCCTGGTAGGGCTTGCGTTAGTGGCTGTCTACATGATCGCCTATTACAAACTATTAGGCTTGGCAGCGATGCTTTCTCTAGCGGTGTCTGGAACCATGTTATGGGTAATCCTCTCGTGGCTTTCTGAAACACGAAGTTTGGCATTAACTCTGGCTGGAGTGGTTGGTTTGATCGTCTCCATAGGTACGTCTTTAGATTCAAACGTTGTTTACTTTGAGCATTTAAAGGAAGATATACGAAATGGAAGGACACTGCGCTCTGCAGTGGATCAGTCATTCCCAATAGCCTTCAAAACCATCTTTTGGGCTAATCTAGCTTCTCTCATAGGCGCCGGTATTCTTTACTTCCTTACAGTCGGCTCTGTAAGAGGGTTTGCTTTGATGCTTGGACTTGCATCAATACTTGACCTAGTGGCCACATACTTCTTTCTTAGACCAGTTGTAAAATTAATGGGAATGCAGAAAGCAATACAAGATCGACCTTGGCTAAGTGGCCTTCCAATTTCTCACGGGGAGGAATCATGAGTTTGCTTGGGAGAATGTACAGAAATGAAACATCGGTACCCTTTGCAAAACTTTGGAAACCCATTGGACTTTGTTCTCTACTAGTGCTGATAATTTCAGTGAGCAGTCTTGGATTCAGAGGACTAAATTTAGGTCTAGAATTTGAAGGGGGCGGAGCATGGGAAGTCGAGGCTACTGGAATTGAAGCAGAACAGGTCCGAGATGCATTGCGCCCGCTAGGCATCGCCGATGCACGAATCCAAACAGGCGGGGGTGTTCTTCGTGTTCGAACCGAATTATCCAAAGTTGCACAAACATCGCTCGAACAGGGCGAAAGTGGTGACCCTATAGTTGCACAAGTGACAGCTGCTCTTGCAGAATTAACCGGTCAGGATGAATCGGCTATCAGTGTCTCGACGGCTGGCCCATCGTGGGGTGAAGAAATAACAGATAAAGCTGTGAATGCCCTGATTGTCTTTTTTATTGTGATTGCTCTTTATATAACGATTCGGCTGCGCTGGGAAATGGCAGTAGGAGCTTTAATCGCAGTAGCGCATGATATTTTGATAACTGTTGGCTTGTACGCACTTTTCCAGTTTGAAGTAACCCCACCGACCGTAATAGCGTTTCTAACAATCATGGGCTACTCGCTTTACGATACTTTAGTAGTGTTTGACAAAGTTAGAGACAACGAGCACATGCTCTCCAACTCAAAACTAACTTACACGTCTGTAGTGGAAAAGGCGCTCAATCAGGTATTTATGCGGTCCGTAAATACCAGTATCACTTCTATTCTGCCGGTTGTTTCGGTTTTGGTTGTTGGGTCTGGCATCATGGGGGCAGTCACTTTAAGAGAATTCGCCTTGGCATTGCTTATCGGCCTTATAATTGGAACCTTTTCGTCACTTTTCGTTGCGGCACCTATAGCGACGACCTTGAGGAATAAATTTGGTGATGCGGACTCAGATAGCAATAGGTCCTACCGGTTAAGTGAGGCAGTAAAGAAAAGATCAAAAAATTCTCAGGCAGCTGTTAAGGTGCCATCAAACCCAGCCATTCCCCCGAGGCCAAGGAAAAAACGCAAATAATTGAGATGCCACTATCCGTAACCGATCTGAAACGATTTATTCAAAATGTTCCGGATTTTCCCCGTGAAGGAGTCAACTTCAAAGACGTATCTCCTTTATTAGGAAATGCTACTGCCTTTACAACAGCGGTGTCGCTGATGGCGCACTCATTTGAAGTTGAAGAGGTAGAGTATGTCGCTGGTATTGAAGCTCGCGGGTTCATCCTTGGTTCAGCAGTAGCTAACTTCCTGAATTTGGGCTTCATCCCCATTCGAAAGCCAGGCAAACTGCCGGGTGAAACTGTAGCCCAAAACTATATTTTAGAGTACGGTGAATCCTCTCTCGAGATGCAATGTGGTGCTGTACCTGAGGGGTCTAATGTGCTGATTGTTGATGATATTCTCGCAACTGGTGGAACTGCGAAATCTGCTGCAAAACTTGTTGAACGCATCGGTGGAAGAGTTGTCGGATTTATATTCCTAGCGTCGCTTGAGTTCTTGAATGGAAGGAAAGAGATAGCAAATTACCCGCATCATGCCCTTCTGACTTACGACTAGTGCTTGCCTAAGATAGGCTTATAGGCATGAGCTTGATTACAAAAAAAGTTAGCTTGTGGAATCGGATTGAAGAGGAACCCTCTGCTGAACTTAATCAGGTGTTGGAAATGTTCTTGAGGCATCATGCTGCTATGGAAACAGATCAAATCAAACGAGCATACCAAGAAGCCCAAGAGGCACACGATGGCCAAATTCGTAAATCCGGGGACGCTTATATTACCCACCCTGTTGCAGTTGCGGAGATTGTTGCATCTCTGGGGCTTGATGAGTCAACGATCATAGCTGCTTTACTTCACGACACTCTTGAAGATACAGAAGAGGCATTTGAACGTATCGAAGAAGTATTCGGACATGAAGTAGCTTCTATCGTCGATGGTGTAACCAAACTAGAGCGAATAAAATTCGAAACTAAAGAAGCTCAACAAGCTGCTTCAATGAGAAAAATGTTAGTAGCAGTCGCAAAAGACATCAGAGTCCTTCTCATCAAGCTCGCAGATCGGCTTCATAACATGCGAACAATTGCGTCATTGCCTAAGTGGAAACAGCAGCGGATAGCAACCGAGACGCTAGATATCTATGCCCCTCTTGCCCATCGATTAGGTATGCAAGGGCTTAAAAATGAACTCGAGGATCTTTCTTTCGCTGCTTTGCACCCCAAATGGTACGCCCAAATTGACCAAATGGTAGCCGATAGGGCTCCCGAAAGGGATCTCTATCTTGCACAGATTTTAGCTGATGTTAAGTCTCGGCTTGATGAATTGATGGTTGGAGCAGAAGTGCATGGCCGACCAAAACATTTCTGGAGCATCTACGAAAAGATGGTAATCAAAGGTAGAGAGTTTGATGAAATCTACGACCTTATGGGCATTAGGGTAATAGTCGAATCGGTTAAAGACTGTTATGGGGCGCTCGGATCAATCCATGCGACTTGGCACCCCGTACAAGGACGGTTTAAGGATTACATAGCAATGCCCAAATTTAACCTCTATCAATCCCTCCACACCACAGTCATTGGCCCTCAAGGAAAACCACTTGAAGTTCAAATAAGAACACGTGATATGCATCACAGAGCTGAACATGGTGCAGCTGCACATTTTAGTTATAAAGAACAAGTAGATGAAAAAGAATACATGTGGTTTTCACGCATTGTTGACTGGCAAGAGGAAACCGAGGATCCACTTGAATTCATGACTAACTTAAAGATGGACTTAGACCAAGATGAGGTTTTTGTGTTTACACCCAAAGGTGAAGTCGTGACCCTTGAATCAAAATCAACTCCTATTGACTTTGCATACACAATACACACAGAGGTGGGCCATGCCTGCAGAGGCGCTCGAGTAAACAAACGCCTTGTCCCCTTAGATACAGTTCTGCAGTCCGGTGATACAGTAGAAATATTAACGAGTAATGCCCAAGATGCGGGGCCATCGCAAGATTGGTTAAGATTTGCAAAAACGCACAGAGCGGGTTCAAAAATTCGTCAGTGGTTCACGCGTGAAAGAAGAGAAGACGCTATCGATGCTGGGCGAGAAGCGCTTGCTGAATCTTTACGCAAGGAAGGTTTACCTACCTTCAAACTCTTGAAGAGCGAAACCTTGCAAGAAGTCTGTGAAACACTAAATTATTCGGATTCAGAAGCACTTTATGCAGCTATCGGAGAACAAAATGTAAATCCGAAAAGCGTAGCCGGGCGATTTCTTGAAATCCTTAAAAAATCAGGGTCTTCACAAGGAATTCCAGCTCCACTACCAAGCCACCGAGATAAAAAAGTAGGGAAAACAAAAA